>JAEZRB010000004.1 GCA_023412975.1 Bacteroidota bacterium | reverse complement strand
CGCTATTATAATGGAAAGATCGGTGAGGTGACCAGGATTGAGCCAGATAAAGTATTTGTGAAATGCGCGGACGACCCAACGGAGATCGAAGTAAAAAAGGAAACCTGGCAGAATATCCGTTACGTCCTGGACCAGAAAACCCGGAAAGTGGACGAGGACGTGCTGGGCTCATTTACCCAATTCCCCCTGCGACTTGCCTGGGCTATCACCATTCACAAAAGCCAGGGTCTCACCTTTGAAAAAGCGATCATCGATGCCGGGGAGGCTTTTGCACCCGGACAGGTCTACGTGGCACTGAGCCGCTGTACCAGTTTATCTGGAATGGTGTTGGAAACCCGGGTCCGATCAACCAGCCTCACCCTCGACAACCGGATCGTGGCTTTTTCAAAAAGAGAACAGGACACACAAACTATCGCGGAAGAGTTGAGGGAGGCCAGTAGAAATTATGAATTATCGCTGCTTAAGACACTTTACGATTTTGGTCTTAGTAACGCCACTTGCGGTGCATTGGTGGAGTATGTCCTGCAGCATAATACCTCTTTCACGGAAGGGACACCGGAATGGTTAGGCAGGCTCCAGGAATATGTCCAGGCTATGCACGATGTAGGCGCCAGGTTCCAGGCTCAATTGCAGGGCATCTATTCAAGCCAGCCCTTTGATGAAGAACTGGCGCGTGAAAGAGTAAAAGCTGCGGTCCCTTATTTCAAAGAAAAGCTTGAAGAATGCATTGATTACATACACAGTTCAGTGGCAGGTACCGATAGCGGCCAGCATGCTAAGGAATATAATGATTCCCTAAAGGAGATCTTCGCGCAGCTAAGCCTGAAAAAGCATTTGATCCTTGGTCTCGGTAATGCTTTTACCGTTGAACAATACCATTCCCTGAAGCAGGGTTTCAGGTTACCAACTTTCTCGGTGAATTCGTATGGATCTTCCCAATCCCGGGAACAGACACCGCATCCCGCCCTGTATATGCAGCTTAAAATGCTGAGGGATGAGCTTTGTTCCAAATCAGGTCTGCCTATTTATATGGTTGCGGGCAGTAACACCATTTTTGAGATGAGCCGGTATCTACCCCAAACCCTGTCTGAACTAAAGAATATTAAGGGTTTTGGTAAGGCAAGAATAGAAAAATACGGCCAGTCCTTTTTAGATATCATCATTTCTTACTGCCATAAGAAAGGCCTCACATCCCTGGTGGAGGAAAAGCCGGCGGCCAAAAAGAAAGCCGGAACCAAAGAGCCCAAACTGGTCAAGACGAATACAAAAGCTATGTCCTTTCAAATGTTCCGGGAGGGTAAGTCGGTGGAACAGATCGCCACGGAACGTAACCTCAAGACCGGCACCATACAGGAGCATCTTGCGGGGTATATTGAGAAAGGCGAGATACCGGTGGAATCATTGGTCGAGACCGGTAAGATAAAAATGATCCAGGCGGTGATTGACGAATTGGAAGAACCGACACTAACCAATATCAAGGGAAAATGCGACGACTCGGTTAGCTTCGGGGATATCAGAATGGTGATGGCCGCCCGCAAATCTTTGCTTCAGTCGGGTGATACTCCACTTTAGGCAAATCCAACTATCTGCACCTAACCTTCTAAATTATTCACATTTATTTCCATGGGATTTGTTACCTAAAAGTTTATATATATCTTTTCATATCAAATAATATATGATAACCCCAACCAGTGCAGACTATCGCACTATCAGCGATCACACTTTCGCCGTCGTCAGGCAAAACATCATCAACGATCAAAAAGGTTTTTTCGCTCAACAGGCATACCAGCCGGGGGATATAGTGACCAGTTTCTCTGCAAGGGAAATCGTTACTGAGCCAAGTTATCTCACGGTACAGGTTGGTATCGGGCAACATATCCTGTTGCATCCCGAACACCTACAGTATATCAATCACAGTTGTGATCCCAATATCTTTTTTGATACACATGCGATGCATATTGTTGCACTAAAGCCTATTGCCGAAGGGGATGAGATGACTTTTTTTTATCCTTCTACAGAATGGGAAATGGCGCAGCCTTTTAGTTGTCATTGTGGTTCGTCACGGTGTCTTATGCAGATACAGGGCGCTGCCTATATCAATGAGGGTATTCTACAGCAATATCAGCTAACACGTTTCATACAACAACAACTTCATGATCGTTCGCAAAAGGGTAAAAGAGCTTAAGAAGCGGGAGGCAAAGAGAACGACCGATCCACTTGGGAAACTAAAGATCTGGATCCTGTATCCTTTTCTAGAAACTGAAGATCCCAACCTGCAATACTATTATGATTTTTCCCAGAGCCAACAGGAATACAGCAAGGTATTTACTGAGTTGAATGCCGATTGGACCTGGCAACCGGTTACCATGAAAAATTTCAGGGACGTGATCGGTGGCATCAGGAAAAGATCAGGCAGAAAAATTCCACTCGTTCTAAACCTCTGTGATGGTGATGAGATCAATGGAACACCCGGAGTTTCGGTCATACACGGGCTGGAAAAACAAAGGTTGATCTATACGGGCTCTGATGATTATTTCTATAATATCACTACTTCCAAGATCCCGATGAAAAAGGCGTTTGATGAAGCTGGTGTGTTAACGGCAAAATGGGAAGTAATAGACAACGAAGTCTCTATTGATGGTATTTGCCAGCGTCTCGGAGCACCATTAATTATCAAACCAGCGGTTTCCGGAGGAAGCATGGGAGTATCGGTGAAAAATGTAGTGTATACAGAAGATGAATTAAGAGAGCGGATCAGGGAGATCAGTGCCGGCTACCGCGGGTGGAACCTGTCGGCAGGTGGTTTATTTGTTGAACAATTTATTACTGGTCCCGAGTATACTTCCTTCATTATTGGGTCACACCTGCATCCCGGTTCCTGTTATGTATATCCGCCGGTTGAAAGGATCTTTCATGAGTCATTACCAGAAGAAGAAAAGTTTTTATCGTTTGACCGTCTCTGGGAAATTTATGAGGATGAAAAGCCCATGCCGGGTAATGAAAACTTCTACAATTATCACAGGCCCGATCCTGCCCTAATGCAATCGCTGGAAGCCCTGAGCCTCGAAGCTTACCTGGCGGTGAAAGGTATGGGATATGGTCGGTTGGATATCCGCATGGATAAAGACACGGGCAAACTTTATGTACTGGAAGTAAATGCCCAGTGCGGGTTGAGCGAAGATGAGGATTATACTTCTATAGGCGCCATTCTCAGGTATGCCGGTAAAACTTTTACGGACCTCGTGAGAAACGTTATTCTGGATGCTTTTTCAAGGAGAAATTTAAAACTTTAACTATGAAGGTTTGTGTGCTGCAACCCGATTATTCCACAACCGGCGTGGACTACAAAAACTATGACCCGCCCCGTAATCTCTCTGCATTGTTACCTGATGCCGAAGTGGAACATGTTTTTCTCAATAAGCTTACTACGTACAAGCAACTGAAAGAGCTGAAGAAAAAGAACTTTGACATCTTTATTAACCTGTGTGAAGGTTACCTGGAATGGGAAGTGCCTTCGATTGACGTTATCCATACATTCGACTTACTTGGATTACCGTATACCGGGCCCACAGCAACCTTGTATGATCCCACTAAAGAGTTGATGAAGTATGTCGCCCATAGCCAGGGCGTTCGTACACCAGGTTATTTTATAATCGACCAGCCCGCCGATATTGAGAGGGTGGAGAAATATTTGTCGTATCCCATGTTTATAAAGCCGTCTAAAGCCGGCGATAGCCTCGGAATTGATGAAAACTCTGTTTTATATAGTAAACAGGATTTATTAAAGAAAGTGGTAGAAATCTATAACGAGTACGGCCCACTGCTGGTGGAAGAATATATCGAAGGGCGAGAGTTCACAGTACTGGTCGCAGCCAATGCGGATGGTAAAACCTGCCGGGTTTTTAAACCTGTCGAATATATTTTCCCCGAAGGAAAAGCATTTAAGACTTATTCTTTAAAAACATCGGAATTACACCCCGATTGTAATTTTCCCTGCACCGACCCCGTACTGGACAAAGAGTTAAGAACGGAGGCCGAAAAGATCTTTAAAGGTTTTAATGGCGTAGGTTATGCACGACTCGATTTCAGGGTCAACGAGAAGAATGAGATTTTTTTCCTGGAGATCAATTTTACCTGTTCAGTTTTTTATACCGACGGGTATGAAGGTTCGGCGGATTTTATTTTAAAATATGACGAGGCCGGGCAGCAGGGTTTCCTGGAGCATATTATCGAAGAGGGCGTTGCGCGGCATAAAAGAAAGTCAAGGCCTTACACAATGAAAGGAAACTCAATCGCCGGATTCGGTATATATGCCAGCCATAGCATCCGGAAAGGGGAAATTGTCTACACTGGCGAGGAAAGACCGCACCGGATCGTCACCCGGCGTTATGTAGAAAAAAACTGGAATGCTGAGCAACAACTTCAGTTCCGTCGCTATGCTTATGCGCTAAGCGACGAGGTTTTTGTGCTATGGGACGAAGATCCATCAGCCTGGGCGCCTCAAAATCATAGTTGCGATGCCAATACCGGACTGGATGGTCTGAATGTTATTGCCTTGAGAAACATTTCCCGCAACGAGGAACTTACTTTGGACTACTCCCAGTTTCTTGACGAAAACATGGAACCATTTGAGTGTAGATGCGGATCAGCGAATTGCAAAGGGTTTATTAAAGGTATAGCAGGTAATTCTGTAACGAGTAGGGAAATAAAGGCGCTGATTTAAACTCTCCTTTTTAATTCTTTAGTAATCGTCTGCGATCTGGAAAGTGATCGGCTGTTTGCGAAAGGCTTTTGCAGGTCGTCCGTCCTGGATGGCGGGTTGCCATTTTTTTGATTTTTTGATTACCCGTATCGCTTCCTCTCCAAGGCCATAACCAGGATCATCCAGGACTTTGATTTCACTGATGCTGCCATCCGTGTCTACTACGAATTGAATCATGACGGTGTAAATACCGGGAGGCGCATTATTTTCGATCGCCACCTGTGGATTTAAATTTCTCTCAAGAAATTTCCTCCAGTCGCCGTCAAATTTAGCCTGGACCTGTACGATGGAAAGTGGTTCTGCATTTTCCGGGGTCGTTACATCGATGATTCCTTTTGTGTGATTTAAAACCGGCGCTTCAATAACCCGGGTGTCAACAATGCCTTCTATTTTAGCGAGACCAATTTGTGCTTTAGTTAAATCGGTCTGTGTGGGAGGAGCTGTTATCACCTCTTCATCAGTTAATCTGAAATTGGTGTATTGTTCGGTTTGTACCTGTTGTTTAGGTTTGGTCTCGGGTTTGCGGAGAGTTTCTGTTTTTTCTTCAGGGTCTTCGAATTTAAGTGGTTTCACAACAACTTCTTCGTAGATTTTAAACATTGGGCGTTCACCTGGTTCTGCCCTTTCAACAAGTGACATACCGGCATAAAGCAGCGTTAGAATGGTACCGGTAAGCAACAGAGATATCCCAACTCTTTTTGAGTAGGTTCGTCGAAGCTCATATGCCCCATATGATTTGTTTCTGTTGTCAAAAAGTATGTCCAGGAAGTCAGACGAAAGAATTTTGTTGGTATCCATGGTCAGTTGTTTTGTTAACCATGAGATAGCTGATATATTATTTTTCCATAGAAGTTTATTTTTTATAAACTAATATGGAAATGGGATAAACGTGCATCGGAATGAATATTTATCTGCCCATGTATACCATCAGTATTTGTACATCGCTGGGGTTGATACCTGAGATACGGCTCGCCTGCCCGAGAGTTCGGGGCTGGACCCTAATTAATTTCTCGCGTGCTTCGTTGCCGAGTGATTGAATTTTGCGATAGTCAAAAGTGGAAGGAATTTCAAGATCTTCCAGCTGGCTCATACGAACCACCAGTTCTTTTTCTTTTTTGATATAGACATCATACTTTACCTGTATCGAAGCCTGTTCAATTGTTTCTGTTGAGTATTGTTGAAGTTTTGATCCAAGCGTTGGTAGTGCTTTTTGCAAATCGATCAGTTCAATACCGGGACGTAAAAGTATTTTCTCGGCTTTTTGTTTTTCGCTTATCGTTGATGAGCTGATTGATTCAAAATATGGATTTGCTTCCGCGGGCTCAATGCTTGTTTCTTTGAGAATTGATTTGATGGTTTCTACATCTTTTCTTTTTTGTATCACTTTATCCATTCTCTCCTGTGAAGCAAGTCCATGGCGGTAACTTAATTCAGTCAAACGAAGATCTGCATTGTCCTGGCGAAGCAGGGTCCGGAATTCAGCCCTTGAGGTAAACATACGGTAAGGCTCTTCTGTACCCTTGCTGATCAGGTCGTCGATCAGTACCCCGATATAGGCTTCACTCCTTTTTAGGATGAAGGGTTCCAGGTCCCTGGTTTTTTGGTGCGCATTAATACCCGCCATAATTCCCTGGCAGGCGGCTTCTTCATAGCCGGTGGTGCCATTTATCTGACCTGCAAAAAACAGGTTTGATATTTTCTTTGTTTCCAGGGTATGTTTCAGTTGCGTAGGCGGAAAGTAATCATATTCAATAGCATAGCCGGGCCTGAACATACGGGCATTCTCAAACCCCGGAACACTACGAAGCGCTTCGTATTGCACTTCTTCCGGTAGTGATGTCGAGAACCCGTTGACATATATTTCAACAGTATTCCAACCTTCAGGTTCTACAAAGAGCTGGTGTCTTTCTCTTTCTGCAAATCGGTTAATCTTGTCTTCGATGCTCGGACAATACCTGGGCCCCACCCCATCGATCCTTCCCGCGAACATCGGGCTTCTGGAAAAACCAGTCTTAAGAATATCATGAACAGCCGGCGAAGTATAGGTGATCCAGCAGCTTCTTTGTTTCGTCGGCTTTTCAACATCGAGGTATGAAAATCCGCCGATCTCCTCATCCCCAGGCTGTTCTTCCATTTTAGAATAGTCCAGGCTGCGGCCATCCACCCGGGGAGGTGTTCCAGTCTTGAGCCGGTCACTTTCAAAGCCTAGCGAAACAAGTTGCTCTGTAATGCCCGTCGCAGATTTCTCTGCTGCCCTTCCCCCACCAAAATTCTTTTCCCCGATATGAATGATACCATTCAAAAAAGTACCATTGGTCAACACTACAGCTTTTGATTTGATTTCATGTCCCAGGCCGGTGATCACACCCTGGGCGCGACCGCCTTTTACAAGAAGACCCCGGACCATATCCTGGTAAAAATCAACGTTTGGAGTATTCTCCAACATCTCCCGCCAGGTACTGGCAAATAACATGCGATCGCTTTGGGCCCTTGGACTCCACATGGCCGGACCCTTGGACCGGTTGAGCATGCGGAACTGGATCATGGACTTATCAGTTACAATGCCTGAGTATCCACCCAGGGCATCTATCTCCCGGACGCTCTGACCTTTCGCGATACCTCCCATGGCCGGGTTGCAGCTCATTTGGGCGATGGTCTGCATATTCATGGTCACCAGGAGCACCTTGGAGCCCAAATTCGCGGCCGCAGCTGCCGCTTCGCAGCCTGCATGGCCTGCGCCTACCACTATAACATCGTATTCTGGAAACATGGGGAGCAAAGGTAGTTTGTATCAGGGCTCCAGCATAGATTTTTCTTTTCGAAGGAGATATTTTTAACGAGCCCAAAGAAATGTTTTGAACCTGAATACCGAGTTCCTGAAGTAATCCTAAACATTCTGAAATCCGGGTAAATTTTTCACGTGGAACCAAGGTTTTGATATTTCACGTGGAACATTTTATATAAACGACTAATTAGGGATTATTTCCCCTATTTGGACTTGGTACCGGTGGGAATTGGGTTTGGTGCTATCGTACCTTTGAAATACTTATCCAGGTAATAGTTTTCTGCGGCGCGCATTTTCGCGATCTCAGCCTTTGTCTTGTCGCGATAACCACACAAATGCAGTGCACCATGAAAGATCACCCGGTGGAGTTCCCTTTTAAAAGATTCCCCTAAAGACCGGGCGTTGTCTTTTACCCGGTCAGTACTAATATAGATTTCCCCTTCCACGGGCATCCCAGGTTGGGATAATTCAAAGCTGATTATATCGGTGTAGAAATCATGCGCCAGGTATTGCTTATTTATTTCCAGCAGCTGACGATCGTCACAAAAAATATAGTTCAGGGATACGAGCTTTGTCTTTTCTCTTTGGAAAATGGAACTGATGAACTTTTTCAGGCGGGTTCGGTCTCGTAGTGTCACAGCTGATGGGAAAAAGAAATAAATATTTGATTTTGTTTGCGATGGCATAATTTCAAAATTCGTAAACAAAGAAAAGAATACAATGTTAGATTTGCTGTAATTCAAAATAATGAATAAGAAACTATCGGAATTAAGACTCGGCCAGAAAGCGGTGATCAAAAGCTTCGGCAGCCAGGAATTACATTTGAAGCTCATGGAAATGGGCTGCCTGCCAGGCGAAATTGTATCCGTTGAGCAAATCGCCCCGCTGGGTGATCCGGTGTCCATTTCAGTGGCCGGATATGTGCTTAGCCTGCGCCTGGACGAGGCCGAACATATTATTGTTGAAGCTAGTTAATTGATTGTCAATTAGTTACATGAATATCGGATTATATTTCGGTTCCTTCAACCCTGTTCATGCCGGCCACCTGATCATCGCCAATCATATCTTAAACGAGACATCTCTGGAAAAACTCTGGTTTGTCATTTCCCCCCAGAATCCCTTTAAGATCAATCATTCTTTGCTGAACGAGTACGACCGCCTGCACCTGCTTCGACTGGCTATCGAAGACGATCTGCGAATGAAAGTATCTGATATAGAATTCAGTCTCCCCAAACCTTCTTATACCAGCGTTACCCTCGCGCATCTCTCCGAAAAATATCCCGATCATTCATTTTCTGTCGTGATGGGCAGCGATAGTTTTCACAACCTGCACAAATGGAAGAATTACGAATTCATCGTCAAGAACTATCCTGTTTATGTTTATAAGCGCCCTGGTTTTGAAGTCGAGAACCTGGTGAACGCAAAACTGACATTACTCGAAGCTCCACTTTTAGAAATATCAGCCACCCATATCAGGCAACTGATCAAAGCCGGCAAATCCATTCGTTACCTGGTGCCGGATAATGTGCGGGAAGAAATTGAGAAAAGCAACTACTACAAATCATAGTTATTTTCAAGAAGTCTCTGAACAGCGACTCGCAATGTTTTTAGAAAAAATATCCCAATAGTAAACAAGCCGCTACAATTACCGGAGCGGGCATACGGGTATAACTCAACAATAAAAACGTTCCGATTATTACCGTAAGGTTGATGGCACTAATGGTTTTTGCTTCAATCAAAGAAATATCTTTCATGATATAAAAAGTGGAAGCAAACATAATTCCTACCACGGCCGCATTAATACCTTCGAGCGATCGATAAACTGCCGCGTATTTTTTTAGATTGTTCCAGATTGGGAAAAAGAAAAGAACCAACAACGCGCTTGGTAGAAAAATTGCCACCATGCCGATCAGGCATCCCAACAATTGCATGGTCGTTTTTTGTTCGGGGGTACTACCCATATCTTTTAATGCCATCCCGCCTGTAAACGCGGCGATGGAAAAAACCGGACCGGGTACCGCCCTTACAATACCCATCCCGGTATACATGTCTTCCTTCGCGATCTGTACAACATTGGGATTTTTCTCCTTCACTGCTAAAGGACGTATGCTGAATTGTTCATACATGATCGGCATCAGCACCTGCCCGCCGCCAAATACAAGGCTACCCATACGATAGGTATTTTCAAAAAGATTGATGGGTTTACGATTGGGCCAGTCTTGTTTCCTGGCCGTTTCACTCACGATACCTGCAGCGATGAAGATGATCCCAAACAACCAGAAATTCCACCATTTGATCTTGGAAGGTTTTCGCTCTACCTGCGGGATACGTTTTTTGCTAAGGTTGGTTGCGATACCACCCAGGATGATCACCAGCGGAAATACGACCGGTAATTTGAAAAGAAAATAAGTTACCGCCATACTTACCAGCATGATCAGCCAGGTGATAGTATTACGAACCGCATGCGGAAACGTGCTGATACAGGCGTATAAAAGAAAGCCTGCCGCCATGGGTGCGATAAACTTAAAAATATCCGTCTCTAACGCGGTCTTGTCAATATAATGTAGAAGGAACGAAAGCGCTCCCATAAAAAAGCAGGCCGGCAGTATCCAGATAATAAGCGCCAGCACGGCCAGCGGTACGCCGCCAACTTTGTAACCTATTAGAGTCAATGTTTGTGTGGAAGAGGCGCCCGGGAGCAACTGGCAAAAGGCATTGTACTCCATCAGCTCCTGTTCGGTGATATAAGGCGTTTGCTTGACAAACGTTTTTATCATCATTGCTATATGTGCTTGTGGTCCGCCAAAAGCCGTAACACTGTGCAACAACACAGCCCTCAAAAAAGAAACATGTCGAAAAGGCATCAGAAGCAATACGTAAAATACAGCAAATAATGATCGCCGGAATGAGTTGGTCCCCCGATCATTTGAAGGTAAACGATTAAACACATTTTATGGTAAATTCATAAAAATTTTTTCAATGAGAATTATCCTCTTAATTGTTGTATTCTTTTCCTTATTACCAGTATCCTATTCGCAACTTCGGCAGAAAGTCGCCACCGCCATTCAAAAAACTGAACACAAATGCATTGAATGGCGACAACATCTTCATCAATACCCCGAGCTGGGTAACCGCGAGTTTAAAACGGCCAAACTGATTGCAGATCATCTGAAAAAACTGGGGATGGAAGTGCAGGAAGGGGTAGCGAAAACCGGTGTGGTTGGTTTGCTGAAGGGTGGAAAACCCGGCCCCTGTATAGCACTCAGGGCAGATATGGATGCATTGCCGGTGGTAGAGCGGGTCAACATTCCTTTCGCCTCGAAAGAGAAAACAATTTATAACGGTGCAGAAGTTGGTGTGATGCATGCCTGCGGGCATGATGCGCATGTGGCCATCCTAATGACGGTGGCCGAAGTGCTCGCAGGTATAAAATCTGAAATAAAAGGTTCGGTGAAATTTATTTTCCAGCCTGCCGAAGAAGGAGCTCCTGAGGGTGAGGAAGGCGGTGCCTCGCTGATGGTAAAAGAAGGCGTGATGGATAACCCTAAAGTAGATGCCGTATTCGGCTTACATATACAATCCGGTGTGGAGTCAGGTACCATTCAATACAAACCGGGTGCTTTTATGGCGGCGGCTGATTTTTTTAGTATTAAGGTAAAAGGGAAAGCGAGTCATGGTTCCCAGCCCTGGCTCGGTATAGATCCCATCGCAGTTTCCGCGACTATCATACAGGGGCTTCAACAAATCGTTAGCCGCGAATCGGAGCTTACAAAAGCCCCGGTTGTGATCACGGTGGGCAAGATTCAAAGCGGTGTAAGAAATAATATCATTCCTGAAGACTGCATCATGCTGGGCACGATCCGTACGCTCGACAGCGCCATGCAAAAAGATGTGCACAGGAGATTTACAAATACTATCACTAAGATTGCCGAAGCTGCCGGCGCCGAAGTGGAAATAGATATTGATACAAAAACACTGGTCACCTATAATGATCCTGCCCTGGTGAAAAAAATGTTGCCTTCCTTACATGCTGCAATCGGCGAGGCAAATGTGTCAGAGCGTGGCTGGGTAACCGGCGCAGAAGACTTTTCTTATTATGGCACAAAAGCCCCGTCCTTTTTCTTTTACCTGGGGGGCATGCCCAAAGGCACGGATAAATCAAAAGCACCACCGCATCACACACCCGATTTTTACGTGGAGGATGGTGCGATGAAAACCGGCGTTACAGCTTTTTGCCAATTGGTAATGGACTATTTAAGCATGAAATAAGATGAAACATATAAAACTGCTCCTGGCCATGGTGCTGCTGTCGGCATTGGCCTTTGCACAAAAGACGAATCATAAACTACAGTCAAAACTCGAAGAAGCCATAAAAGGATTTAACGGCCAGGTTGGTGTGTATGTAAAGGAGTTAAAAACAGGAAAGATCGTGGCGATCAATGCCGACACCTTATTTCCAACTGCAAGTATTGTAAAAGTTCCAATCCTGGTAGGCGTAATAGATAAAATAGAACGAAAAGAATTAAACTATGACTCTTTGCATGAGTATAAGGATTCACTTCTCTATGCAGGAGAGGATATTCTTGGTTCTTTTAAAGACGGCGAGAAGATCTATCTTGAAAAGATCATTATGCTGATGCTTACGATGAGTGATAATACCGCGAGTCTGTGGTTGCAAAAACTATCGGGCACCGGCACCCGGATCAACGAGATTATGGATAGCCTGGGATTCCAGCATACGCGGGTCAACTCAAGGACTCCCGGTCGTGAAGCAAACCGCAGTATATTTGGCTGGGGACAAACTACGCCCCGGGAAATTGCAAGGTTGTTTGAAATGATCTATCGCCACCAAATATTTTCGCCTGCCTCCTGCGAAGACATGCTTCGCTACCTCGGAAGAAATTTTTGGGATGAAAACGCGGTTTCACAGATACCACCCTATATACAGGTATTTAGCAAAAATGGCGCGGTCAATGAAGTGCGTAGTGAAGTACTATTGGTCAATGCACCACATAATCCTTATATCTTCTGCATATTTACAAAGAACAATAAAGACCAGAGCTGGCAGCGCGATAATGAAGCCTGGCGACTGGCTCGAAAGACATCCAAACTGGTTTGGGATTATTTTGAGCCGAAAGACAAATGGGAATCGGCTAAGTATGATCGCGATTTTCATGCAATTAAACCCTGATGGTTTTTAGCCACGGATTGCACGGATTTCACTGATTAGGTTAAAAGTGACTTTAAAAAGGAATTATTTCAGGATCTGGTAGGCCAGCAGGCTCATCAGGTAGGCGAGGCCTGTCATGTATAAAAACTGGATGATGGGCCATTTCCAGCTTTGCGTTTCCCTCTTGACGATGGCAAGTGTACTCATGCATTGCATTGCGAAAACATAAAATAGCATCAGGGCTACGCCGGTAGCGAGTGTATATACTTTTGTGCCGTCGGGCCGTGTGGCCGACCTGAGTTTTTCTTTCAGCGGACCTTCATTTTCATCACCACCCACACTGTAAAGTGTAGCCATGGTACCCACAAACACTTCCCTCGCCGCAAATGAAGTAATAAGTGCGATGCCAATTTTCCAGTCAAAACCCAGTGGCTCAATCACAGGTTCGATGGATTTTCCAGCCAGCCCGACATAGGAATTTTCCAGCCTGGCATTACTATAGTCATTTTCTATGGCGGTAGTATCGGCACCTGGTATAGCCATCGATTGTTCATATCGCACAGTCGCCTCATGCATTCTTTCCTTCGGACCAAAAGAACTCCCCGCCCAAAGGATCAGGCTGATCACCATGATGATCTTCCCGGCATCAACCACAAAAATTTTTGCCTTATTCCACATGGTTTGCCAAACGTTTTTCCAACGCGGCGGACGATACACGGGCAATTCCAGGATGAAAAAACTTTTCTCTTTTATGCGAATAAACCACTTGGCCACATACGAAACGATCAGCGCCATCACAAATCCGAGTAAATACAAGCCCAGCATCACAAGTCCCTGCACACCTATTACGCCAAACAGATAATTGTTGGGAATAACCAGCCCGATCAGGATGGTGTACACCGGGAGCCGGGCTGAACAACTCATCAGTGGTGTGATCAGGATGGTAAGTAGTCTTTCCTTCCGGTTCTCAATGCTTCTGGCACTCATCACCGCGGGAATGGCACAGGCAAAACCGCTGATCATCGGCATCACGCTCTTACCGTTGAGCCCGACACTGCGCATAAACCGGTCGGTAAGGAAACTGATGCGGGCCATATAACCGGTATCTTCCAGGATCGTGATAAGGCCGAATAAGATGGCTATCTGGGGCACAAAAATGATGATCCCGCTAAGACCGGCCACAATTCCATTGATAAAAAGATCGGTGAGCGTTGTGTTTGGCAGCATCGAACTCAGCCAGTTGCTCACATTGGCAAAACCAACATCGATCCAGTCCATCGGGAAACTTGCCAGGAGGAAAACGCTTTGAAACATCAGGAACAATACCGCCAGCAGTATCAGGTATCCCCAGCGGCGATGCAACAAAATATTATCCAGCTTTTCGGTCAACAGCGATTTTTGAAGCGGATCGGGCTCCGAAACGGTCAGCTGCATGATATGCTTGATCCGGTTGTATCGCTGCAGGATCTCTTCGGCCTGGGTCTTGGTATGGTTGAACTTATTCTTTTGCTCGATCGTTTCGATCTTTTCCTGCATGCCTGCGTCGAGGGCAAAAGATTCGTGGTTGATGAAATAATGTATCGCTTTATAGTCGCTTAACCCGGGTAATTGATTTTTTAATTCGTCAATGGCAACAGGTGCCAGTGCGCGGTTGTCAATAAAATCATTGAGGGGTGGCTTGTACAGGCTCCTGGCCGTTTGCTCGATCGCTTTTTTTAGTTGTGCAATGCCTTTGTTTTTCCTTGGGTTGACGGCTATCACGGGCACACCCAGCTCCCTTTCCAGCTCCGCGATATCAATTTTGATCCCTTTTTTCCCGGCAATATCCATCATCGTAAGTGCGATGACGACGGGAATTTTAAGATCGATCAGCTGGGTACAAAACAGGAGATTCCGTTTCAAATTGCTGGCATCGGCAACAGCCACCACCACATCGGCTTTCAATTCGTCCTGGTTGAGTAGTACCTTATAGCTAACCCACTCATCCAGGCGGCGGGGATATAAACTGTAAGAACCCGGCAGGTCAATGACGCTGGTTTCCTCGCCGGATAATAAGGTGATACCGGTTTTTTTGTCGACCGTAACGCCCGGGAAATTGCCCACTTTTTGCTTTAATCCTGTGAGTGCGTTGAATAAAGAGCTTTTTCCACTATTAGGGTTCCCGACGAGCGCGATATGTAATCTTTTTCTTTCCAAGTCTAAAAGGGCTGCAAAAATAACGGCTGGCCGATGAAATGTTTTACGAATTACGATTTTATGACAAAGCGAATCGTTAAATGTTTGGAGGGAAAAATTAAGAATTAAGCCCCTTAAAAAGAGTCGATGCCCATTAACTTTGTGATTCAATTCATTCTCACATGAGCATATTACGTATCAGGCTGATTTTGCCCCTGCTTTTTTTAGTTTCTACCGTTTCTGCGCAAAAATTAAAAAAAGATGACCGGCTGACGCTTGCCAATTTAAAGAAACATATAAGTTACCTGGCAGATGATAAACTGGAAGGCCGCAGGGCAGGCAGCGCAGGGGAAAAACTGGCCATGGAATATATCAGCGGGCAATTTCGCGCCCTGGGTGTTTTACCAAAAGGTACAAATGGATTCTACCAGGCTTTCGAGATAAACGAAGGTAAACAGATCGGTGAGGGAACCCTTTTTAGTATCAATGACGCGAGCCTGAAACCTGGAACTGAATTCTTCCCACTTATTTTTAGCGCTCAGAAAAAGATCGAAGCAGCGCCGGCCATCGCCTTACAGGAACCCGACATGCCCTGGTTTATCGACCTGAAAGATATACTCGAGGAAAATAAATCCAACCCGCATTTCGATCTCGCGGATTATATAAAGAACAATTCGAAAAAAGCGTATGATAAAGGCGCGACAGCCGTGATCCTTTACAATACCGGTGCGCTGGACGACAAGCTTGCCTTCAATCCAAAGGACCGCGCTGAAGCACTACCTATACCAGTGATCTATGTGAGCAAGGATGCGGCAAAAAAGTATTTTCATGATGAAACCGCTACCCTGAACTTAAAATTGAATGTAGAAATCACTGACAAGAAACGCGAAGGTCATAACGTGGTGGGATATATTGATAATAACGCCGCTACCACCGTAGTGCTGGGTGCTCACTTCGATCACCTGGGTTATGGTGAAGACGGCAATTCGATGTTGCGGACAGGTGAAAAACTCATCCACAACGGGGCAGATGACAACGCCAGCGGAACAGCCGCCCTTATTGAACTTGCGAGAATTTTAAAATCCGGTAAAGCGAAAAACAGCAACTATCTCTTTATTGCATTTTCGGGTGAAGAGCTGGGACTGTATGGGTCAAAATATTTTACCGACAACCCGACGATCGATCTCAAGTCGGTGAATTATATGATCAATATGGATATGATCGGCCGACTTAACGACAGTACCAGGGCTTTGGCAGTCGGTGGGTTTGGTACATCGCCACAATGGGCATCTGTCATAAATGTAAACGAGAAAAAATTACCATTTGCCATCAAGATCGATTCGAGCGGTTCAGGTCCGAGCGACCATACATCTTTTTACAGGAAGGATATACCGGTATTGTTTTTCTTTACCGGGCAGCACCGGGATTATCACCGCCCCAGTGATGATGCTGACCGCATCAACTATGTGGGGGAACTTGCTATTATAAATTATATCAACTCCGTGATCAACAACCTGGCAAAGCAAAACCAAAGACTGGCTTTTACAAAAACCAGGGAAACCCAGGTTTCAGTTTCATCCTTTAAGGTAACGATGGGGATCATGCCCGATTATACTTATTCGGGTGTGGGCGTGAGAGCTGATGGCGTGACCGATGGCCGTCCTGCATCAAAAGCCGGTCTTAAGGCGGGAGATGTCATTGTGCAATTAGGCGATCATGCCATAAGCTCCGTTGAAACCTATATGCAGGCCCTGAATAAATTCAACAAGGGCGATAAAACAAAAGTGAAGTACAAACGCGGCGCTGAAGTGCTTGAATCGGAGATACAGTTTTGATGGGATAATTTTAAAAAAACATCGTGTCGGAACGAAGCCTGAAACTATCGCTCAACAATCATGACCTGGCCGAAGCATTTTTCGAGGACTCCAGGTTGTTGGGTATCATGGCGCCGGTTAAAGACTACCAATTTTGCTGGCACCTGAATAGCCTGATGGGGATGGACTTCCGGATCAACCATGATTTGGAGATCGGGTTGAAGAAAAAAAGACGCGACTATTTTTTTTCAATATTTGAATACCACGAACCCACGGGATCACTTTCGCATTATCTTTATAACAACCAATTCGAGGGTGAATACCTTTTACCCGAGTTCCGCCATCTCGATTTTTTATGGCTGATGAAGAATGATACCGTAACCGATGAAGACCTGCAACGTATCATTAACCCCGTTCGGACTATTTCCGGAGTTCAACTGGTCATAGAGCTAACCAATGAGAAAATAAGAAACAAAGAGCACCTGGTTTTTTGACTCAATATTAAAACACTCTTCATGAACCTAAGCTTTGTTGAACAAAGAAAATTTACACCGCAACGGGCAGGCGTTTCCGGTACAGTCTGGGAAGAAAAAAACAATAAGCTCTATAAAAAATTTCGGTTTAAAGATTTCAGTGAGGCCTTTGCGTTTATGACCCGCATCGCGCTGGTGGCGGAGAAGATGGACCATCACCCCGAATGGAAAAATGTATGGAATACCGTTGAGATCTGGTTGTCGACCCACGATGCCGGTGATACTGTAACTGAAAAAGACCGCAAGCTGGCGGATAAGATTGACGGGTTGTTCTAGTTTTATTTCTCTTCGGGCCAAAGGTTGAGAAACCACGGCGTACACAGCTAACACTGCGAGGTATCCCGCTACATGCAAACATTTTTCGCCGTGCTCTCGGTGACCACTGTGGTGCATTTGTTTTTTGAACTAGTAACCACATCGCGATCCCGGCGACTGTCATCAATTTTTAAGGCCAGCGTTCCAAGAATAACACTAATCCTAATTGCTGGTCCAGGCTGCGATCCTCAAGGGACCTCCGCTACCATTCTTAATTTTCATCGGCAAGGCTACAACATAAGATCCCCGCTTGGGAAGTTTATCGGTATTCGCTACGTTCTCAAATGCCGGTATATTAGCTCCCATTAATACCTGGTGTGTTTTAAAATCCTGAGACTGCCCATAGTCAATGCTCGGTGTATCGATACCAACCGCTTTTATTTTTCTCCCAACCATCCATTCGGCTGCCTGCGGGTCGATGCCGGGGAAATGAAGTTCGGCTATTCCTTCAGAGCCTTTCTTTGTTGTACCAAAATATTTTGCTGCATCAGGATAGTACTGGCCATAGCCGGTATGGAATATAATGATCGTACCCTGTCCAATGGTATCATTCTTTTTTTCCCATTGCAGGATATCGTCGACGGTAATCATGTAATCGCGATTTTTCAGGGCACTGGCTGACACATTGATCACGACAGCTTCACCGGTCAGTTGTTCCAGCCCGATCTTTTCAGCTGTAAGACCTGACGCGGAAAAATGAATGGGCGCATCAAGATGGGTGCCGCCATGTTCAGGTGCTGTAAAACTGTACGAAGAATAATAGTAACCACCAGGTGTTGTGCCTTCGGCTAAGGTGTCGATACTGAACCCCGTTGGATTATTAGGCCAGTAAAGAGTTTGTTCGGAGAAATCATAGCTGAGATCGATCCATTTGCCATTATTGATCTGGTCGATCACCGAAATTTTTCTTTCATTGCAACTTAAAAGGAGAATTGAAATAGCGAGGGCTGGTAGCAAGATCCGTTTCATAAAAAATGTTTATGAAACTAAATTTAAACAAATCTGTGTGGTGATGATGCTACTGGGTGCTTTTCAAATTTTCGCTTAATTCAATTTATTAATACTAGGAACCTCCGATCAACCTTATTAGCTTGGTAAAAGGTCACTATCAGTAACAACCAACATCAGAGGAACGAACCTTTCGCCGAAAAGCATGAAAAACTCATGAAGCATTACCAAAAGACACTTAAGTGGGACATAAGGTAATAAGGTTGAGTTCGTTTTTGACAGGCTTGTTACTAAGGTAATAAGGTCGAACAGCCCCAACATCAGAGGAAGGAAATATTCGCCGAAATACAAACTCATGGATACCAAAAGACACTAAAGTGAGACATAAGGTAATAAGGTTGAGTTCGTTTTTGACAGGCTTGTTACTATGGTAATAAGGTCGAACTGCCCCAACATCTTATTCCCTTATCTACTGAAAAATAAGCTAATAAGGTTGTGCCTTTATAACAATTTATGTTACGAAGATAATAAGGTTTTCACACGCCAGCTATGGCAATGCTCATCAACAGTTAAAGCAAAAATTTGAAATACTTCCATGCTACTTCTTTCGCCTGAAAATAACGGCCGCGTTTTGTTGAAAGTCGGCACTGAATCGAACCTGGTAGGTGGCATCTCCATCATCTACTACCAAAAGACCAGTATTGGGCGGATATTTTCCGAGGTTCTCGGCATAGAGTACAAGGCTGAGTTCATCCTGTCCCGGATGGATATAAATGGTTTTTTTGATAGCCGAAGCTTTAAGCCCCTGTTTAGCCAACAGTATCTCACCATTCAATAAAACGCTGACGGTATCACCGTCTATTTCGCCATTATCGTAAAGTTTAATGACAAGACTGTCTGACTTGAAAGTGAGGGTTTGTGGGGCTGCCATTTTCCTTTCAGCAACAAATACCGCAGCAGATGAAGCATGAATAACCGGTTTGGTGACTGGTGTTGGTGTAATAGTTTTTTCCGGCTCCAACTTCGCCATCTCTGAAGGGTCTATTTTTTTTGTCTCTGTCTTTGCGGGTTCTTCAGGTATCGCGGGTTTTGTTTCTTTTACGGAAACCTGGTTTTTTATCTCGGGTCGGGGATTACTGGTTTCGATTGGCTTTTTATCAGGCGTGATATGACTAATCGGCGCCGAAGTATTTTTCAGGCTGGTAGAGGCAAGCGCTTCTTCCAGAGTGGGCTCCGGTTTTTGTTGTTCCTTTTTCTCATTGGCTGACCTGGCCACATCATTACTGTTCGTCGTGTTGGAAACGGCTTGTTGAGGCGGCTGAAGATTTTCATTTTTCACCGGTGTCGCCTGCCGGGTCGGTATTGATTGCTTAACCACCGCGTTTTGATAAGCGATATCTGCGGCACTGGCTTCTTTCTTTTTGGCTTCTGCATAAAACTCAACATTCTTTGCCAGGTTCAGTTCTTCGAGATGCGGAAAGAGTTTCGATTTGGCGATATCCGGTTCTGATGTCAAACTTATCTTACCCGAGATTGAATAATATCTATGTCGCTTCGTTTCCGTGGTTTTCCAGTCACCATCCAGTTTCCAGATACTATCCTGTAGGTTGCGACGGAAAGTGCTGATGAGTTTTACTCCTTTATCGGGATTACGGGGAAAATTGTGACGAACGATCTCATCGTCCTTTACTTCACAGATCTCATTATCGATCGTCCCTTTTACTCTTTTGATGATGTAATAAAGCGTATCGTTCACAGTAAATGTCATACGGGAATACCCGTACACTTTACCACGGTATTCGGTCAGGGCAATTTCAAAAGCCTGGTCTTTCCTCACCGTGGCGCTGTCGTTATCGAGTGTGCCCACCCACAATCCTGTCAGGGATGTCTGTGCATAAAAAAATAAGGGGAAAAACAGGAAAATGAGCAGCAGTTGGAGGAATCTCATCGGGAACTTCGCAGTCTGGTTAAAGGATATTGTTTTACCAGCTTATAAAACGAAAATTCCCCGGTTTGATTGTGCAGATTTTATACAAAGCTGAGCCTCACACTGATACCCTCTCAGGGATGGCAAACCGAAACAAAGGCCGATTTCTCAGCCAATTATAGCCAAAGCCTTTACAGAAAAATTTTACACCGGAAGGCAAATTCCTAATCCCTAACCCGATAACTATCGGGTCCTAATTACCTAAACCCGGCTTAGCGGTTCATAGAAGCCAAAAACTCTTCATTGCTCTTCGTTCCTTTCATCCTGTTTTGCAATTCACGCATGGCTTCTTCGGTATTCATATCGGTGAGGAATACACGCAGCAGGTTCATACGCTGTAAGACATCTCTTTCCAACAGCAGGTCGTCGCGACGTGTGGAGGAAGCTGTAAGGTCAATAGCAGGATAGATACGTTTATTAGCGAGTCTCCGGTCGAGTTGCAGTTCCATATTACCCGTTCCCTTAAACTCTTCAAAGATCACCTCATCCATTTTACTTCCGGTATCGATCAGCGCGGTAGCCAGGATCGTAAGTGAACCACCGTTTTCGATTTTACGGGCGGCACCAAAGAATTGTTTTGGTTTTTGCATCGCATTTGCCTCCACACCACCTGATAATACTTTACCGCTGGAAGGTGCTACTGTATTATGTGCACGGGCAAGACGGGTGATAGAATCCAGCAGGATCACGACATCGTGTCCGCATTCAACCAGTCGTTTTTCTTTTTTCAGGGCAATTGTTTAAACCTTTACGTGTTTTTCGGCATGTTCGTCAAAAGTAGAAGCAATCACTTCCGCTTTTACACTGCGCTCCATATCCGTTACCTCTTCAGGACGCTCATCCACCAACACAACCATCAGGTAGCATTCGGGATGGTTTTCCGCGATCGCGTTGGCCACTGCTTTTAACAGCATGGTCTTACCGGTCTTGGGCTGCGCTACGATCAGTCCACGCTGTCCCTTACCAATGGGAGTGAACAGATCCATGATGCGGGTTGAGTAGTCAGATGGTGTCGTAAACAGGTTAAGTTTCTCGAAGGGGAACAGGGGTGTCAGGTAATCAAATGGCACTCGGTCACGAACTTCATCGGGTCCTTTGCCATTGATGGTGTCCACTTTTAATAAGGCAAAATATTTTTCACCTTCTTTGGGTGGTCTTACCGCACCATGAACAGTATCACCGGTCTTTAAACCAAATAATTTGATTTGCGAAGGGGATACGTATACATCATCGGGTGATGACAGGTAATTGTAGTCGGAAGAACGAAGAAAACCATAACCATCAGGCATCATTTCAAGTACACCTTCGGAAAGGATCACTCCATCAAATTCAATATTGAAATTTTGCTCGCGCTTATGATGATGTTGTTTTGATGAAAGGTTGAGATCACCTGCAGTGGCAGGTGCGTTGGGTCCGAGGTTCAGGGGTTGTTCAGGTTGCTCGAGTGCAGCCTCTATGGATTCAGACTCCTCAATCTCAGGTGCTACTTCTTCAACAGGTTCGGCCGCTTCTTTTTCTTCTGCCTTCTTGCGTCCTTTTTTTGCAGGCTGCTTTTCTTCTTTTTTGCTTTGTCCAGCGCCGGCCTTCTTAACTACCTTCTTTTCAGCAGGTGCCGGTGTTGAACTTTCTTCCACCACCGCTTCTTCGGTTGAGTTGGCAGTGCTGGCTTTTATGATTCGTTTTCTCTTATTTTTTTCTTCACCTGTACCTGCGCCTTTCGAGCCTGCAATGGCCTGGTTGTCGAGAATCTTATAGATAAGTCCCTGTTTGTCGAGTTTTTTGGCATTGGGGATATTGAGCTGTTCGGCAATGTCCAAAAGCTCAGGAACGATCATGTCGTTCAATTGCAGAATATCGTACATACAAAAATCTTGAAGTTTGACACTGTGACTCGGTCACTTAAGTCTGAAAAAATTGAAAAAGTTGAGTTTACTTGAACGGATAGGTAGGTTTCTGATGAGCCAATAATACAGGAGAACAGGTTACTTATCAGCCTCTTTCCGATGCAATAATACATCGTTTTTGGTAAAAACAAAAATTTTTAGAAGCATGACAAACAAGCTTAACAGGTCTTTAGATGGATGTAAACAAGGCAGTGTGACAAGCAATTAGGACCTAAATTATGACAAATGCATTCTATACGAGTTATATCTTTGCCGTCCTTAAAGGGTAGATATGTTTAACAAGCGCATTAAAATAAAGGATTTGCTGACCCAGGAACCCACTGGCCAGGAAGTGGTGGTGATGGGTTGGGTACGCAGTTTTAGAAACAACCAGTTTATTGCCTTAAATGATGGTTCAACTAATAATAATATCCAGGTTGTGGCCGGGCTTGGCAAATTTGATGACAACCTGTTGAAGAGGATCACCATTTCAGCAGCACTGAAGGTCTCCGGAAAAGTGGTGCCATCCCTGGGAAAAGGCCAGAAAATGGATCTCGAGGCTGCGAGTATTGAAATACTCGGTGATAGCGATGCGGAACAATATCCCCTGCAACCCAAAAAACACTCGCTGGAGTTCCTGCGTGAGATCGCTCACCTGCGGTTTCGTACCAATACTTTCGGTTCGGTATTTCGTGTGCGGCATGCCCTCGCATATGCCGTGCATAAGTTTTTTAATGATAAGGGCTTTCTGTATATGCATACTCCTATCATCACGGCTAGTGATGCGGAAGGAGCCGGTGAAATGTTTAGGGTAACAACCCTGCCACTCGATGCGATCCCAAGGGATGAGAATGGTGCTATTGATTTCAAAGAAGATTTTTTTGGACGTTCAACTAATCTCACTGTAAGTGGCCAGTTGGAAGGGGAACTCGCTGCAACGGCCTTCGGGGATATCTATACTTTCGGTCCCACATTTCGTGCTGAGAACTCAAATACGGCGCGACACCTTGCAGAGTTTTGGATGATCGAACCTGAGATGGCATTCTATGATCTGGAAGACAACGCAAATCTCGCGGAAGAATTTATCAAATACCTGATCGCATATGTGATGGAACATAACCGCGATGACCTGGCCTTCCTTGCGCAACGATTGGCGGATGAAGAAAAGCAACTGCCGGCAGATAAGCGTTCAGGCATGGGGCTGATCGAAAAGCTGGAGTTTGTGTTGAACAACGATTTTGAAAGACTGACCTATACAGAAGCAATCGACATTTTGCGGGAAAGCAATCACAACAAGAAAAAGAAATTCCAGTTTCCCATCACGGGATGGGGCATGGATCTTCAAAGCGAACACGAAAGGTATCTTGTAGAAAAACATTTTCAAAAGCCGGTCATACTGACCAATTACCCCGCGGCGATCAAATCTTTTTACATGCGGCAGAATGATGATGGCAAAACCGTAGCGGCTATGGATATCCTGGCACCGGGTATCGGCGAGATAGTAGGTGGGTCGCAAAGAGAGGAAAGACTTGACAAGCTCGAAGCCCGTATGAAAGAATTAAATATTCCTGCAGACGAACTTTGGTGGTATCTTGATACGAGGCGCTTTGGTACGGTGCCGCATGCCGGATTTGGACTGGGCTTTGAGCGGATGGTGCAGTTTGTCACCGGGATGAATAATATCCGGGATGTGATCCCGTTTCCCCGCACGCCAAAGAATGCGGAGTTTTAAATTTGTTCTATTCATGAACACACATCACTGGCACGTGTGATTCAAAAACCAGTTGCTTGGTAGAACTTTTTTTAAATAGTCCGCCGATGCGTTTATGTTTCTTGGGTATGGTGATAATAATGTCGAGGTTATTGGTCTCCGCGAATTCATTAATGCCATCTTCGATGTCGCGGTTTTCTATGTAGTGATAAGTTGGCTTCATGTCTTCAAGTTCGCGGTGCAATAATTCCGACTGCATCGGCGTCTCAGGTTTGAAATGCCGGTTTTCATAGTCCACATTCAATACGTGCAATTCAGCATTGAATGTTTTTACAAAATTCCTGATCCCCTGCACTGGTGTGGATTCCCTGATTGCTTCAAAATCGCAGGCCAGCCCGATCTTCCTGATACCGGGAGTATATTCTTTACCCAGCGGTACACCGATAACAGGCCATGTAATATGTTTAATAACAGATAGTGTACTACTTCCAAACAACACTCTTTCCATAGTTGAATGTCCTTTGGTGCCCATAACAACAACGAAAGCCTGCTGAGTGCTGCACAGGTCCTCCAGCTCATCCGACAGGTTGCCCATACGGGCTTCTGTAAGGATTTCTATTTTACCAGAAGTAACATGCTCAATATCGTTTTTCAATTGCGCCAGCTTGGTCTCAGCCGATTCTTTCAATTCTTCAACTGAAAGCAAAACGATAGGCGTGTCCGATACACTCAATGGAAGCTGGTAAACATGAAAGAGAAAAAGCCTGGCATTAATGGCCAGGGCCATATCGGCGGCATAGTTAGTTGCATTCAGCGCTGCCGGTGAAAAATCTGTGGCTACAACAATCGTCTTCATCGTTTCATATTTGAAGGTGAACAATCGGTTCTGCTAAAGTTAACAATGCACAGTCTCTTACCATGATTCCCACACGGTCTTTTCATGAAATTATGTTGAATTTTTAATAATGCCGGGAGGTAAACTCATTTGCCAACAGCGAACATTGAACTTCTCAATACTTAGACTATCATTCATTATATGCACCAGAATTATCGAAAATCTGCCTTGTAGCCCGCTCAAAGCCCTCTAAAAACGGGTATCCATCCAACTATTTTACCGCTGGTCAAAACTATTTTAGCCGGGTGCAGATATAATTTTCAAAATTATCTCATTGATATTTAATGAAATACCTCGCAAATGACATCCTGTTTAATGTCCATTACTTGAATTAATTTGGTACTTTGTGTTGCATAGTACCAAATATCACCTTATCTTTGATTTGTAATTGAGGATCATGTACAGAAAAACACTCATAGCAGCAATATTTAGTTTTCTTTCGGTGATCGCTTTTGCGCAAACCGAGGAAGACGCAAAATCGACCTTGCAACAGGAAATCGCCAGGTTAGATAGTGTGGTTTTTGATGCGTTCAATAAAAGAGAGGTTGATGAATTTGCAAAATATTTCAGCTGGGATCTGGAGTTCTTTCATGACAAGGGTGGCCTGACGGGTTATGAGCATACGGTTAAATTCACTCAATCACTTAAGGATGATGGCAATGATCTACGGAGAGAGCTAGTTAAGGAAAGCCTGGAAGTATTTCCGATACCCGGCTATGGCGCGATGCAAATCGGTTCACACCGTTTTTACCAGGCAGAGAACAATAAATCGAATGGTGCCGTCTTCAAGTTTGTTCACATATGGCAGAAGAAAGATGACCAATGGAAAATTACCAGGGTAGTCAGTTATGGTCATTAAAAATTAAAATAAAAGCGGGCTTGTATGCCAAGCTCTAAAATAAAGTAATATGAATATCGAGAATACACAGAGCCAGATGCGGAAAGGAATTTTGGAATTTTGCATTCTTTCCGTGATACGCAGGGGAGAAGCCTATCCAAGTGATATTGTGGAGGAAATGAAAGCCGCCAACATGCAGATCCTGGAAGGTACCCTGTACCCACTTCTTACCAGGCTAAAAAATGCGGAGATGCTTACCTACCGCTGGGTAGAAAGTAATTCCGGTCCGCCCCGAAAATATTTTTCCCTGACGGAAAAAGGCGAATCTTTTTATAAGGAACTGGAGCAAACCTGGATTGAACTTTCGAATGGTGTAAATGCGCTTGCAAAAAAATAATTCACAGAGAAATCAGATCAACTCAACCATAAATTTTACAAAATGAAAAAGATTATCAACATAAACCTGAGTGGCCGCGTGATCCCGATAGAGGACTCGGCTTACGAAAAATTGCAGGCTTACATTGAAAGTCTTCGCCGTTATTTTTCCCATGAAGAAGGTCGCGATGAGATCATCAATGACATTGAAAGTCGAATCGCCGAGCTTATGAATGAGAAGGTACGTAAAGGCGCTGCCTGTGTTACCGATGCCGATATCGACGAGATCATTGCGTCGATGGGAAGACCCGAGGATTTTGATGCCGAGGCAGCGGAAACCACCGAAGCCGCCAATGCAGGAGCTCAGCAGGACTACAGCAGGCAGGAAAAAAGGTCCCGGAAAAGGCTTTACCGCGACAGCAATGATAAATTCATCGGTGGTGTATGTAGTGGTATCGCCGCTTACCTCAATGTAGATCCCGCCATCGTAAGGATACTGTTTGCCATCATCACTTTTGGTGGATTTGGCCTGGGTTTCCTGATCTATATTTTAATGTGGATCATCCTGCCAGAAAAGGATGCGGATGGTTTCAGGGGAAAAAGGCTCTATCGTAATCCGGATGATAAGATCATCGCTGGCGTTGCCGGTGGCCTGGCCGCTTATTTCAACACAAAGAGCACCAATATCAGGCTGATCTTCCTGGCTCCTTTGATTCTGAGCATCTTTATCAGTATTCTCGACGGCCTTACCTGGTGGGATGGTTTTCAATTCTTCCCCAATATCTTTTTCGGCTCACTCAGCAGTACATTTTTTATTGCTTATGTAATTCTCTGGATGGTATTGCCGGAAGCTTCCGGTCCATATGAAAAAATGGAGATGCGTGGTGAAAAAGTGGACGTTAATACTATTCGCCAGAATGTGAAAGAAGGTATGGATACCATGAAAGACAAGGTAAAAACCTGGAGTGAGGATGTGAAAACTTCTGCCCAGAATTTTGGTAGCAAGGCATCCGAATTCGCAAATACAAGAGGTCGTGCATTTGCTTCAGAGTTCAGTGACACAGCCCGCCGCGGTGGCAGCGGCCTTGGACATGCCATCGGTGTGATCGTTAAAGCATTCTTTTTCTTCATCGCCGGTAGTATCGCATTTGCCCTGTTTGTTGCCCTGATGGCGCTGATATTCGGTGGCATTGCCTGGTGGCCGATCAATAATTTTTTATGGACCAGCAATTCGCAACAATTATATGCCTGGGGTACCCTGATCTTTTTCCTTGGCGTGCCATTGATCGGATTTATAACCTGGGTTATCCGCAGGATCTTAAGGGTTCGTTCGCGCAATAGTTACCTGGGCTGGGTGTTCGGAGGTTTATGGACCCTGGGATGGGTCTCGGTCGTGTTGCTGGCATCAAGCCTTACCCGCGATGTGCGTGAGTTCGAACATGTAGATTCAGCTTTAAACATCACACAGCCTGCAGGTGGTAAAATGCTGGTTACTGTGTCAAAACCCGAACTGGAGTACACCGGAAGTTTTGGCTGGATCAATGATGAGGGTGAAGGTTGGGATCTGTCACCCGATACGCTGAAACTATCATTTGTAAGATTCGATATCAATAAAAGTCCCGACTCATTATATTATGTGATAGTAAAAAGGTATAGCTCGGGTAGAACAGAATCCGAAGCCAGATCAAGAGCCGGTAAGATACAATATGAGGTCGTATATCGCGACAGTGTGCTTGACCTCGACAATGGTTTTGCTATCGATAAAGCAAGCAAATACCGTGGGCAGCATATTGAGATCGAGATCGGCGTACCGGTGGGCAAGCAGATCGTATTCAATGAGTCGATAGAAACCAAGCTCAACGACGTCTCCTTCAAACGGCGCAACGGCCGCTGGCCGAGAAACGCATGGGATTTTGATTACGACGACCGCAGGCAATGGCGCACAGGTGTGGTTTACACCATGGCAAGCAACGGCCTGCTTACCAGTAGTGGCAATCCATCTGTACCATCCACACCTTCCAATGGCAACTACAGATACCAGCCTGATGACAGACCGGCAGGTCAATCCCCGAGTGATATTGAAAGGCAGATAGAGGAAGAAAAGGAACGTCGTCGCGAATCAGAAAGAAGGATCAAAGAATTGGAACGCCAGAAAAGGGAAGCACGCCGCTCTGCAGCCGTGCAACCCGAAAGCATGGATGATAAAGATGGCTACTCTGCTATTTCATCACCCTCGCCTGTTTTTTCTCTGGTAAAGAGCTTTATTTAAACTTGGTTGATGTTGAACGTCCGACACAGGTTGGACGAAGCAAAAGGTACCGGTAACGGGCCTTTTGTTTTTATTTTATATCCTGCGTGATTACTTCGGAATCTACCTTATCCAACCTGTTCACAAAAAGTGTTTGTGTGGGGTAGGCAAACTCTACTTTCTCTTTCTCAAGTTTCTCCAGAATGCGCAGGCATATCTCGTGATGCGTATCCATATAAACCAGGAAATCTGCAGACTCCATGAAGTAAACGATTTCAAAGTTTAGACTGGAGTCACCAAAGGACTTGAAATGAGCGCGATCGAATTTGGTTAGCTTTTGACTGGAAATGATTTCCTTCATCCATTGCGGGATACTCCTTAATTTTTCCGCCGGAGTACCATAAACGACGCCAATATTAAATACTACTCTTCTCCGTTCAAGTCTCTTAAAGTTTTGGATGACCGATTTCACCATCTCCGCGTTGGGCATCACCAGTTGCTGTCCGTCGGGACTTCTTATGTGCGATGTTTTTATGCCAATCTTTTCAACTGTTCCACTATTGCCATTGGTTGTGATAAAATCACCAATCTCGAAAGGTTTATCGAAGAAGATAACAAGATAACTGAACAGGTCACTCAGGATATTCTGTGCAGCCAGGGCAATCGCGATACCGCCCACACCGAGACCAGCAATGATCGTCGTCACATTATACCCCAGGTTGTCAATCAGCAAAACGATACCAAAAATCCAAACCAGGGCGTTCACCACCATCAATATCCCGTTGAGTTGTTTTGCCCGCTCAGGTGGTTCATTGCGGCGGACCATATATGATCTTACGGCATGCTGAATGAGAAAGTTGATCAGCCTGATGCCAAACCAAGTTGATATGAACAACATGGCTACGTCGAGAATCCGGCCTACCCTCGGTGACAACACCAACTGGTGAATAATACCATAGTTAATAGAAAGGTAGATATAGGGTATAAGGAATTTCTCCGTAATAGTTACCAGTACATCATCCAGGTTGGATGTGGTACGCAGGGTAAGGTTTTTAAGAAGAATGATCAGCTGGTTTTTTACCAGCCTCAATATAATCCAGGCTAACAGGATGCCGCCCGCAGCCAGCAGGTATGATAAAACTGTATTTCCCAGGTACACTTGCTCAAGAAATTGATCCATCTTTTAGGTTTTTTACGGATGATAATAAAAAAGAGAGCAAAGTTACCCAATGAAAAATAATCAACTGCTTCGCTTACATTTGCGGCCTAACAACAAGCATATGAAGAACACTCCATTTACTGAGAAGCATATCTCGCTGGGCGCCAGGATGGCGGAGTTTGCCGGGTACAATATGCCGATCAGCTATACCGCTATAAATGATGAACACGCCGCGGTACGTAATAATGCCGGGGTATTTGATGTGAGTCATATGGGCGAATTTATTCTGAAAGGAGAAAACGCCCTCGACCTGATACAACGCGTGACCACCAACGATGCTTCAAAATTAAAAAATGGCCAGGCACAATAC
>JAEZRB010000241.1 GCA_023412975.1 Bacteroidota bacterium | reverse complement strand
GCTTTGATCCGGGTAGTGTAACAAAGATCGCTCTAAAGGAGGAGTGGGTGTTTGACCGCGAAGTAAGCCGATATTTCTGCCGTATCCTGGGTGTGGCACCACTTCAAACCAAGTATTTCCCCAATGGCCAGGAAATGGGTAACACCGTTCTGTTCTGGGTTTATTACCCGGATCTGCGTCCCATCCTTACCAAATATGAAGTGTATAACCCCAAGAACATGGGTAATAGCCGGATGACCTGGGAAGAACTTTTCGAAAGCCGCATGTTCAGCAGCTATATCGTAAAGTCTACTCTCGAGAATGCTGCCAATCGCTCTATCAGGTCTTATATTAAGGACCCGATCCTGGCACTGCTCGAAGGTGAGAACATCAAGGAAAAGCTCTTCAATTACGAGCAGGACCTTTGGTCGTACTAACACTTATTAGGTTCACATTCAGCGAGATATTGAAAAAGCCCCTTGAAAAAGGGGCTTTTTTATTAGCAACATCTTAACACTTAATCACTTAAAAAAAAATAAAAAAATCCTATAGCAGCTATAGGATAATAGAAAAATAGTTGTATTTTCGTTTCGGTTTTTCATAGGATATTGGATTTTAAAAACGGGGCTGGATTTCTATCCTGGCCCCATTTTTTTTATTCTCCTATTTCTTCATCTGTTATTTCTGGCCGAAAATAGGCTGCTACCAGCTGCGCTTTTGCCTTCCCGATTTTAGTTTCCAGCTCCTCAACGCTTTTTTCTCTTACGTTTTTCACTGATTTATATTCCTTTAGCAACATATCAGCTGTTGCTTTACCAATTCCTGGAATATCTTCGAGTTCGTTTTTGAAAGTGCCCTTACTCCGTTTTTGTCGGTGAAAACTTATGCCAAACCGGTGTACTTCATCTCTTATGCTGCGGATCAGTCGCAGAGATGGGCTATTGAATGGCAGCTTCAGAGATTCTTTATCCTTGGCGAAGAAAAGTTCTTCTTCATTCTTGGCTAGCCCCACCAGGGTTGTTCTTCCCGCGACACCCAGTTCTTCCATCGCTTCAATAGCAGCGCTTAACTGGCCTTTGCCTCCGTCAATGATCACCAGTTGAGGAAAAGAATGATCTTCTTCAACCAGTCGCTTATAGCGCCTGTAAACAGTTTCTTTCATGGAAGCGAAATCATTGATGCCTTCCACGGTCTTAATATTGAAGTGACGGTAGTCTTTCTTGCTCGGTACACCGTTTCTAAAGCAAACCATGGCCGATACAGGATAGCTTCCCTGGAAGTTGGAGTTATCGAAACATTCGATATGAACAGGCAGGTCGGGCAGCTGCAGGTCCGCCTGCAATTGTTCCAGCACCTTTATCTGGTCCGTGTTTTTTGAAAGCTTAAGTCGCTCCTTGTTCCTGAGTTCTTCGATAAAATACCCGGCATTTTTTTCTGATAGTTCGAGCAGTTTTTTCTTGTCGCCCCCTTTCGGAACAGTCAATACAATATCTGTCTCGGGATAATCTGGTGGAAAAGGCACCACGATCTCCGGACTCTTGCTTTCAAATGTTGCCCGCAATTGTGCGATGGTAAAACCCAGGATCTCCGCGGGTGATTCATCGAGATGGGTTTCAACACGTGTAGTATGCGTTTGTACGATTGTGCCGTTGCGGACCATCAGGTAGTTCACAAATGCATAATCTTTTTCCTTTACCATCGAGAAAACGTCAATATCACCGGCTTTTGCATTGGCAACTACCGAACGGGCCTGGTAGTTCTCGAGGTATTCAATCTTCTTTTTTGTGATCTCTGCTTTTTCAAATTGAAGGTTGGATGCAAATCCTTTCATCTCTTCCCTGAAATGCCGGATCACCGGCGAGAGATTTCCTTTTAAAAGATTCTTAAGCTGTCCAATATTTTCCTGGTAGTCTTCTGGTGACTGGTATCCTTCACAAGGCCCTTTGCAATTGCCAAGATGATATTCGAGACAGACCTTGAATTTCTTTTGCCGGATATTCTTTTCGGTAAGATTGAGAGAACAGTTGCGAAGCGGTATTGTTTGCCGGGTGAATTCGAGCAGCTCCCTTACTTTTTTCACCGATGTATAAGGACCCAAATATTCCGAGCCATCATTGATTTTTTTTCGGGTCAGGAATACGCGGGGAAAAGGTTCGTTTTTGATGATGATGAAAGGATAGGTCTTATCATCCTTCAGGTTGATGTTGAAGAGTGGCTGAAATTCCTTGATCAGCGAATTCTCCAGTAAGAAAGCATCCTGTTCGGAACTGACAATGGTGAATTCGATGCGATCGATACGACGGACTAGTTCGTGAGTTTTATAACTGCCGAGATTTTTTGTGAAATAAGAGTTGACCCTTTTTCGGATATTTTTCGCTTTGCCAACATATATCAGCTGGTTGCCGGAATCAAAATATTTATAAATGCCCGGTTGTTGCGGAAGGCCGGAGGCAATATTTGAAAATTCACTGGCTGTCATTCTTATTCATTCTCTCCCCAAATTACTTTTTCTGTAGTTATTGTTTCAGGCTGGCCGGCCAGCTGCTTTGTGGTGATCACCTGGAAGCCCTGGTCCACTTTCCAAAGCATTCTTTTATGGACCGAACTGTCTTTTGTATCAACAGAAAGATTGATAATAATGTTTGTTATTTTATCGCCCGACGGATCTGGTTTTATCAGGACTTCCTGTCTTTGAACCTGCTCCTTGTCGGGATTGACCGGTGTATAGGTCAGCAATACCGAATTGAGCGTTTCGTCAAAGATCTTTTCTTCCTGGTAGCGGTCCTTGTATTTCGGTTCGCTCAGGTCGGGAATAGTCAGAAAATCTGTCGCGATCTCCCTGAATTTTTCCCGGGGAACATAAATCGTATCAGTATCAAGACTATCGGTAATTACATATTTCCTGATCGAATACAGCGAAGTATCGATATCAGCTACCTGGCTTTTGAGGAAGGACAACACCGGGAAAAAATCTTCCTTTTGTTCGGTTTGCTTTTGTTTGCAGGAAGCCAACAGGTTCAACAGGCAGGCGACAAGTATTAATGATCTGATATTCATTCATTTACGGGAATTATTTAACTTCCCGGGTCACAAAATTAATCGAAATCACGGGTTTGCGGCAGATTGGCGAAAACAGTCAGCCTTAAATCTGACAAAAAAATATCCCGCCGCTCTTTCGAATCGACGGGATATAGAAGGTGTAGAGGAAATTTCTTTATTCGTTGTTTAAGGTAACTCCGACTTTCACGCCAAAATCAAACAGGTTTTCTTTGACCGGGTACTTGTTGTGGAAGCTGGAAAGCATCTGGTACCTTACCTGTGGACCAACCTGCCATTTTGTTTTTCCGCGGGTATAGTTCACAAAGGTTTCAAAACTTGTGTTCAGGTTTACGTGACGAATCAGTCGCGGTACTTCCGCGTAGTTCTTATAATCTGTTGAGATCAGGTAGGCCCTGTCTTTTATAATATAAGTCGGCTGCAAGGTACCGGCTACACCAACATTGGTCTTACTGTTACCAAACAATTTCACTTCCGCGCCAAATGGTGCTGATACAGAGAAATAATAATTCTTCAGCCAGTCGGATTTATAACCGGTATAATTGCGGTAATGGGTCCAGGTCGAGATCGAACTATTGCCGTTTCCACCATTGAGGTCAATTGTGGCTACTTCACCGTTGAAAGCATAAGCCTTGATGTCGTATCGGTTGATGTTGAATTGTATGCCGCCGCGCAGGTTGACATTCCTGGTGATCGGGTAGCGGCCAGACAGACCCAGTTGTAATCCCATATCCGGTTTATGTGTCACCGCGCTATTAACATCATCAAGTGTAGCGAATGGATAGTTGAAGCCGGAAGGATTATCGGATGTTTTATTTACACTAAGCTTTCGATAGCTGATAGTGGGAGTAATAAATAATTGCCAGCTTATTTTTTTAGTCGGACGCTTGAACTCATAGCTGTTGGTAACACTTTCGATGGTGAAAGGAGCATTATTATCAATAGCTGATTCACGAACCGCATCAGTATTTGTGAGTGTTGGTTCTGCAGGCGTACGGAAATCGTTGTCGAATGAGATATGGTTCAAAACAGGCAGCGTTAATTCATTACCGCGTATCACGTTCTCGGTACGATGAAGCATTGTGACAACATCGTTATATGCGTCCTGATCCAATGCTTTCACTTCGGGCATTTCGACTGTAAGTGGTGCCAGGGGCCATTCCGCCATTGTTTTTCTCGGAAGAACCGGTTTTTTGGCAAACGGATTCAGAGATTCCATCACGGCTGTTGATTCTTCCGCTGTGATGCCTTCCTCGGTCAGCGCAGATATATTATTGACTGGAATGATGGTTGACTTTTGTTTTGTACCAGGTTGTGTGGTCATAACCCAGGTAACGGCTGCGCCGGTGACCAGCAATAGGGAGGCCAGCCAGAATCCATACCATTTTCTCCGGGTATGCAGGGTATTGTTAATGCCCTTCCACACCTTATCGGATGGAAACATCCTGTATTGATCAGCATTCTGTTTTAGGAAATGCTCAAATTCCTTGTTTCTATAGTTGCTCTCCATAACCAGTTGTTATTTAGGGATACGGTCTACCGCTGACTTACAGCAACGAGCCAATCAATATCTTGTTTTGGTTTTTGAATGATCCTTTTCCTAATTAAAATATCTTCCAGCATCGCTTTTGCCCTCGTGTACTGACTTCTGCTTGTGCTCTCCTCGATGTCCAGCATATCCGCAATCTCACGGTGGCTGTATCCTTCCACTGCGTACAGGTTTAATACGGTCCGGTAACCAATCGGCAACATCCTGATACATTCCACCACCTGTTTGGCCTGGATAATGGCCGGCACAGTCTCCTCCCTCACCTGTATCCCTGTAGCATAAATTATGTCCACGCTTTCATTGAACTTTTTATTTTTCTTCAGGATATTGATACAGGTATGAACAATAATGCGCCTTATCCAACCTTCAAAAGCACCCCGGTTTTCGAAAGTATGTATCTGCAGAAAAACCTTAATAAAGCCTTCCTGCAACATATCCTCCGCGTCTTCCCGGTTGTGGCCGTACCGGTAACAAACTGCCAGCATTTTAGAGCTATACCTGTTATATAGTTCCCGCTGGGCAGCTGGATTATTGTTTAAACAACCTTTTAAAATGGCTTCCTCGGTCATAATTGCCGTTTGGTTGTCTGTAATTTAGACAATTTTCCTATACAAAAGCTGCACAGGATGGTAAATTTTCAGGGGTTTGAAGGTGGAACTACGCCTAATTTTTCCGAACCAGGCTGTCGATGGGGTATTTGGATTCCATGTCTTTACGAATGGATTTCGACCAGTTTATCAGTTTATCTTTTTCTTCGGCGGTGAGTTTCGCATCCCCGTGAACCCAGGTGTAAGAGTCGAGGGGCATTGAGCCATCCGCCACCAGTTCCTCCACCTCTTCCATTTTATGATACTGGTAGCGGAGTGAGCGATTAGTGTATTCATCAAAATTCAATTCCGCCTTTCCATCGTTGACATGGTCGGTAAGCCACCAGTCAACCGGCTGGATATAACTGTACCAGGGATACCTGGTATTATTAGAATGGCAGTCATTGCAGGCTTTCTCAAGGATAAGTTTTACATCGCCGGGCATCGCAAATGCGTTACCGATGTAATTTGGTTGCGGGCCCTCAGCTTTGTTTCTGGCAGGATGGATAAACTGGATCACCACCAGTACCACCAGGAGGAAGATCAGAATCTTTTTGAGCATGATTTTTCCTTGAATTTAAGCTTTATCGATCAATATTTCACCTGTCATCACCGGTGGAACAGGCAGACCCATCATCGTGAGAATGGTAGGCGCGATATCAGCCAGTTTGCCGGGTTTCACTGTGCCACGCCATTCATTATCGATAATGAACAGAGGTACCGGATTAAGGGTATGAGCCGTATTTGGCGAACCGTCTTCATTGATCAGGTAGTCTGAATTGCCATGATCTGCAGTCAGGAAAATAGTATAACCGTGAGCCAGCGCCGTCGTCACTACTTTGCCCACACATTGATCAACCGTTTCAGCCGCTTTAATCGCCGCATTCCATACACCGGTATGTCCGACCATATCGGCATTGGCGTAATTGAGACAGATAAAGTCAGCAGTTTGTTTCATGAGCTCGGGAATCAGCGCTTCGGTCATTTCATAAGCGCTCATTTCCGGTTTGAGATCGTAAGTAGCTACTTTGGGTGAGGGTATCAGTATTCTTATCTCTCCTTCAAAAGGTGTTTCGCGTCCACCGCTAAAAAAGAAGGTGACATGCGGGTATTTTTCGGTCTCTGCAATCCGGATCTGTTTCAATCCATGTTGTTCGATCACTTCCCCGATGGTATTACGCAGGTCGTCATTTTCAAAAACGACATTAACCTGGTTGAATGCGGCATCGTATTGCGTCATGGTGGTATAATGAAGTGCCAGCTTTTTCATCCCGAATTCTGCCATATCTTTTTGGGTCAGTACTTCCGTGATCTCACGGCAGCGATCGGTGCGAAAGTTGAAACAGATCGCCACATCACCATCCCTGATAGTAGCTACGGGACGGTTGTCTTTATGAGTGATCACAATCGGTTTGATAAATTCGTCTGTTACATTGTTAGCATAGGAGGCCTCAATCGTCGCCAATGCGTCATAAGAATAATCACCCATCCCATTCACTATCGCGTCATAAGCCAGTTTTATGCGCTCCCAGCGTTTGTCGCGGTCCATCGCATAATAGCGGCCACTAATGGTGGCGATCTTTCCCACTGTTTTATCGAGGTGTGATTGTAATTCTTTGATAAAACCCAAACCGCTTTTTGGATCGCAATCGCGACCGTCTGTAAAAGCATGTACAAATACCTCAGTCAGGCCTTCTGCCTGGCAGATATCGATTATGGCCTCGAGGTGACGGATATGCGAGTGCACACCACCATCACTTACCAGCCCAAGCAGATGAAGTGGCTTATTGTTTTGTTTCGCAAACCGGATGGATTTGAGGAGTTGTTCATTTTGCGCAAAAGAGCCATCGCGGATAGCCACATTGATCCTTTGCAATTCCTGGTACACGATACGGCCGGCGCCCAGGTTGAGGTGCCCTACCTCCGAATTCCCCATTTGCCCGTCCGGAAGGCCCACCAGTTCCCCACAGGTCACCAGGGTGGTATTGGGGTAGGAAGAATATAGCGATTTGGTAAACGGAACGTTAGCGTGTTGAATAGCGTCGGAGGATGCAACTTTTCCGAGTCCCCAGCCGTCCATTATGATCAGAATTGCGCGTTTTTTCGGCATTAGTGAAAGGATCGTTTATTTTGGTACAAATTCGTTCATTATCAGGTAACAATGCGTTGTAAAATTACATATCCTAAAGCTATTTATGCCCTAAATATATTAAACAACCGGTTTTTACTATTTTAGTATTCCGGAGTAATCCGTACGCTATGGCATATTTTTAGTTTTTTAATCCCTATGAAAAACAATTAATCATGAAAGTATTAACTACTTCATTTTTGCTGGGTCTTTTGTTAACGCTGTCTTCTGCTGCCCAGTCGGGCAATATAGACGGTGTGATCGGCGCTTTACGCACCGGCAACGCATCCGGCCTGGCTAAATACTTCGATGATAATGTGGAATTATCATTGCCTGTAAAAAGCGACAGCTACAGTAAGGCGCAGGCACAGGTGATCCTGAAAGACTTTTTTGCCAACAACGGTGTGAGGGATTTTGACCTCAAGCACAAAGGCGAATCGCCCGGCGGTAATTATTGCATTGGCACCCTGCAGACTAAATCTGGTAATTTCAGGGCGCATGTGTTTATGAAAACAAAGGGCAATAAAGAAGTCCTGAAAGAGATCAGGTTCCAGTCTATTGAGTAAGTTGTGATGGAAAATAATAAGCAGGAAGCCTTCCCGTGCAAACAGGAAGGCTTCCGTATTTTTGTGACATGAGTTTTGATGAACAGTTGCAACACCTGGTTGATGAAGCCCTCAAAGAAGATATTGGTGATGGGGATCACTCCACACTTTCCTGTATCCCGGCATCGGCCAGGGGTAAGGCTGTGTTAAAAATAAAAGAGAACGGTATTCTTTCAGGAATGGAAGTCGCCCGCAAGATTTTTGAATACCGCGATAACGATGCTGTTTTTACCGCTTTTAAAAAGGACGGCGATAAAATGATCGCAGGCGAAATGGCTTTTGAAGTTGAAGCCTCAGTGCATACAATCCTGCAATGCGAAAGACTGGTACTGAATTGCATGCAAAGGATGTGTGGGATTACCACGCTTACACGCAAGTACACTGACCGGCTCACTGGATTGAAAACCCGCTTGCTCGATACGCGTAAGACTACTCCAAACTTTCGTTTGCTGGAGAAAAAAGCCGTAGAGATCGGGGGAGGCGTCAATCATCGCTTTGGCCTGTTTGATATGATCATGCTTAAAGACAATCATATTGACTATTGCGGCGGTATTGAAAAGGCGATCAATAAAGCGCAGGACTATGTGTTGAGCAAAAAGCCCGGTTTGAAAATAGAAGTTGAGACAAGAAGCCTGGATGATGTAAAAGAAGTAGTAGCTGTTGGAAAGGGAAAAGTGTTCCGTATCATGCTCGATAATTTCACGCCTGAAGAAATTGAGCAGGCACTGGCGTTGATCAATGGAGAATTTGAAACCGAAGCCAGTGGCGGTATCAATCTCGATAACCTCGATGAATATGCCCAAACCGGCGTGGATTATGTAAGCGTCGGCGCTTTGATACACCAGGCGAGAAGTCTCGACCTGAGTTTAAAGGCGGTGAAAGTTGATAAATAAGCTGAATTGTATGTCAAAGAAAAATAAGCCAGATACCCGGGGATTTGTCTATAGTACCGATCCTGATTTCAGATTTGAAGAAGAACAAAATGATATCAATACGTTGCCAGCAGCGGAGCAGACGTTGCGGGTGAGGCTCGATTCCAAGCAGAGGGCAGGTAAGGTTGTCACGCTGGTAGAGGGTTTTGTAGGTACGGAAGACGATCTTGTGGATTTGGGCAAAAAATTAAAATCATACTGCGGCACCGGAGGTTCGGCAAAAGATGGAGAGATCATAGTGCAGGGCGATCAGCGGGATAAAGTGTTGCAATGGCTTTTGAAAAACGGGTATAAACTTTCCAAACGTAAATAGCTTCTTTAAAGAATGCTCTTACAAATCTTCAACAATCCCTGGGTCTTATGCGGTGTCGGCATTTTATTTTGCGCTACCGGCGTGTTTCTGTTCTTTAAAAATGTGTACGAAGAAGACCGTTCCTTGTTCTGGCCGATTGTAATAATGCTCATGGGAGTCTTTCTCATCACGATGGGTACCGTGAAATATTTCAGGCTTTAACACTCCGGGCCCTTCATGAAAATCTTTGTGTCCTCCGTGGCCAGGGTTAGGTCACGAAGAGCACAGAGAAGACACGAAGTACACGGACGTTTAACTGAATTTCTCCGTGTCCATCGTGCAAAACTTCGTGTCCTCCGTGACCAGGGTTAGGTCACGAAGAGCACAGAGAAGACACAAAGTACACGGACGTTTAACTGAATTTCTCCGTGCCCATCGTGCAAAACTTCGGTCCTCCGTGACCTATAAACCGCACCGAGGATAACTAAAAAATATAAGAGAAAGAAGAGTGAAAAAAATTGATACGCGCTACCACTAGTAACTATGAAGACCAAACCCTAATTCCCAATCCCTAATCCCCAATTCCTAACTAACCCTACTGCCCCTGCGACAAACTATACGCTTTCTTATCACCCCACATATTCAGTAGCTCCAACGAGCAGATCTTGAAATCACCACTCAGGCTGACGTAAAGCCCAATAATGTCCTGTTGGTTTAGTGGCTGACCGTCGAGACTTTCAAAACGAACATTATACTGGTTGACAAGATTGGTGAATACAGACCCAGTAGGCCATACCTGTGTACCCCGGTTACTGACGTTGATGATATTGAATTTTACACCACCATGCCGCTGGCATTTCTTTGCAATGATCTCCGGTTGTTCATCGCTTTCAATAAACATATCGACACCTACGATAATTTCCTGTTCCATTTCTTTGGAAACAAGCATTGGATTCTTTTCAAGTTTGAATACCGTTTGCACCGCAGGCCTGTTAGGCAGCAATTCTTTCGCGTTGAGTTCCGGCTTTTTTCCAAAATTACTGATGATCTTTTCCGCGAATTCCGGGGTGTTTAGAGCTGTTTTACTCTTATCACCAAAGTCACCGGTGCGTATTCCCGATTCGAGTGTGTACAACAAAGCGTTTTCAATTTCGGCCGCGTTTTGCATATATCCAAGGTGACGAAGCATAGCGATACCGCTCAACAACAGGGCGGTGGGATTGGCAACATTTTTACCCGCAATATCAGGTGCAGTACCATGAACGGCTTCAAAAATGCAAATATGGTCGCCAATATTTGCCGAAGGCGCAAAACCAAGTCCGCCTACCAGCCCCGCGCATAGATCCGACACGATATCACCCTGCAGGTTGGTCAGTACCACCACATCAAATTTATCGGGCTGGATTACCAGTTTCATACAGAGATCATCCACGATAACATCATCAGCTTTCAACTCAGGATAGTCCTTTGCCACTTCATAAAAGCATTCCAGGAAAAGTCCGTCAGTGATCTTCATGATATTGGCCTTGTGACCGCAGGTAATACGACGTGCATTTTTTTGCCGCGCCATTTCAAAAGCATACCGGATCACCTGCAGGCTGCCGGGGCGGGTGATAAAGCGGCGGCTGAGAGCCACGTCATGGGTGAGCATATGCTCGATACCGCCATAAGTATCTTCAATATTTTCCCTGACTACTGTAATATCGATGGGGATACCTGCTTTACTGAAAACAGTATCTACACCATGCAGGGTTTGGAATACCCTTTTGTTGGCATAGGTGTTCCAGGTTTTTCTTGCGGTTACATTTACACTCTTTACACCTTTTCCTTTTGGTGTTTCCATGGGTCCTTTAAAAAGAATACCCAGGTTTTCGATGGTGGCTTTTGCCTCGGGTGTCATTCCGTTGGAAAATCCTTTGTCAAAAACCCATTTGCCCATATCAACAAATTCATATTCGAGGGGGGTGTTATTGGCTTTAAATATGTCCAGCACGGCGTCCATGATCTCGGGACCGATACCATCACCTTTAGCTACAGCTATTTTCATATTGGAGATTATTAGGGGTTGATTTGAAGGCGCAAATTTACGCTGTTGGCACTAAAAACAGGCACAAATAACGACTCGTCGGGCTTTTTCGTTATTTTTACTGAAACTGATTGGTATGAGCAGTCTTATATCTGAGGGCGTGGAGGTAAGTGTAGAAACATTTTATCAGCCGGACTACAGCAACCCAATACAGGCAGAATTCATGTTTGCTTACCGCATTACATTGGAAAATCACAATACTTTTCCGGTTAAACTCCATCGCCGCAACTGGCAGATCTTCGACAGTAACGGCAGCACCCGGGAAGTGGAAGGCGAGGGCGTTGTTGGCGTACAACCCACCATTCAGCCCGGCGAAACCTACCAGTATGTCAGTGGCTGCAATTTGCGAACTGAAATGGGTAAAATGAAAGGCACTTACCAGATGGAGAATCTGAATAGTAAACAGATGTTCACCGTCGATATCCCTCCTTTTGAGATGATCGTGCCGATGAAGAACAATTAAGAAGCTGCGAGCTTTTAGCTGTGAGCTACGAGCGTTTTTAGAAACCGTTACTACTTTGTGAGTAGTTTATTTTTTTCGTCCTCTCTTTCATCAGGGCTATTGCCTGTTCCCGGCTTGAAAACATATTGTTGATATTGACCAGGTTGTCGGCCAGTTTATCATATCTTTTTGTAAGCAGGTAAAAAAAGACGTGCAGGTAATGTATCCCGTCAAAAACAATGGCCTTATTCTTTGCGAACTCATCTTTTCTTTTCAATAATTCGGCCGGCATATCGGTATAATGCATGCCCGGGCGTAAATGATGGATAATATGATAACCATCATTAAAGCAGGTATGATTGTAACGTGTATTGATGCAATTGATCGAATTGGTATAAAGATTATCCGGGTTTGTACTGTCAATAAAAGAATGCTGCGTCCAGTTACCCAGCATCATCACCAGCCGGGCAAACAACAGGGGAATGACAAAGACCACCAAAGTAGCTTTCAGGTTGACAAAACACATGGCGATACAAAAAGCCAGGTAGATATATTCACCCGCCGTTAATCGCTGGTATAATTTTTTTCTCTTGCGGTAATACAGGTAAAGGATAGTGTTTTTTACGCCAACAAAAAGGAATTTAAAAAAATAAACCAGGAAATCCTTTACACTATCACGCTGGTACGCCATAGTACTGCTGGTATCTTCTTCCATATTATTCTCCACGTGGTGCATGCCCATATGATGGCTGAAATATCCTTCCGGCGCATGTCCGAACAAGGGACATACCAACCATGTGATATATCCATGCAGCCACTGCCAGGGTTTTTTAAAACATTTGCGGTGACAAATGCAGTGAAACATCAAACCAAATCTTCCTTTGAAAAAGAATTGCGAAACGTAGAAATAAGGAATGGCGACCGCCCACCATACCCATCCCTGCAAAAGGGGTGTAAACAATAGGATCGCAACCGGTACAACTGTAAGATGGATCGTCGTCAACAGGTAAATAAATGGAAGGTCCCGTTTGTCATTCATGACACGAAGCCAAAGCCTGTCATACCAGCTCATTCTTTCTTTGGAAATATACACGGGGTCGGTAATAGTGGAAAGTGTTTTCATGCTACTTTTTTTGCCTCAACCTGGATTTGGAAAGAGAATACACAATATAAGGAAATAGGAGAAATGAACAGGGCAATATGCGCTTAGATTATTTCGGTTTGTATTTCGCTTCTTCCAGTATCAACTTAGGTGATGCCTTCATAAAATCTTCAGGTTTCATGCCAGTTTGTCCCGCAGCGAACTTTTTAACGATTTGCATTCCGATCCAGGGACCAATATTGCCCGGTGAATGCTCTTGTGAGAACACCTGTGTAAAGGGAGATTCTCCAATATAAGTTTGTATGGTTGTGGGATTTAAGTCGTAAAGATTTTCATTTTTGACAATGTAGCTCCAGATCAGACCTTCATTTTCACGGCACCAGGCCAGTTGTTGTGATGTATAACCAGTTTTGATGGTATCGGGTGTATGTGGTAATAATTTATCTATCAGCCACCATTGTTTTCCCCGTTCTATCATTTGTTCGATAAGTGGTTTAGTATTGCTGCGATCGGGGAAAATATCATCTGCTACCAGTTTCATCACATCGGCCGCGATAAATTCTTTGGAAAAACGGCGGCTACGGTAACGCGGAACCACATTATTGATAAAATATTCCTCATTATAAAGTGAAAAATTTTTCCCAAGGTAAAACTGCAGGCTGATCCCAATAAAATCGGGTCCGATAAAATTAGGAGTTAGTTCCCCGTTACCCATTTTGGCGAGATCGTTCATGGAATTCATCGGTCCTACCACGGGTATGATCCGTTCAGGCAAGGTATAGTTGGGGAAATAATATTTTACATAACGCAACGCTTTTTCTATTTCTTTTTCTACCGGCCCAAAATCCTTATATATTTTTTGTGTTGAATCAAATACCGGTTTGTATAGCCGGAGGAAATTCCTGAGAC
>JAEZRB010000080.1 GCA_023412975.1 Bacteroidota bacterium | reverse complement strand
TCTATACACATAAGACCTCCGCGATATGGCTGTTTCTTACCTATGGCATATTTACCATCAGTGAGGTCTGCCTGAGCCCTATCGGCTTATCGTTTGTATCGAAAGTTTCGCCACAACGACTTACATCGCTGATGATGGGCGGCTGGTTCCTTTCTACATCGCTGGGAGGAAAGGTAGCGGGAGTAATGGCCAGTTTCTGGGATAAGATCCCGGATAAAAAGATTTTCTTCGGTATTATTACCGTTGCGGCCATCCTGGGCGGACTCTTAATTTTTAGTCGCATCAAATCTCTGAACCAGATCGTGAAGGATAAAACCGGGTCTGCATAGTTACCGGTAAACAGCTTACACCTTTTTAAAACTTTTTTGCATGTGGAAGAAACATCCCAAAGCTTTGCCTTTCCTATTTTTTTCTGAAATGTGGGAAAGGTTTGGCTATTATTTAATGATCGGCATTTTCACGCTTTACCTGAAAGATGTAAAACAGGGTTATGCGATGACGGAAGCGGAATCAGCAGATTTGTATGGAACATTTATCGCGCTGGTTTTCCTGACTCCATTCCTGGGTGGATTATTAGCCGATCGTTACCTCGGTTATCGCAAATCCATCATCATGGGTGGTATCATGATGGGACTTGGTTATTGCCTGATGTCTGTACACAATATCGCCGCCCTGTATATTGCCATGACACTGGTGATCATCGGTAATGGTTTTTTCAAACCCAATATCTCCACCTTGTTGGGAAATGTGTACACCACACCGGAGTACGTCAAGCAAAAAGATGATGGCTATAATATTTTTTATATGGGCATCAATATCGGCGCCTTTGTGTGTAATTTTTTTGGCGCTGCATTATATATTGTATATGGCTGGGGTGCCGCATTTATAGCAGCAGGCGTGGGTATGTTCCTGGGTGTTTTTATTTTCCTTGCCGGTACACGGCATTATAAAGCTTACGATGTAAAAAAAGGTGTTGCTGAAAACGATATGTCCATGACCAGGATTGTTTTGACGATATTGGTGCCATCCATCGTTGCCGGTATCATCGGCTGGCTGATCCCTGGTTCACTGGTAGGTTCTGATTCCACCGATGCATTCATCTTTGCCTGTCTGCCCGTTATTTATTTTTACAGTTCGCTTTATTTCAAAGCAAAACCCGAGGAGAAAAGACCAATCGCGGCCCTGCTGGCCATCTTCGCAGTCGTGGTGATGTTTTGGGCAGTATTCAAACAAAACGGGTCAGCACTCAATACCTGGGCCGATCGCTATACTGCAAGGGAGGTAACAGGTGCTACTCAAAAGATATTCAACAAACTCAACTTTGCACAAACCGTAACCTACAACCTCGACTCGGTAGCAAAGTATGATGACCAGTTTCGTTTGCAGAAAGAAAATGATGTAGTAGTGCGCGAATTGAACTATCCCATCTATTTTAAAAATGTTGCCGAATCAAAAAAACCAGCCGAAGGAGAGCAGGTGAGCCTTTGGGCCACGAATCTAAGCCAGTCGATCAATCCAGGCTGGGTGATCCTGCTCACGCCGCTGATCGTCGCGTTCTTTACCTGGATGCGTAGAAGAAACAAAGAACCATCAACCGCTACCAAGATTGCCTTCGGCTTATTTATTTCAGCGCTTTCAGCCCTGGTAATGGTAGGAGCGGTGTATGCAAGTAATAATGGTAGTGAAAAAGCCAGTGTGATCTGGCTGATCGTAAGTTATGGTGTGATCACGGTAGGCGAACTTTTACTAAGCCCAATGGGACTTTCTATCGTTTCCAAACTAAGCCCCGTGCGTATCACATCCCTGATGATGGGAGGCTGGTTCCTGTCCACATCGATCGGTAATAAATTATCCGGTGTGCTCGCCACCCTCTGGGACAACTATGATCACAAAGCCAATTTCTTCTGGTTAAATTTTGGGCTGCTGATGGTAGCCGCGGTGATGTGTTTCGCGATGCTTCGCTGGTTGAATAGGGTGATGAAGGAGAAGGGACTGAGTTGAGTAAGTCGGGAGTCAGGAGTCAGGAGTCGGGAGTCGGCCTGCCCGCCGGAGCTTTAGCGAAGGAGGGGATGCTGGATACTGGATACTTGATACTGGATACAAGATTAATCCATAGGTATTTTAAAGAATAGGACACTAGCCCCCCTTTCCTCAGGAGAGGGGGTTGGGGGTGAGGCTCCTCCCCGCCTTCCCGTCTTCCCGGCCCAAAAAACCCACAACCCAAATAACCCTACAATAAAAAAAGTCCCGGAATAAACCGGGACTCTTCCTCCGCTAAGCAGTTAGTGAGGCGGATACAAAACCAACTAATTAAGACATTTAGTAAAGCAGCTGATTGTTCAGCAATCCAAAAACTTGAAAGTTTAGGGTACTTACAAATACAGAGACAAACAGAGGTACCGGTCTGCTGCACAAACCCGCAATTTTTTTTAAAAATTTTTTCCGCGCACCTCCAAAAATATAAAGACCGGCGTTCCCGCCGGCCCTTTTATAGAGATAATGAATTATCTCACAACACCTTATACCCATTTTCAAATCTTCAAATTTTCAAATTTTCAAATTCCACATTCCCACATTCTCACATTTCCACATTTTCCCTCATCTTCCCCATCCACACTCTCTTCCCCTGCAGCCTCCGCACCAGGAACATGAGTCCTACGAAAATGAAGAATAACGGACCCAGGAATCCCAACAGCGCAATAAACCGGGTTCCATAAAACCGCTCCATCGGCCTCTTCAGCCGCTCTGCGATCAGGTACATACTGGGTACCATCATCAGCGTGAGGAAGAAAGAGAAAATAAGCCCGAAAATGATCGTCCAGCTCAGGGGTCCCCAGAACACCACGCTATCGCCACCAAAGAAAATATTGGGTCGAAGGTGCTGGAACAAGCCTACGAAATCGATATTAAAACCTACCGCCAGGGGCAACAGACCCAGGATGGTAGCTACCGCTGTCAGCAAAACCGGGATGATCCTGATCTTACCCGCCTGGATAGCCGCTTCGCGTGTACGCATGCCACGGCCTCTAAGTTCATCTGTAAACTCTATCAACAGGATACCATTCTTGATTACGATACCGGCTAAGCCTACCACCCCAACCAGCACCATGATGGTGGCCATCGTCATACCCGTAATAGCATAACCGATCAATACCCCGATATGGAGAAGAATATTTCCGTCACCACGATAAAGGGTTTGCTCATCGAATTGAACTGCAACACCAGGATCAAAAAGATCAGGCCAACCGCGATAAGAAACGCTGTTCCCAGGAACGCATTTGTTTCTGCCTCCTGCTCACTCTGACCACTTTGCCTGATGGTTACATCAGCAGGTATTTTCACTTTACTTTTGAAATCATTGATCAGCCCGGCCAGCTCCTTATTGATAGGTCCTACCATAGTAGGATCAAGTACATTACTCTGCAATTGTATCGTTCTTCTTACATTCTTTCTTTTTACACCACCTGTGGTGCTGGTATACTCCACTTTGGCCACGGAACTAAGTGGCAGCGATTTCACCGCCATCGAATTCATATCGAAGAAAGTGATCCGCATATTCATGATGTCGGTGATATTATTACGCAACAAATCCTTGTAACGAACCTGTATCTTATACTCATCCTCGCCATCTTTTATTTTACTTACTTCCCTTCCAAACACCGCGGCCCGGATCTCCATACCTAACTGACCGGTGGTAACACCTTCCATCATTGCCCTTTCGCGGTCGATATTGATAGTGATCTCGGGGTTGTTGAGATCCACATCGGCCTGCAGGTTTTCCACGCCTTCCACCCGGTTTGTGTCTAAGAAATTAAGTAGTTGCGTAGCGACAGAAGCGATATTTTCAAAATCGTCACCAACCACTTCGATATTAACCGGCGGATCGGTGGGAGGGCCACCGTCTTCCTGCGCTACTTCGATACTTGCACCAGGTATACCTTTCATGGCTTCCCGTATCGCGTCTTTATACACCATCGTGCTCTTGCCATGGCGCTTTTCGTACTCCACAAATGAAACCTGTATCCGGCCAAGGTTTGACTGAACGCTTCGGTTGTTGTCGCGTGGGTTATTCGCGCTCACCGCCACATTCGTGATCACACTTTCGACGATGCTACCGGGTTCGCCGGGTTTTTCATTCTCCAGTACTTTCAGCACTCTTTTCTCCAGTACCCTTGTTACGCTGTCGGTATGTTTTACATCGGTACCAACGGGCAACTTCAGATACACATACACAAAATTCGGATCACCACTGGGGAAGAAGGTTTGTTTATTGCCACGCAACATCAACGCGATAAGCGCGACAGCGAATACGCCAAACAGCGACACGAATGCCCATACCGGTCGTTTGCCCTGTAATACCCATCA
>JAEZRB010000072.1 GCA_023412975.1 Bacteroidota bacterium | reverse complement strand
AGTGTATTCACTTCAGGATCGCTGATGTAATCAGTTTTTGTCCAAAGGTTAGTTCCTGCAACATATACCCTGGCGCCTGAAATTTTCAACCTGCTCAATACATCAGAAGGTAAATTGTACCCAACATTTAGCTGGCGCAGACGGATATACGATCCATCATAGATCCAGCGGGAAGATGTCCTGTGACCAGTCGGGAAACTTGCGCTTACTCTTGGTATATCTGTTATATCACCTGGCTTTTGCCAGCGACGCAGGATCTCAGTGGTTTGATTGTCGAGACCGCCACCAAAACCGGAAGACATGAAACGACCCGCATTATTGTAGATCTCATTGCCATAAACAAAGGTGAAAAATACGTTCAGGTCAAATCCTTTATAGGAGAATGTGTTATTAAAACCACCGGTGAAATCGGGATTGGCGTCTCCCACGATCACTCTTTTAGCGAAATTGTAGTTGGTGGTAGGCTTATCATCCTCACCAAGATATAATGCATCCCCGTTGTCGGGATCAACACCCAGGTATTTAGGCATAAAGAAGACACTGATAGGCTCTCCTTCCACTGCCCTTTGGAAGCTGCTTCCTTCGATCACCTGGCCCTGGATATTTTTTACCTTGTTTTTATTGAAAGCGATATTGAAAGAAGTCGACCACTTGAAATCTTTGGTTTCGATGTTGCGACTATTCAGCAAGATCTCGAATCCTTTGTTTTCAAGACTTCCGAGGTTTTGGAAAATGGTGTTCAGGAAATTTATATTATCGAAGTAACCATTGGTAGCAGGCACATTCACGGCGAGCAACAGGTCCTTGGTTTGTTTGTTGTACCAGTCGATCTCACCGGTGATGCGGTTGTTGAACAATCCAAAGTCCACACCAATGTCGACCTGTGTTGTTTTTTCCCATTTCAATTTCGGATCGCCCAATTGCACAGGAATGAATCCAGGCAGGCTGGGATAATTTGAAATACTGAAAAGGTCGAGAAACTGGCTCTCCCCGATTTCAGCATTACCAGTAATACCCCAGCTTCCCCTGATCTTAAGGTAGCTAACGATATTTGAACTGTTCAAAAAGCCTTCTTCCGACAAAATCCAGCCGGCAGAAACGGCGGGGAATACACCATATCGATTGTCGGGACCAAACCTTGATGACCCATCAATACGGGCACTTGCACCAACCAGGTATTTACCTGCAATGGTTACGTTTGAACGTAGGAAATAAGAAAGGAAATTATAACGTGCGTTTAATGAATTTCCAAACGTGACATCGGTAGCGCCTGCCAGGTTCTTTACAGCAGGTGAGGGATAAGCTTCAGCCTGTTGGTTTGACTGGCGGAGATCATTCTGAAGATAACTCATACCAAGTAAAGCCGTCAGCTTCACGTTTTCGCTTATCTGTGGCGCATAAGTAAAATAATTGTTGGTATTAAAAGTAACATTCTGTGAAGTGAAGTACTGGCCTACACCCACGCCCTGGCCATCCTGTGTGCGCTTGTCTGCAAATGCTTCCTCCGCCATATTAAGGATATCAGCTCCAAACTCTGAACGGAATGACAAAGACGGAAGTATCGAAATATTGGCGAATACATTTCCTATATTACGATAAGTCACCTGTTTATCGCTATTGTATTTCGCATCTAGCAGCCCGTTTGAATAGAGCGTGTTCTCATTGAAATCACCAGTCACCGGATCCAGCAAGGGTGAAATCGGTATCTGGGCTGCCAGCTGACCCGGCGTTGAAAATGCATTATCGTTTGTTATCCGGTCAAGCTGTGATCGAACGGATGACAGGTTTAAACCGATCGTTACCTTATCATTGATGGAATGGTCAAGATTGAGCCTGCCACCATACCGGCGAAAACGGTTGGCAATAACGATAGCTTCCTGGTCATTGTAAAACGCAGACGCAAAAAACCTGGTCTTTTCATTTCCACCGCGCAGTGAAAGGTCTATTTGCTTATTTCCTGCATTCTTGTTGTAAGTCTGGTCTTCATAGTTTACATCCACTTCAGCATTGCGCCAGTCGGTTCCCAGTGAATAGTAATCAAACACTGATTCATAATCCGCAACATAAGCGTCAATAGCATCCTGTTCAGTGGGAAATCCGCTAACACCTCTTTGATAGTCGATACGTCCATCATTGACAGCCGCTTCCCTCAACATCATCACATATTCTCTGGCATTCAAAAAACCTCTTTTCATGGTTGGATTGGAAACTCCATAACTGGTATTCAATTCAACAATGGATTTACCACCGCGAGTACCCTTCTTGGTGGTGATCAACACCACACCATTGGTAGCACGTGCCCCATAAATGGCAGAAGCAGATGCGTCTTTGAGTACTTCAATCGACTCAATATCATTTGGGTTGATATCTATGAGTGGATTAGTAGGTTCATTATTGATATCCGACTGGCTTGCCGTAGTAAGCGGAATACCATCGATAACATACAAAGGCTGGCTACTGGCCGACAGAGATGAGGTACCCCTGATCCTGATCTTAATACCCTGCCCTACTTTACCGCTGCTGTTCTCGATCACCACACCGGGAGCTTTACCCTGCAATGCAGATTCAAAACTTTGTACCGGCTGATTTTCGATCTCCCGGCCGACCACGCGGCTGATCGAACCGCTAACATTTCTTTTTTGCGATTGCCCATAACCCACAACAACCACTTCAGAGAGCCGGCGATCATCTTTTTTTAAAACGATATCCATGATGTTGCTGCTGGCAGGTTGTTCAGAAGTAAGAAATCCCACGGATGATATTACCAGTGTACTACTGGACGATGGTACTTCAATCACGAAAACACCCTCGCTGTTTGCGATGGTTGCGATCTTAGTGCCTTTAATAGTAACTGTAGCTCCTTCGAGCGGTCGCCCTTCATCCGATTGGACGGTTCCTCTCACCTGGACCTGACCAATAGCCCATATGGATAAAGCGAGGCTTGTGCAGAGTAAATAAATTCTGCGTTTCATAAGCATGAATTGGTTTTGATGAATAATAATTTTATTTCCACTAGCAAACAATTGTTACGCTAGAGACAAAAAAGAACCGAAATTTGAGTTTGAAACGCAAGGCAAAATTGCTGAAGCATGAAATTTGACACCTGTACCACCCTGTAATAGATTTACAGGATAGCAGCGATGATACTGAGACGTTAATTTTTGCTATGGAAACAGTGATTTTATAACCCGATCAATACTTATTATATAATGAAGCAGACATTTTATTTCCTATTTATATTAACCTTGTTCTCCTGTAACACGCAAGAAGAAAAATGGGAGTTGGTTTGGAGTGATGAGTTTAGCTACACTGGTCTGCCCGATTCCACAAAATGGACTGCTGAAGTGGGCGGTCATGGATGGGGTAATAATGAATTGCAGTTCTATACCTCGGGACGCAGCGAAAATGCAAGGGTTGAAGATGGCATGCTTACCATTGAAGCCCGGCGCGAAGATCATGATAGCATGAAATATACTTCCGCACGTCTGGTGACAAAAAATAAAGGTGACTGGCAATATGGAAAGATCGAAGTAAAAGCCAGGCTTCCCAAAGGCCTGGGTACCTGGCCTGCGATCTGGATGCTGGCCTCAACAACACCTCTCAAATGGCCTGATGATGGGGAAATTGATATTATGGAACACGTTGGGTATAACCACGGGTATGTACACGGCTCGATCCATAGTAAAAAGTTCAATCATATGATCGGTACCCAGAAAACGGATACGATCTATGTGCCGGATTGTTCCGAAAATTTCCATGTGTATAGCGTCGAATGGAATAAAGACTCATTGAAAGTAGGCGTGGACGGAAACAATTATTTTCATTTCGGTAACGAAAAGTCCGGTTACGATGCATGGCCTTTTGACAATAAAATGCATTTATTATTGAATATAGCCGTAGGAGGCAACTGGGGCGGGCAGAAAGGAGTGGATGAAAATATCTGGCCGCAGAAAATGGAAGTCGACTACGTCCGCGTTTATCAATTGAAATAGTATGAACTGCATGTTGGGTGATTGGGAATTAGTGATTAATAATCATTGCTGTCCGGAATAAATTTTTAGGAAATTATCAAAGCTTTGACCTTCACGTCATCTATGGCTGTTATTATCACAGGGGCTTTTCTTATTTTCGTAGCGCCTGTGTACCTTTTTTTCGCCGGTGTCCAAGGATGCCGGAACTCCGTTCCGGCAAGCGGAAACGGAACGGAGTTCCGTTTTACCAGTCATCCGTGCCTCTCGCTTAACCCTTAGCGTTAAGACGTTTTAATCAGTAATTTTCTTGTTTCGTTTTCTAAGGGCAGCATTTTCCCCTGACAGCAATGATTAGTAATTTGGAATTGTGGGACCCCCTAATTCCAAACTCCCAACTCCCAATTACATACTCTTGCCTCCCGACTCCCGACCAAAGACTATCGACTACAGATGCTACTCAAGTCCGAACATCCCCCGGTTGAGTTGCTGCAATATTTTAGCTTTGTGTTCAGCCGATATCAGCAGGGAAATATTATGCGGGCTTCCTCCGTACGATACCATTCTTACCGGTATATTCATGATGGAGCCAAATAATTTTTTGACGATATCCGTTGTTTGCGAAATCTCATTACCCACTACGGAAATGATCGCCTGGTTATGATCCACCTCGGTGCTGCCAAAGGGTTCGAGCTCCTTTAATATTTCTTTCAAGTAAACCGGGTTGTCGATCGTCAGCGATACAGCTACTTCCGAAGTAGTGATCATGTCGATCGGTGTGCGATATTTTTCAAATACTTCGAAAATCTTTCGAAGAAAACCATAAGCCAGCAACATACGGCTGCTTTTGATACGTATCGCGATGATATTATCCTTGGCAGCCACTGCTTTTACACCCACACTACCCGCTTCCTGCGTGATCAAAGTTCCTTTTGCATCGGGCTGCATGGTATTGAGCAGTTTCACCGGTATCTTATAGGTCTGTGCCGGCCATATCGATGCAGGGTGAAGGATCTTGGCGCCGAAATAAGCAAGTTCAGCCGCCTCATCAAAGCTTAGCTGCTCCACGGGTAATGTTTTTTTCACAACACGTGGATCATTGTTGTGCATACCATCGATATCTGTCCAAATCTCGCATACACTTGCATTAATAGCTGCCGCGATCAGCGATGCGGAATAATCACTTCCGCCTCTTTTTAAATTATCCACTTCACCTCTTGAGTTGCGGCAAATATATCCCTGCGTTACAAAAAGTTTTTTATCCTTATGCTGTTGCAGGATCTGGCCCAGCCTGATCCTGATGCTTCCGATTTGCGGTTCATCATAAGCATCGATCGTCATAAACTCCAATGCGGGAAGTAAAGCATGATCGATGCCCTGCTCTTCAAGATAAGTGGAGAATATTTTTGTGGAAAGCAATTCACCCTGCGCCAGGATATCCTTACTGAGTGCTTCACTGAATGATATTTTTAGAATGATATTGAGAAACTCAAAATGTTCGGCAAGAATATTTTTCGCCTTGCTTAAGGTCTCAGGTTTTTTCAGAAGTTCTTCAACAAAAGCCTGGTAGTGCGCTTCCAGTTTATCGATGGCCTGCCTGGCAGCTGCACGGTCGGCCTTTGCAATGAATTCCCCAATCTCAACCAGCGCAATGGTAGTGCCCGATAATGCAGAGAGAACTACAATAACAGGTTCAGATTCTTTCGACACCAGGGTGACGATCTGGTGCATACGTTCAGGTTTACCAACACTGGTACCTCCAAACTTCATTACTTTCATGCGAAACATTTTTGATTTGCGAACACGGGTGTGAACAGATAATGCTCTTTGAGCCCGGGATAAACGGCTGCAAAGATAGTTGCACAAGGAATACTATTGCAAAAACCCGCACAATTCAATGGCATCAAAGCATGATGCCAAATTTTGCTCCTGTTTGGCGAAGATCATCTACCACGGAGTCCAGCAGGTTTATTCCATTCTTTATTCTGTCAGCTTCAGTTTCTCTTTCCGGATCGCCTGGTACTAACACCCGTACCTGCCCGGTAACAACCGCGCAGTTACGAAAACCGCGGATCCAGTGGTCCATGTCTTTTTTAAATTCATCGGCAGGACGAAAAGCATCGATACGCATCGCACCCAGAAAATGACCGATGCCCTTCCCGGGTTGTTGGGCAGGCATGGGTACATAAGCAGGGAATGGTGGAACCCAGGGTGCATAATTGGCGCCGCTAAGGAGTGCTGAAAAAATATCTACGACGGCGCCAAGTGCGTAGCCTTTATGACTACCATGTTCGCGATCACCACCCAGTGGTAATAGCGCTCCGCCTTTTTTAAGAATATGTGGATCGGTACTGGGGTTGCCTTCTTTATCCTGTACCCAGCCATCGGGTGTCTCAAGATTTTTTCTTTGCAGAATTTCCAGCTTTCCATTGGCAGCGGTTGTGGTTGCCAGGTCAGCGACAAAAGCCGGCTCTCCGCCGCCCGGTGCCGCCACACAAATTGGATTTGTCCCCAACATCTTATCAGTCGAAAAGGTAGGCGCTACCAGGGGGCTGGCATTGGTCATGGCTACACCGATCATATCATGTTCCAAAGCCATCATGGCGTGATGCCCTGCTATACCAAAATGATTACTGTTCTGAACACTAACCCATCCCGTTCCTACCTGTTTTGCTTTTTCAATCGCTACCTGCATCGCAAAGGGAGCGACTACCAGACCCAGTCCGCTATCGCCGTCCACCACCGCCGTAGAAGGCGTTTCGTGTATGATCTTAATGTCCGGGGTAGCATTGACCCTTTTCACTTCCCAAAGTCGTATATAACCACTTAACCTGGCGACTCCATGTGAGTCGACACCCCTTAAATCGGCAGACAGCAGGGAGCGGGACGCTGTGTCAGCATGTTCATCGCTACAGCCGATTTTCAGGAAAACAGATTTAGTAAAATTGAAAAGCTGTTGGTAAGAAAAGTTCTGGTCAGGCATGCGACAAAGAAACAACAATTCGTATAAACCGGGATGGCGTGCATCGCAGGTAAACCCTATTAACCAATATGAAAACAAAAACACGAACGTCCCGCCCGATCGAGTCAGCCGGAGTCCATCCGTGTTTTGTGATTATTCATACCCCTGCGCAATTCGGCAGAGATCAGTCATAGTTCGGTCCGCCCTTTAAAACGGCAGATCGTCAATTGGCTCAGATACCTCGCTCGGTGCTGCCACCTGTCCTGTATTTCCTGCGGAAGCCTGGTTATAAGACGGTGCGCTGCCACCTGAATCATTTTTACTACCGAGCAATTGAACGTCGCGAATCCTGAGTGTCAGGGAAGCGCCTGGTGTTCCATCCTGGCGGCTAAAAGTTTTTACTTCGGGAGTACCTTCTACATATACCTGTGTCCCTTTCGTTAAGTAAGGAGCTATAGCCGTACGATCAGTCCAGTAAGCACAATCGACCCAGGTTGTCCTTTCCTGGTTATTGCCCTGGCTGTCACGAAATTTTTCAGTATTAGCAACGGTAAAATTGATTACGTTTTTACCATTCACTGTGTTTACCACACAATCCTTGCCGAGTCGGCCGATAACCTGCAATTTAATCATAGTGCTCTTTTTTAATTTGACATAATAAAGCGGCAAGTTAGCATTTATCCCGCGCCTTCGTACATACGAGATGTCTGATGCATGATCAATTCCCGGCATGTGAATAAGTTGTGCGAACCCACCGCTTAGTTACTGTTATTCCTGCAATTTCCGCCTCCCCACATGCCGAACCAAGGGTAAAAAAACATTTAAAATGTTTTTTTCCTGATGGAAATTCAAATATTTCTCCTCACATTCTTTCTCACTCTTCCGCCCTTCCACTTGCAGCATCAATATTCCTTCCAAAAAATATAGCATTCATAAACAACTTGGTACCTCCCAGCCAGAATGCGCGGAAATTGGGGTTCTCGGCAATATTGATCACGCGGCCCCCGCCAAGGGTATTGACAATAACAGCCGCTGAATTTTTAATAACGTCCAGGTTCTCCCTGCTCACCCAGCCGCTTTGCAGCGGCTTACTACCATAGTAAAATGGAGTAGCATATGGATTTTTACTTTTTTCCATAAATACCCGGTTGGCCTTGAATAGGCTCACGGTATTTTGATTATATCCGTACGCCAGCGGGTGGCTGAGATCGATCTCGGCGTTAAAAATCGCGCCGCTAACACGTTGTGCGCCATCCACCTGCTCACGATCGATATAGGTCAGTTTGCGGGTGCTGTCGGAGGGGGATTTTGTCCTTTTAAAATTGACTGTACTGATCCCGTTCTGCGCCGCCCAGTTAACAGCTTCCTCTGTTAAAATCAAAGTACCACCCTGCTGCACCCAGCTTTTTAATTTCTCTTTATTGAGCTCACTATAATTACCTCCAACCATGACCAGGGTATTGTACTTGTCGATATTGACGCGATTAAAAATACCTGGCTCCAGGTGCGTCGCCGGAATATTCATACGCTGGTCGAGCAGGTGCCAAACCTCGCCTGCATCCAATGCATTGACACCCGGTCCGGTGATCATGGCAATTTTCGGCAGGCTTACAACGGCAAACCGGCTACTACCCAGGTCGCTGCCACTAAGAGCGGCCCCGGTTTGTAAAGCATAAATTTTCAGACCATTTCGTTCCGCCACGCCTTCTAATAGCCCGGACAGTTTCTCGCCATCGATGGATTGTGTCTGTACAGGTACCATGATGGTACCATAGTCAAATTTCCTGGTTGCGCCTTCAATCCTTACCTCGAAAACATTGGTAGCCACTTTTACCCTCACGCCTGCTTTTTGCAATTCATATAAAGCCCGTGGTGCAAAAAACTCATCCCACTCAAAAAGGTAGGCATAATCGGATTTCTGACTTCCCATGACACCTGAAGCAAGTGCAGGAGTTGCGGAGATCTTTTCTCCCAATAATCCAGCTTTGAATTGTGTCGCATTTAATTCCGCAGCAGGTAGCCCAAATGCGAGGGGCATGGTCCAGCTGGTGATATCATAAAAAAGACTGTCTTTATAGTCGAATGTTTTTTCAAAGATTGAGCGGATCAGCCGGTACTGAGGCTGGTTGGCCGGGATCACAAAGGATGAAGTGGATTTGAAATCGTAGCCGCCGGCATTGATATTGGATTTTAACCCAAATACCTCGATCTGGTGACGCAGGAGCATTTCCACAAAACTCAGGGTCTTCGACCGGTCGTTTTCATCGCCAAATACAAAGCCTTTGACCGCAACAGATGCGGACTCTGACATCGCGGTTTTATAAAAGTCCCTTTGCCATTGTAAAAATTCCTTTCTCAATACCCTGGCCCCTTCGAGCGTGGAAAGCGTGGTGACAAACTGGTTTCTGATGGTAGAAGGAAAACTCAACAACCCGTTAATGGTCTCCTGTAAATGACCACGTGAGGAAGCCTGTTCGAATAAAATACCGATAGCGCCATTGATATCGGGATAGGTAGAACCCTTGCCATAATAAAAATCATCGTAGCTCTCTTTTGTGAAATAAAGCGAGCCGATACGGTCGAGGTATGCTGCATGAAACTCACCCAGCCTTGCCGTCAGTTCCTGGTTCTTTGCCGGTGTGAGGGGATTGACCCGTGAAGGCACTCCCGGTTGAAAGAAAAAAGTGGCATTGCTACCCTGCTCGTGGTGGTCGGTGAGAATATTGGGTTTCCAGCGGTGGAACCAGTTAAGCCGGTTTTGGCTCTCGACATGAACGGCGGGCAGCCAGTCCCTGTTAAGGTCAAACCAGTAGTGATTGAACCTGCCACCCGGCCAAACTTCGTTGTACTCCCTGTCGTTGGGATCACTCACCAGGTTTTTACTCCGGTGCTGGTTTACCCAGGTCGAAAACCGCTGCATGCCATCGGGGTTAAAGGATGGATCAAACAGGATCACGGTATTGTCGAGCAGATCCTCCACCTGCCGGCCCTGGGCCGCAGCGAGGTAGTAAGCACTTAACAAAGATGCATTGGTACCGCTTTGCTCGTTACCATGGATGGAATGCCCTATCCAGACAACGATCGGCATATTGTCGATATTCAGTGAGGCGCTCTTCGTTGGATCTGTCAGCTGAACATGTTGCTGCCTGATTTCCTCTAGGCGCTGGTGATTTTTGGGGGAAGTGATGATCAGCAAAACCTGCGGGCGTTTCTCATAAGTAAAACCCATGGTTTCCAGTTTTACCCGCCCCGGAGCCGCGGTGGCAATCGCTTTCATATAGTTGACGAGTCGATCGTGAGTGACATGATACTCCCCCACCTCATGATAGATTATATCCTTTGGCTTGGGAATAGCCGGATCATAAGTCACTGAATCAGGCAGATAGTACTTCAGGTCCTGTGAAATGGAACAATTCGCAACGAAAAGAAATAGTACAATGAATAAATTTCTCATAAGCATTAATGTATAAAGCCGGAAATTAAACCTTTTAGCAGAATGGAGAAAGTTATACTGTCGCCGGCATTTGGAAATCTCCGTTTCCTCATTCCCAAAACCTTTATTTACCTTCGCGGCCATGACCGAAAAGATATTGATCCTTGATTTTGGCTCTCAATACACCCAGTTAATAGCCCGTGCGGTGAGAGAAGCCAATGTGTACTGCGAAATTGTCCCCTTTAATAAACCGATAGTATTTGAACCCAGCCTGAAAGGCATTATTCTCTCAGGCTCACCCTGCTCGGTGAACGAAACTGATGCCCCGGATGTGGATGTGCAGGGATTTATCACAAAAGTGCCGGTACTTGGTATTTGCTATGGCGCCCAATTGACAGCTAAACGTTTCGGGGGGCTTGTCGAAAAAAGTGACAAGCGCGAATATGGGCGGGCGGAGCTCAGGGTGATCAAGGACGATATTTTATTAAAAAATGTTTCAGTTCAAAGCCAGGCCTGGATGAGCCATAGCGACACGATCAAAGGTCTGCCTGAGGGCTTTGAACTGCTTGCCGATACCGTGAGTATACCCGTCGCCGCATTTAAAAAACTACAAAACGGCACAGAAACCCTGCCCCTTTACGGTGTACAATTCCATCCCGAAGTATACCATACAATCGAGGGCAAGAAAGTATTACATAATTTCCTGGTCAATATCTGCGGTTGCGCCCAGGACTGGACACCTGCGCATTTTATAACTGACTCGGTTGAGCTGTTAAAAAAACAGATCGGAGATCGCAAAGTAGTGATGGCGCTTAGCGGCGGGGTTGACTCCACCGTGGCCGCCACGCTGATCAACCGCGCGATCGGTGACAGGCTATATGGAATTTTCGTTGACAATGGCCTGCTGCGTAAAAACGAGTTTGAAAACGTCCTGGACACCTATGCCAAACTGGGACTGAATGTAAAAGGCATCAATGCCCGCCAGCGTTTTTATGATGGTCTGAAAGGAAAGGAAGATCCGGAAGCGAAACGCAAGGTAATTGGCAGCCTGTTTATCGATATTTTCCAGGAAGAAGCCCAAAAAATACAGGGAATAGGCCTATTGGGTCAGGGTACGATCTATCCAGATGTAATCGAAAGTGTTTCCGTGCACGGCCCTTCCGTGACCATAAAATCGCATCATAATGTAGGCGGACTTCCCGAACACCTGCACCTCGAACTGGTAGAACCGCTTAGGGCGTTGTTCAAAGATGAGGTTAGAAAAGTGGGTAGAGAATTGGGCATTCCAGCAGAAATGATCGATCGTCATCCGTTTCCCGGCCCCGGTCTCGCGATCCGTATTTTGGGCGAAGTGACTGAAGAAAAGGTAAATCTACTGCAGGAAGCAGACGATATTTATGTTAAAGGACTGAAAGAACACCAGTTGTATGCAACTGTTTGGCAGGCCGGGGCTATCTTGTTACCGGTCAAAAGCGTGGGCGTGATGGGTGATGAAAGGACTTACGAGTTTACGCTGGCATTGAGGGCCGTGACAAGCGTGGACGGGATGACAGCTGACTGGTCGCACCTGCCCTACGATTTTTTGGCAAAGATTTCGAATGAGATCATTAATAATGTGAAGGGGATCAACCGGGTGGTGTATGATATCAGCAGCAAACCACCGGCAACGATCGAGTGGGAATAGCCATCTTCCAGGTGATCTTAAACCAGTTTATGAAAATGAAGTATGTTTTCTTTATCCTATCAGTATCCTTTTTCTGTACGGTAAAAGCCCAGGATACCACTCATCTCGATGTTGACAGCCTCCCGGATGTACAAAGAATCGCTGTTTTCGCACCACTTTATCTTGATTCGGCTTTCGATGCGAATAATGAATACCGGTATGCGAAAAATAATTTCCCCAAATTCATCAATTCCGGCCTGGAGTTTTATGAAGGTGTGCAACTGGCGCTGGATTCACTCAACCAGGAGGGCATAAACCTGGAAGTTTATGTGTATGATACGCGTTCATCAAAGGAAAGCCTGCAACAACAGCTGGCCCGACCAGAAGTTGCCGGGGCTTCGCTGATCATCGCACATTGTACCAACAATGAAGTGCGGACCTTATCTGATTTCGCTTTGAAAAAAAAGATACCTGTTATCAATACTACTGTACCCAATGATGCGGGAACTACCGCCAATCCCTATTTTGTTTTACTTAATCCAACGCTGAAAACACAATGCGAAGGCATTTATCGCTTTATCCAGAAAAACTATGCCGTGGAACCCGCGGTAGTGTTTCGTCGCAAAAATGCGGCTGATAATTCCATCAAGAAGCTTTTTGATGACTACAGTAAGGTCACTATGTCGGTGCCACTGAAACTTAAGTATGTGGAACTGCCTGATAATTTTACTGCCGACCATTTGAAAGCACACCTGGATTCTTCACGCACAACTTTATGCATTGCAGGCAGCCTGGATATGAATTTTGGGAAAAACCTGGCGCTGCAACTGGCATCGCTTCAAAAAACGTATCCGCAGGTCATTATTGGTATGCCCACATGGGATGGAATTAAGGATTTTTCCAACCCCGAATTCAAAGGACCTGAGATCATTTATAGCACACCTTTTTATAATTCGCGTACCGATAAGGTTAGCCAGAGTATCAGCAATTATTTTAATACCACCATGTATGCCCGCCCCAGTGATATGGTATTCCGTGGTTATGAAGTAACCTGGAAGTTTGCCCGTTTATTGTTGAAATTTGGAGACGACTTAAGCTCAAATATCAGCAACAAACAAGAGAATGTATTTACCGAATACGATATTCAGCCGGTGATCAACAGGAACACTACAACCCTGGATTACTTTGAGAATAAAAAACTCTACTTCCTGAAATGGAAAGACGGGCTGATCAATGTGATGACACTTTAAGAATTGGGAAATTCCCCGACGATCATCGCTTCGTTTAATGTTGTTTAAAGTAGTTGAATGTGGTTGAATATTGAATTACGACATTGAACTATTTTCAACAATATTCAACAAATATTCAACCCCCTTGAGTTCAGCGCTCCCCAGTTTTTGTTTAAAGTGGTTTAATATAGTTGAAAGTAGCTGAATATTGTAATACGACATTCCACCACCTTCAACAACATTCAACAACTATTCAGCCCCCTTGGGTTCAGCGTTCCCCAGATTTTGATTAAAGTAGTTTAATATAGTTGAAAATCGTTGAATATTGTAACACAACATTACACCACCTTCAACAACCTTCAACAAGTATTCAACCCCTTTGAGTTCAGCGTTCCCCAGTTATAGTTTAAAGTGGTTTAATATAGTTGAAAGTAGCTGAATATTGTAATAAGACATTAACCACCTTCAACAACCTTCAACAAGTATTCAACCCCCTTGAGTTCAGCGTTCCCCAGTTATAGTTTAAAGTGGTTTATTATAGTTGAAAGTAGCTGAATATTGTTATAAGACATTAACCACCTTCAACAACC
>JAEZRB010000014.1 GCA_023412975.1 Bacteroidota bacterium | reverse complement strand
ATCGGTACTCGATATCAACAGTCGAGAGGGAAATAAAAAGAATTATACAGGTTCCGCCGGTATTGGTGTTGTAACCAGCCGTGTACACCTGGAAGGTCCCATCGCTAAAGACAGGACTTCTTTTATATTCGGTGCCCGCAGTACCTATGCCAACTGGTTGCTGGGTCTGCTTCCTTCGGAGTATGAACATAGCAAGGCCTCTTTCCAGGATGTAAACCTGGGTATAAGTCACCGGATCGATAGCAGCAATAATCTTTATTTCTCCGGTTATTACAGTAATGACCGTTTTGCCCTCGACAGCGATACGACTTATGGTTACAGCAACAGGAACTTTTCAGTAAAATGGGTCCATAAGTTTAGCAATCGACTGAATCTCGCGCTCACCACCGGTTATGATGGTTACCGGTACAAGGTATTTCGTGAAGAAGACAAGGAGACGGCTTTCAAATTACAGTTCGGTATTCGCCAGTTCCATGGTAAAGCTGATTTCGTGTATTATCTGAGCCAGCAACATGGATTTGATTTTGGTTTAAACAGTATTCATTACAGGCTGCAACCCGGATCCTATACGCCATTTGACAATAACTCGATAATTGTACCCGATGTTGTAGAAGATGAGCAGGCGTTGGAAAGTGCTGCCTACCTAACCCATCGCTTCAATCCAACCAACAGGCTGGCGATCAGCACAGGCATCCGTTTTTCCATGTTCAACTACCTCGGCCCGCAGACGATCAATTACTATGCGGAGGGTTTGCCCAAGACCGAAGTGAATCTGTTGGAGACCAGGGAGCACAAGAAAGGAGAGTTTATAAAGAACTATATGGGACCAGAGTTCAGGTTCTCTATACGCTATGCATTCACCCAAAGTTTTTCCGCCAAAGCAGCATACAACTCACAGCGACAATATATTCATATGTTGTCTAACACCACCGCTATCGCACCTACGGATATCTGGAAGCTGAGTGATCCAAATATCAAACCGCAGGAGGGCGACCAGGTATCATTTGGGTTGTATAAGAATTTCAAATCGAATACCATCGAAACGTCGGTGGAAGTGTATTATAAGCGTATTGAGAATTACCTTGATTACAAACCCGGCGCAAAACTCCTGTTGAACCACACGATTGAAACAGATGTGATCAATACAAAGGGCAAGGCTTATGGCATGGAGCTATTGATCAAGAAACCCGGGGGTAAGGTCAACGGCTGGATCAGCTATACTTATTCGAGGATCAAGTTGAAAACAAATCAGGATGACCCGGATTTCCAGGTCAACAAAGGCGAATATTATCCTGCCAACTACGATAAACCGCATGACGTGACCCTGGCTGGTAATTTCAGGGTCAATCACCGCTTTAGTGTGTCGGTGAATTCAACGTATAGCACCGGTCGTCCGATCACCCTTCCGATCGGAAGGTATTATTATGCTGGTTCAGAGCGTGTGCTTTATTCAGAGCGTAATTCACACCGGATCCCGGATTATATAAGAACTGATTTTTCACTGAATATAGACGGCAATCATAAGGTGAACCAAAAGACACATAACTCCTGGACCGTGGGTGTTTACAACCTGCTTGGTCGTAAGAACCCTTATTCTGTTTATTTCACTTCACAAAATGGTCGTGTGAAAGGATATAAGTTTTCCATATTCGGAAGCATGCTGCCTTTTGTGAATTTCAACATCCGGTTTTAAAAATTTAGAATAAAAGAAGACTAATGATTCGTTTACAATTTATACTAGCCTGCCTGATCATCATCGTTGGCGTCGGTTGCAAGGAAGTTTATAAGCCAGATATCATTTCTGCCAGTGATAACTTCCTGGTGGTAGAGGGTGTTTTGAACGCAGGCACTGGCCCCACCGAGCTTCGGTTGACGCGTACATTTAAACTCGATGACAGCGCGAGACTGCGTGGGGAACTCAATGCAGTTGTGGTAGTGGAAGGGAAGGACAATTCGATTAAACCACTTACAAGTACGGGCGACGGATTTTATGCATCACCCGGGTTAAACCTGACGATCAACCAGGAGTATCGTGTAAGAATTAATACCAGCGATGGTAAGGAATATGTATCTGATTATGTTGTAGCTACCCAAACACCAGCAATAGACAGCCTTGGCTGGACGCGTGATGAAGATGGAGTAACAATTCATGTGAACACCCATGACCCAACCGGCAATACCCGGTATTATCGTTGGGATTACGACGAAACCTGGGAGATCAGGACATTTTATTTCTCTGAGTTCATGTATATAGACAGTGTTGTTTATCCGCGTACTGTTAGTGATTACGTTAGTACTTGCTGGAAGTATGGGTTCTCCCACCAGATACTGATCGGTTCATCAGCGAGCCTGGGAACTGACAATATTTATCGCGCGAGACTTGGCTTTTTTGCGAATGGAGATGAGAGACTGGCGATCCGGTACAGTGCCCTTGTTCGACAATATGCCCTGGATAAGGCAGGCTACGAGTTTTACGAACTGATGCGAAAGAATACGGAAAGCCTGGGAAGCATTTTTGATGCACAGCCTTCGGAGCAAAGAGGGAATTTTCACTGCGTGACAAATCCTGGCGAACTGGTAATCGGGTACCTGTCAGCTGTTACTATTGAAGAGAAAAGAATGTTTATCGCGAGTCACGAACTGCCATTTTGGAGATTTATAGAGGATTGTCCCGAGATACTCGTGAAAAACGATATCGATAGTATCCAGGAAGCATATAACTCCGGGGGGTCTATCTATTCGGTGGTTTACGATAATTTTGGAAATATCTCTCACTATAAAATGTCGAGACAAACTTGCGTGGAATGCCCGGCAAGAGGGGGCTCGCTAGTAAAACCTTCCTATTGGTAAGAAAGACCGATCCCTGGCAGATATAATTTTTTCGTTACAAACAAAGATGATAATGTTTAAGCTCCGTTTATTTTTCCCATTGTTGCTTACTGTTTTGATATGGTGTGCAAATGTATCAGCGCAGGACGAACAAATGAACCGAATCGTCCGCCAGTTTGAAACAAACAGCCGGGATGCTGCAAAAGAGAAAATATACCTGCATACTGATAAAAATTATTACCTGGCAGGTGAGATCGTCTGGTTTAAAGTTTACTATGTTGACGGCGCAACACATCTTCCTTCAGATATTAGCAAGACCGCTTATGTAGAAATTCTTGATCGTACAAAAAAGCCCGTAGCCCAGGCAAAGCTGACGCTCTCAGAATTGGGTGGTGCAGGGTCGTTTTATTTGCCCCTTTCTTTAAATTCAGACAACTATATTTTGAGGGCTTATACGAACTGGATGAAGAACGAAGGCGCACTTGCGTTTTTTGAGAAAAGCATAACCATCGTTAATACGATCAAACCGGTAGAGGCAGGCGCCAGGGTCGATTCTGTTCGTGTAACAGCGGCTTTTTTCCCTGAGGGTGGCAACCTGGTAAGTGGAATAGAAACGAAGCTGGCTTTCAAGGTCGCTGATCAATATGGCAAAGGTCTTGATGCCCGTGGCATCATTGCCGATGATCGCGGTGACACTGTCAGCCATTTTTCTACGCATAAGTTTGGTATCGGCAGTTTTATTTTCAAACCCCAGCCTGACCGTCAGTATGTAGCCACTATTTATTTGCCAGATGGAAAGTCATTTAATCATTCTATTCCTGCCGTATATACACAGGGATATGTCATGAATATAACTGATAATAAAGATGGACGTTTTAAAGTTCGTATCCAGGCCAGGGGGGCCGAGCCAGGTGTGCGCGGCGAGAAAGTTTTTTTGATAGGACATACGCGGCAGGTGTTGAAGGTCGCCGAGCCTGGATTTATCAATTATGAGTCTGACCTGGTTTTTTATATCGACAAATCAAAACTCGGCGATGGGGTAAGCCATTTCACTCTTTTTAATAAAGACCAACAGCCAGTTTGCGAGCGCCTGGTGTTTAAGAATCCCGCTTCAAATTCTATGGTTAGCATAGCGAGTGATAAAGCGGAATACGGGAAACGCCAGAAGGTAGACCTGGCGATCAAACCCGGACAATCAAATATCGCTGCCAATAATTTTTCTGTTGCCGTATTCCAGGTCGATTCATTGCAAAGTTCGGATGACGATATCGCAAGTTATTTATGGCTTAGCTCAGACCTTCGCGGTTTTGTGGAGTCGCCGGGGTATTATTTTTCGGGGGAAGATAAAACCGGCGAAGCGATTGATGGATTGTTGATGACACATGGCTGGCGTCGTTTTCGCTGGGAAAAACTACTACAGCCAGCCAGGACCACTACACCTTTGTTTTTGCCTGAATATGGCGGACACCTGGTAGCTGTCAAGATAACGGAAGCGAATTCGGGAAAACCTGCTGCTAATATTAGTTGTTTGCTTTCATATCCAACCAGCCCTTTTGGTTTATCTGCTGCCAGGACAAACAGCGAAGGCATCGCTTATCTCAATGCACGCGATTACTATGGTCCGGGCGAGATCATTCCACAGGTTCCTGGCGCGGCACCTGGCACTTATCGTATTGACATTCTAACGCCATTTTCAGAGGAGTCTTATAATAACCAACTACCATCGCTCCGGCTTTCACGAGAGCACGAGCAGAAACTGAAAGGCAAAAGCATCGCCATGCAAACACAGAATGTGTATGTTGTCGATAGTATCCGCCGTTTCCAGCCACCTGCATTAAGCGATACAATGCCGTTTTTTGGTAAAGCTGAATTTAGCTATCGTCTCGACGATTATAAGCGATTCACCACGATGGAGGAAGTATTGCGGGAATATGTTGCTCCGATTAATGTAACACTGCGAAACGGCAAGCTTTATATGACCATCTACGACGAAGTATCCAGGACAGTTTTTAATGATCAAATGTTGGTGATGGTGGATGGCGTACCTTTTACAGACCCGAATAAGATTTTTGATTATGATCCGTTGAAAGTTAAAAAGCTTGATATTGTCCCCAGGCGATACTTCGTAGGAACTCTCAATTATAGGGGAGTAGCCAGTTTTGAAACTTACCAGGGAAAATTTGATGGCTTCGAATTAACACCGGGTCTGATTGCGGTAGATTATGAAGGGCTGCAACTGCAGCGGGAGTTTTACTCACCTTCTTATGAGTCCGGCAGCGAGCGTTCAAAGCGAATTCCGGATCTGCGCAGTACATTGTACTGGTCTCCATGGCTGACACCCGGGAAGAATGGTGTACAGTTTTACACATCAGATCAAAGCGGTCAATTCAAAGTAGTATTGCAGGGAATCGGCAGCAATGGCCAACCTGTGTTCGCGATCCATTCATTTACAGTAAAATAATTGCCGATCAAGGTTGGCTTTCCTGTGCGGCCAATTCTGGCATAACTATTTCATGTATAAATGAAAATGATAGTTATGACCATACGTATAAAAGTTTTAACTGTACTGGCCATCCTATTTACATCCTGTAATGACGAAGCCTCAACTTCGGAGAATGGCGTTATTCAGGATACTACCAAAGCGGTAGAGTTTGTAAAAACTGATACCGTTCCTACAGGTTGTTTTACACAGATCAATGGGAAGGACACAGCAAGCCTCCAGCTTGAAGCCAAATCGAATAGCGTAAGCGGTTCGCTTTCGTACCGGATCTTCGAAAAAGATCGTAATGATGGCACTGTCCAGGCTGATCTTACAGGTGATATCATCAGGGGCTGGTATCTTTTTAAATCGGAGGGAGTCGTATCCGTACGTGAAGTAGCCTGGAAAGTAAATGGCGACGAACTTTTGCCCGCGACTGGTGAACTCACACAAAGAAATGATACGACGCTTTTTGCAAACCCTGATAATTTGAAATTTGATAATAGTCAGCCATTCCGCAAAGTACCCTGCGTGCTTTAGAATTTGACTATTAAGGCTATCAATTTAACTCGCCAGCCGGTTCGTGGTCATCATATTTGTCCCGGAGACGTATCATTTCCTGGCGGAGCTTTTGAAATAAACTCTGATGGTCCGCTGAATTGATCAGGTTGTTCAATTCGACTGGATCTTTTTGCAGGTCATAAAGCTGCCATTCGTTTACGGTATAAAAGTAAATCAGTTTATGGTCGCGACTTCGGATGGCGATATGTGGGATGACGGTATGGTCACGTACAAATTCGTAGTAGTGATAATAAAGATACTCCCTTGGGAGTTTTGTTTGCTTGCCGGTCAATAGGGGAGTGAGGTCCAATCCCTGCATCCAGTCAGGCGTTTTTAATCCCACCATGCCAAGGATTGTGGGAGCGAAATCAATATTCTGCACCATCGCATCGGTTACTGTTCCAGGTTTGATATGACCGGGCCACCTGACCAGCAGTGGCGTTTGCATAGACACATCATAAGCAAAACGTTTATCAAACCACCCGTTCTCACCCAGGTAAAATCCCTGGTCACTGGTATAGATCACGGCGGTATTCGAACTCATATTTTCTTTGTCGAGATAGTCGAGTAAACGACCGATACTTTCATCAATAGATGCGATACAGGCCATATAGTCCTGCATATACCATTGGTATTTGTATTTTAAAAGTTCCTTTCCCCTCAGGTTTTTTTCACGAATCAACTTTCCACGTTCGGCGAAGATCTCTTCGTATCTCTTTCTTTGATCTGCCGGCACGCGGTTCATGATTGCGTTGTAGTAATTGATCTGCAGTTCAGATGGTTTTAATTCAGGAATGTCCATCAGGTATTGCGGGTCAATTTTCAGATCGCTGCACAATTCCATATCTGGCAGGATACCCATCGTCTGCCTGGCCCAGGCGGTTCCCCGACCGTTGGTATCCAGGTAAAGGCTGGATGGCTCAGGAAAGACTTTGGTGCGAAATTGTTCTAGATATTTCAGCGCAGGGAAAAAGTAGCGGTGGGGCGCTTTATGATGGAAGAATAAAACGAACGGTTTTGTTTTATCACGCGCCTCCAACCAGTGGAGGGCATTATCGGTCAGCACATCGGTAGCATACCCTGCTTCCCGGATCGTATCACCCGACATTTTAATGATCGATGTGTTGAAATATTGTCCCATGCCCGGTAGAATTTTCCAGTAATCGAAACCGGATGGGTAAGAATGAAGATGCCATTTCCCGATCAGGGCAGTTTGATAACCTGCTTTCTGCAATACCTTAGGTAAAGTGTTTTTAGAGGAATCAAATGGTGTGCGGTTATCTTTCACTCCGTTTTTGTGTGAATGTTGCCCGGTGAGCAAAGTAGCTCTCGCCGGCGAGCAAATCGAGTTGCCCACAAAAGCCTTATTGAATTTTATCCCTTCCCGCGCCAGCCTGTCTATATGCGGAGTTTGAATGAATTGGGGGTTATAAGCGCTGATCGCGTCGTTGTCATGATCGTCGCTCATGATATAGATAATATTGGGTTTTTGCTGAGCAAATCCGTTGACCGCAAATAACAAAACAATAAAAACTAACCGCATAGTGTTGAGAATGAGAGTTTATGTGTTAAAGATATGGGATTTGTAAAATTGGGGGAGTTTCTTAGGGAAAGTAAAATACCCCTACTTTCCGCGTATATACCCGCGTACCGAATGTCCGATGTCAGTATAAAATTCTTCAAATAAAGCGGGATAACTACAGGATATTTCCCCTTGTACAATTTGCATTCACCTATTACTTTCAAATGAGATATTACCATTTGTAAACCGGTTGAAACCGGAAAAACAAAATGTTATGAGCACCATTCAATCCTTTATCCTTGCCCTGCTTCTGTTGTTTTCACTTCATGCCACCAGCCAGGCGAAATACAGTAAGATCAGGATCAGGCTTCCTGAAAGCGAAGCAGAACGCCAGTCTGTGATCAATCTCATGGAAGCTGACCATTTCAATTCCACCACTGACGGAATAGTTGCTGAGATCAGCGAACATGCAATAGCCAAATTGCGAGCGGCAGGACATCATGTCGAAATAATGGTGGAGGACGTGACTAAACATTTCCAGGAGCAAAGCAAATTATTTTTTGAACAGGCTCGTACCGGTAATCGTGTTGCCTACGAGACATCTGGTCAGACGATAAAGGATTTTATCAGTACGCCTTCTTTTTTTTCAACCAACGGTCTGCCACCCGGCAGCATGGGTGGGTACTATACTTTTTCGCAGATGAATAACAAGATGGATGAACTGGTAGCCGCATTTCCTAACCTTGTTCAAAAGACTTCGATAGGTTTGTCGGTGGAAGGCAGGGATATCTGGTGCATAAAAATTTCCGACAACGTAACAAGTGATGAAGAGGAACCAGAGGTGCTTTATCTCGGGCTACAGCATGCCAGGGAAGCGATCACAGGTACCAGCCTGATATTCTTTGCGCAATATCTTGCGCAGAATTATGGCGTCATTCAGTCAGTGACAGAGCTTGTCAACAACCGCGAGATATTTATCGTTCCCTGCGTGAATCCTGATGGCTATGTGTACAACCAGACGAATAACCCGAGCGGTGGTGGTATGCAACGAAAGAACCGCAGGAATGTAGGTTCGGATATTTCGGGGCAAAAAGGTGTGGACCTGAATCGTAACTATGGTGTAGACTGGAATGATTGTGCAGGTGCATCCTCGAGTTGTGGGTCTAATGTTCCTTCTTATGAGACTTATTGGGGTTCGGGTGCATTTTCCGAACCCGAAACACAGGCTATCAGGGATTTTTGCTATTCAAGAAATTTTGTGGCAGCATTTGATCAGCATTGCTCAGGCCCCTATTACTCTCTACCATTTGGCAGAAGAAGTTATCATACCATGCCCACGCTCGACCGGCATTTCTATACTTTCATTCCTGCCTTAATGGGAAAATACAATGGACACCGGGCGGGTGATAGCTACGCTACGGTACAATACGAAGTGGCCGGCGGTGCGAAGGATTGGTGGCTGCTGGGTGATATCGAATCATATCCTGGTGAACCGAATAAAAAGGGTAAAGTCTATGGTATGACTGGTGAGGCCGGCGGCGGAGGATTCTGGGCGCCCAGTTCACAGATCATCGAACTATGTAAGAATCTCTGCTTTCAGAATATGCAACTGGCTTTTGCCGCGGGTTCCTATGTAGACCTGCAGGATCTCAATGACATTGCAGTAAGTAGCACCGATTCAGTAATGCGTTTTAATATCCAGCGCATCGGCATCGGCGATGAACCGGTCATCGTCAACCTGATCCCTTTACAGAATATCGGGTCTACCAAAGCGGATACGATCAATAGTCTTCCGGTTTATTATGATACTTACTCGGGTTCAGTGCCAGTTACATTTCCGCCAGGATTGGGGAATGGTCAGAGAATAAAATTTGTCTGGCGGGTGCAAACCGGCGGTATCACGATATATGATACGGTTACCAAGATATATAATCCAGTTACGCTCTTTTCTGACGATATGGAAACCGGCACGGTGAGCACCAATTGGGAAGTATCGAGTGGGTGGGGTTATATTTCTTCAAGCGGTTTCAACTCATCACGTGCACTCACCGAATCACCATCTGGCAATTATACCAGTAGCAGCACCAGGATTGCCGCTACAAAAAATCCATTCGATCTGTCAAATGCAACTACCGCTTATATCAGTTTCTGGACCAGGCATAGGGCAGAGAATTTCAGGGATATCCTTCGTCTGCAGATATCTACCAATAGCACCGACGGCATGAATGGAACCTGGACCAACCTGGTGGGTAGGAATACCGTGCAGGAAAGCAATACAACAAACCAGGGTCGACTGGGAGG
>JAEZRB010000251.1 GCA_023412975.1 Bacteroidota bacterium | reverse complement strand
ATTGCATCCTGGCGACCCGGATGCCGCAGGATCCCAAAAACCTGAATGAACAAATTGTATGCGATGCCGACCTGTATCATTTCGGAACCGAACACTTCCGGGAGAGAAATAAACTGATGCGAAGGGAAGCGGAAAAAAAGCTGGGACGAAAAATCCCGGGTGACGAATGGCGGAGCAGTACAATACGATTTATGGAAGCCCATCATTACCACACGAGCTATGGCCGCAACCTGTTGCAGCAAAAAAAAGAAGCAAACCTGGCTTTATTAAAGGCAAAAGCGGGCGGGCACGAAAAAAGCGACCGGCGGCCAAAAACCAGAGTCACTGCCGGTACGGGGATACCGGCAACATCCGCCGTTTCAAAAAAGCCGAAACCTGAACGACCTGAGCGGGGCATCGAAACTATGTTTCGCGTTAGTTCCAACAATCACCAGCGGTTGAGCGATATGGCCGACAATAAAGCGCATATCATGATCACGACCACTTCCATCATTATTTCTGTATTGTTAAGTGTACTTTTGCGGAAGCTGGAAGATAATCCCCACCTGATCATCCCAACCCTGATTTTGCTGACGGTATGCGTTGTGACGATGGTATTTTGCATACTTGCCACCAGGCCCTCGCTACCCGAGGGCACATTCACGAAAGCCGATGTTGACACCAGGAAGGTCAACCTGTTGTTTTTTGGAAATTATTTTAAAATGAGTTTCGACGACTACGACGCCGGCATGCGGCAAATGATGAGCGACCGCGATTTCCTGTATGGCAGTCTTACCCGTGATCTGTATTCACAGGGTATAGTGCTGGGCAGAAAGTACAGGCTGCTGCGTAAAGGGTATACCGTATTTATGTATGGCATCGTTGCCGCGGTCATCGCGTTTTTTGTAGCGTCCGTTTTTTTTGGTGATTAATATATTGTATGAACCGAATTCTATCAGCAGGATTTTTGCTGCTCCTGTTGAGCGGCTGCGGCAGCCTGTCCGACCAGGAAGAAACCATTCCCCATTATCAATTTGATAAGCCAGAAAAATTCAACCTGCCTGAAAGCCTGCTCGAGGTATCGGGCATCACCTTTCACGACGGAAACAACGATACCATTTATGCTGTGCAGGATGAACAGGGTAGAGTGTTCCGGCTCGCCTGGGATATAAAAAGACAATACAATACAAAATTCAGCAAACAGGGTGATTACGAAGACCTGGCCATAGTGAACGGGCAGGTGATCGTTTTGAAAAGCAATGGCAGCTTTTTCCGATTTCCCTTCACAGAAACGTTTTATGAGGAAGCCGACGATGTGCAGGAATGGAAGAAGATTTTACCAAAAGGAGAATACGAAGGAATGTATGCCGATCCGGCCACCGGCCAGTTGTATGTAATATGCAAAAAATGTCGCGACGATGATCCAAAAAAGATGGTGAGCGGTTTTATCCTGGATGCAGGTGATTCCATTTCTATCACCGGCCAGTTCTCAATTGATACAGACCAGATCGAAAAGATCGCTGGCAAAATAAAACGTGGCTTCCGGCCCTCGGGTCTTGCCAGGAACCCCATCACATCCGAATGGTTTGTGATCTCATCGGTAAATAAACTACTGGTGGTAGCCGATAGTAACTGGAATATAAAACAGGCCTGCAAACTCAATGGCAATGTATTCAACCAGCCGGAAGGAATTGCTTTTGATAAAGCAGGAAACCTGTATATCTCTAATGAAGGCGACGACCTGTCGGAGGGGAATATTTTAAAATTCATTCGATCCTAAGGCATCAAAGTATTGTATGAAATATCTATGCTGTCTTATTCTTCTCGTTTTCTCTACCATGCTCGCGCCTGCGCAGGACAGCCTGCGTTACCGACTGATATTTATTGGTGAAAACAAAGATGACAGTATAGATGAAATATGGAATAATGCCACAAATCAAATTATAAAGGATCGGACAACCCTGGTTTTCCTGGATGACAATAAATTTCTTTCCGGGAAGTTGAAAGCAGGCAGCAAAGGCCTTGAACAAAGCCTTGAACGTTTAATTGCACAATTCAGGTCGGCCCGTGCTAACAGAGCTGGTATTTATTATATCAATGCCAGCGAAAAATGGAATAATTTGACTCTTGGTAAGAACTCCGTCACCGCTTTAGCAACGATAGGCGATTCCCTGGCCCTTGTTAAGCCAGGAAACAGGTGTCCCGACCCGCTGGAACTAGATCTGCATCCGCAGATGAGCATCATCGTTTTCAATAGTGACTGGTGGCTTTTTCCGTCAGAAGTGACGGGAGAGGACTGTGAATGTAAAACCCGTGCTGACGTGCTGGCACGCCTGGATGAGTTGCGGTACAAGAACAGGGATAAGCAGATGATGATCATATCGCGACATCCTTTTCAAAGCTATGGTGTATATGGAAGTAAAGGAACCCTGAAAGATCATCTTTTCCCGCTTACATCCCTCAACCGGCATCTTTACCTGCCCCTGCCGGGTGTCGGATCCATATTCCGGTTTTTCCGTTCAGGGTTTGTTGGTCCGAACAATAGTAAGCACCCGCTTTACAAGGAAATGGTAACCGGTGTGAACGAAACAATGAAAGATCTGCCAAACCTGGTGCATGTATCGGGGCATGAGCGCGGGCTGCAACTGACCAGCGATAAATATGTACAGGTGGTGAGCGGTGCCGGCGCAAAACACAGATCAGCTACAAAAGGAAAATATACAAAGTATGCCGACAACCGACCCGGCTACGTGATCGCGGATCTATACGAGGACAATAGTATTCATTTTAGTTTCCAAACCTACGATGACACCGCAAGCGAATCGTTCAGCTATACCCGGTCTTTTCAAAACATAATGCAGGTAGATACAGTTGCCGGCTACGCTATCGCCGGAGATAGTGTGGATGTCAGCATACATCCTTCATACGATGAGGTTGGAAAATTTCATCGGTTCATGTTTGGAGAGAATTACCGCAAGGAATGGGCGGCCGCTGTAAAACTACCTGTTTTAAGAGTATCGAAACTGGAGGGAGGACTCACGCCATTGAAACGGGGTGGGGGCATGCAATCTAAATCACTCCGGCTCGCAGATAAGGATGGAAAGGAATGGGTATTGCGGAGCGTGGAAAAAAGCCCGGATGCACTTTTGCCAGGTAACCTGCGTCAAACTTTCGCCCGCGACTGGGTGGACGATGCCACCAGTGCTCAACATCCCTTCGGAGCCCTGATCGTTCCGCCGATCGCCAATGCCCTTGGTGTGCCACACTCGAAACCCGTGATCGGCGTGATAGCACCCGATAGCAGTCTTGGAATTCATGGTCGTGGTTTTGCCAATATGGTAGGCCGGTTTGTATATAGAGGACCGGG
>JAEZRB010000193.1 GCA_023412975.1 Bacteroidota bacterium | reverse complement strand
GAACAGACACTGTCCTGAATGGTAGCGATCAATCAAATTGGGGACTGTTTCAATCCAAAAGCCGGGGCTTTGGCACCCCCGTTATTTTTTACGATATAAAGTAAATACACTTCGCTCAAACTACAGCACATTTTCGGTTCAACAGAAATGATGCGGAACTTTTTGTATATTGATCGTAATAAATAATTTACTTCATGGTGAAGAGATTTTAAGCAACCTCCCAAACCAGTCCCAATCGTTTTCCATTAGCAAAGATGAACAAGTCCATACCAAATATTCGAGCAGAACAATGCACTATTCATCCTGCATTGCGTTCGCTGATACGGAATATTGTTATTATTGAGACTGATCTTGGAACTATCCCCATACAAATGGAGGGTAATTTCATGCCTTCGCCCGACCAGGCAATGTTCATCAATCTTTATACCCGGTTAAAATCCAAAAAATCGGGTGAAAATAAATTCAACACTGTCACATCCTGTACCCTGATCGGCGCCCAGGTCACCCCCTTCAAATTACTCGCAGAAGAAAGCAATAAGACCGTATCCATAATTTTTCAACCGGGAGGGTTAAACCGATTCTTGAATATCCCGATGACCGAAATATTTGACAATGGTTACAGCGCCAGGGATGTTATCGGAAGTGAGATAGAAGAACTATTGGATAAATCTCACGACACGATCTCTTCGGTCGAATTGAGTAGCATTGTACAATCGTATTTTCTCAGGAAACTATCCCGGGTGAAGGAAGTCTTACCAATAGATCATGCCCTGAGCTATCTTTCGGCAAATTATAATACCAGCTTAGATAAGGTTGCGGAAATGGCTTGTATGAGTGTCCGCACCTTTGAGCGAAAATGTCAAGAACGTTTAGGCATGCCTGCCAAGATGTATGCAAGAATAGCCAGGTTTTACAGGGCCTATAAAATTCTCGAAAACAGATCCAGTATTTCCTGGACAGACCTGACTTACGAAGTGGGGTACTACGACCAGACACATTTTATCAAAGATTTTAAGGAATTTTCAAGGCTCACCCCTACCCTCCTGCACAAAGAAGTATCAGGCCAGCCCATGCGGTTCCAACTGGACTGGGACAGCCTTTGATTTTGTCGTTTTTTTACTATCACGGATCTTTTCTCCCCAATAGATTTGCCTCAGCTAAAACGACGAAAGATGAAGAAAATCGTTCTCTACGCAGCTGTTGCATTCTCAAGCGGTTTGTTTTTTACCCTTCTCTATAATTCTATAGTCAATGCAGCCAATTGGGAAAGTAATATTCCTCAATCCATCACCGCAACCAGGGATTTTTTTGTAGTCGCCAACCCGGGTAGTTTTTTCAAAATGATAGACCCTGCAAACCTGGTGCTGACAGTGTTGGCCTTATTATTCTTCTGGAAGACAAATTCCGTTCGGTTATACCTGGGAATAGCGATACTCTGCTATATTACCTCCATGGTTTTAACCTTTACCTATTTTTATCCCCGCAATGAGATCATGTTTCTTTCAGAACAGTTGCCTGATACAGCCACCCTCAGTAAAGCCGCAGTTGAATGGGGAAGAATGGGCTGGATCAGGGTTATGCTATCGTTGGCAGGTGTACTCTGTACTATCTTAGCTTTGGACAAAGCCAGTTCAGCCCGCCAATAGTCAACCAGCCCTCAATATCAATGCAATACCTGCAAAGGAAAGCAATCTTAATGCTGATCGTCAGCAAATGCATTTGGTAACGAAATCAGCCCACTTCGTGTAAATGGAAATACAGGTGCCACAAATTCTTCTACCTTTAGATAGTTAATCACGCGAACGGAGCAATGCAGATTTAAGTTTAGGCGTAACGGTTTTTACCTTCTACTTAAATAATACGAACCATGAAATACAACTCAGCTCCATTTTATATTTGTTTCCTTTTTGGATTATTTGCCACTAATGAGCAGGCCCCAGCCAGATTCAAAATACAGCGCCTGGTCCAGTCCGACACTGCCGATCCAGCGTCGACACTGCTCACTCTTGCCGATGCCGAAAAAATAATGGGCGAGCCGGCAAAGCTCACCGGCAATTCGTTTATAGACAAAGGGGACACATTAGAATACAAATGCGATTATACAGCCCTCTCCCAAGACCCGGTAACGCAAAAAACAGGCAAGCTCTATTTTATGTACGAAATCTATAGCGGAGCTGCAGCCGCCGCTAGCGCTTATGCAGATATTTATAAAGCCAATAGCGCACACGAAGGCGTTGAAATTGTGAAAGGCCTGGGAACTGAAGCCTACTATCATAGTGACCAGACCGGGTTTTACTTTTACCTGGTTAGAAAAAATGAAAAAATGTGCAGGCTAAAGTTGAACAAAATAACGAGCCATTCTTCCCTGCCGGAATTTAAAGAGGCAATAAAGCGCGTTGTTGATAAGTTATAAGCAACGCCTGTTTTATCCTGCATTTAAGTCAATTGCCCGTCGTCATTTATGTTTGAGTTCTGGCCGGGAAGAAGGGAAGGCGGGAAGGATTAGTTTTTTATACGGATTTTTGTGATCCTGGTTAAATCGGATCAACCAATTCAGCCACAAAAACATATCCAATATAATTGCAAGTACTTCGTTTCAGCCTTCGGAGCTGAGTTGATAGATAGAATTACTAAATGGTTGTTCATGATATTTGCAGGTTCAAAAAAACTTCTGGCAATAGTGACCCTGGTCACGCTAAACTCCTGCAATGGTCAAACTCCAAACAGCATAAAACCCGCTTCGCATAATGATACTCCAAAGATTGACAATTCGGACGGTATCGTTTACTTTTCATATGACAATGGCTTAAGCTGGCAAAATAAAAGCACAGGACTCTCGCCTAAGGCCAATATTGGTTTGGGAGGTATTGCCGCCTCGGGCCACAAACTTGCGCTTATGTCGAAAGACAGTGGGCTTTACATTTTTAATGCTCCGGAAAACCGGTGGAAAAATATACCTACAGGCAGACAGTTTCTGGAAAGCAATCCGGGAGCTTTGATTTTTTACAAAAATGGTATCTATACAGGTACCCAGCATGCCGGCGTTTTTTACTCCATAGACAATGGAAATAGTTGGGCCCAGGCAAATTCCGGGTTAAACAGCCTGGTTATCCGAAAATTTGCAACTATAGAAAACAAACTCTATGCGGCAACCAATTCCGGGCTTTACTCTTATAATGATATATTTAATCAATGGGAGTTGGAATTTGGCGACAACTCATTCCAGGTAAATGGCATTACAAGTTTTGATAAAAGTATTTATATCGCTACCAACCAGGGGGCATTTGCTTCGCCTATAGGAAAAAAAGACTGGCGAAATATTTTTTCAAAAGGTGCTTTACACAATATTTCCTCTGACGACAAGACGCTCTATGCCATGGTGTACAATGAACTGTTTTCATCAACTGACAAAGGGAATACCTGGCAGAGTATCCAAAACGGGCTGCCTGTCCAACTTTATACGTTCAACGTGGTTAAAACCGGTAATTCACTGCTGGCCGGACAATGGGATGGCGTTTACAGAAAAGAGAAACAAACCGGGAACTGGATATTTTCGGGTAAAGGCCTGCCAGAGAAATTAGCTATTGTGAATATGCAGGTACATGATAAGATCATTGTGGTCAGCAGCAGCGAAAGAAAACTCAAGACTGGGATGACCACAGATAAATAAAATGCGTATAAGTCACCGTCCTCTCAATTTGACGACGAGCTTTAAACAATAACAAATGGCAGCGTCAATCACTTTCCATTTCCGGCCAGGGAATCAGGTATGGGTTTTGAGAAATTAGCTCCCCGATATACCTTTATCACACGCTCAGGGTCGGGAAGGACCAAAGACCGGGTCGAACGACAGTAGCAGAAAACTGCAGTCGCAGCATGGATAATTGAAACTGCAAATGAAACCAGCAAAACCATAAAACTAAAATATATGATTACCCAAAAAATTACACCCTCGCTTTGGGTTGATAAAGACGCCAAAGCGGTAGTAGACTACTACCTCTCCATTTTCAAAGATGGTAAGCTAAAGGAATATTATCAATATAAAAATCCGCCGGAAGCCATTGAGATGGGTGGCCAGGAGAGTTTTGAGACCGCGATTATGGAAATAGCCGGCATGGAATTTAATATCCTCGCTGCGGGCCCTTACTTTAAATTTAATGAAGCAGTATCGTTTGTAATCAATTGTAAAGACCAGGCAGAAGTAGATTATTACTGGGACGCTTTGACCTCAAACGGTGGCGAAGAAAGCTATTGCGGCTGGTGTAAAGACAAATATGGTTTATCCTGGCAGGTTGTACCGGTTGAATATTTCGACCTTATAAACAATGAAAACGCTGAGGTTAGAGAAAAGGCCATGAGGAATACACTTAAGCAAAAAAAAATAATACTCTCTGAGCTTAAATAATCGAAAATTGTTGAATATCGAGAAGAAAAAGCATTCCAAAGAAATAGTCGCCTCATCTATCACGTGCATGAAACGGAAGGTCAATACCTTAGACCAAATTAATAGCAAATAAGAATTACATGAGAAAAGTAATTACCGCGTTCAATATGACCCTCGATGGCGTTTGTGACCACACAACCGGGATAGCTGATGAAGATCTTCACCAACATTATGCTGACCTGATTGACAGCGGGGATATTTTACTATATGGACGGATCACCTACCAGCTTATGCAGTTCTGGCAGGAACTATTGAAAAATCCTTCGGAAGACAAAGCAATGAATGACTTTGCTATTTCGATAGACAAAGTTCAAAAACTTGTATTCTCCAACACGTTAAAAGAAACGGGCTGGGATAGCGCAAGACTTGCAGAAAAATCTCTTATCGAGGAAGTACAGGAACTAAAACAACAACCCGGGAAAGACATCCTGGTGGGAAGCAGGAGCTTGATCATCCAGCTTCTAAACAGTAACCTTATTGATGAATTTCAAATTTGTATTCATCCCGTCATCGAAGGAAAGGGCCTTCAGCTTTTTGATCAGATCACGGATAGGATTTTGTTGAAGCTCATTAAGATAAAATCACTAAACTCAGGTGTAACAGTGTTATATTATGAGCCGATACGAGAGATAACAACGAAACGTTAGCTAGGAGCTGCAAAAGATTTTAAGAATAAAAAATCATTTATTGGAGAGTAAAAACCGTGAATATCCCTACAATGGAAAAATCTGACCGCAAAAAACATTGGGAGAATATTTATCAGACCAAACAGATAAATGAAGTTAGTTGGTATCAGCCTACACCAGGAACATCGCTTGAACTTATAAAACAATTCAACCTTCCCGATACGGCAAAAATCATTGATGTGGGCGGAGGGGATAGCTTTTTGGTGGACAACCTTCTCGATAGCGGATATAGCGGTATCACTGTGCTTGATATTTCCCAGGCGGCTATTGACAGGGCAAAGACAAGACTGGGTGGCAGGGCAAAAGATGTAAAATGGATCGTCGCGGACGCGGCGGATTTTAAGCCCACTGAAAAATATGAGCTTTGGCACGATAGGGCCGCGTTTCATTTCCTGACTGACGAACAGGAAATAAGAAAATATATAGAAACAGCAAGTAAATACATCAACACGGGTGGTGTTTTAATCCTTGGCACATTCTCAGAAGCGGGACCGAAAAAATGCAGTGGAATTGAAATCCGGCAATATTCCGAAACAACTATGACAGCCCTTCTTCATGGGAATTTTGAAAAGATTGAATGCATAAGGGTTGATCACAAGACGCCAATGGGGGGCATTCAAAATTTTTTATTTTGCTGTTTTAGAAAACTATGAATGAATTTCGTATGATGGGGTTACCGGAAATAAGGTAATGTCCAGGTGCTGGATTTGGGACTACATATTTTTTCACTAACGTGAAACCCGTTCCAGTGTTCACAAAATATTTCACAGGTATTTATCCGTGGAGAGATTGATCTTTTAGTTATAAATTTAATTTCGATTACGCGATCGATTTTCATTTTCAGCTATCACCTTGCCGTATAATTGGCGACAAACCTATTTGTCAAATCATTAAATCTATACAATGAAATACCGGGCTTTCTTCGTCATACTCTTCGCCTTAACCGGTAACCTGTCATTTTCGCAATCCACGCTGGGTGAAACAGTGAGAGATCACCTGGTCAAGGAAAGGGAAATGGCTAAAGCCATGACAAATCAATACCTGAATACGATGCCCGCGGATAAGTATGAATTCAAGGCTCATGACAGTATTCGCAGCTTTGCGCAACAGATGTTGCACCTGGCCCAGGTGACTAATGCTATGATATCCCAGGGGACAGGCGCAGCCCGGATCTTCCCCCGGCAAAGACGCCTTGATCTAAGTCCGAGCGCCCAAGTTAAGGATTCTGTGTTCTACTATGTAAACGCCAGCTATGATTTTGCCATCCAGGCCATAAAAAACATGGATATAACCAAACTGGAAGAGATAGTAAAAGAACGCAGGCTGGAACTGACCCGGCTTGCCTGGCTATTGAAAGCTTTCGATCACCAGACGCATCATCGCGGGCAGACGACAATTTATATCCGTTTAGCGGGATTAAAACCTCCCGCCTGGCAAGAGTAATTTGAAGTTCCGCCGGATTGAATTACCCTTCTGTCAACCCGGGTGTCACCAGGATCTGGAAATGGCAGGGATATACACCTAATCATTAAACCTCAAAATAAAAAGGCCAGGGTGCCGCCAAACAACTTATGACTACCCGTAAACCCAATAAATTCCTGGACCTTTTCAAAGGCGGTGACCGGCGTTCTATCGGGAAGTCGAATGAAGTGGTGCCACTTATCAATTCACAGGAAAAATTTGACCAATTGATCGCAGGCCTTTCAGACAGCGACAGAAAAGTAGTGATGCGAACGGCAGACGCGGTTGAAAAAATAACTGTTCGTCACAGGGAATATCTCGAAAAACACAAAAAGAACATCCTGGATCTTTGTCATACAGCAAGTGAGATTGAGCTGAAATGGCATTTGGCCCAGCTTGTTTCCCGGCTCCAACTCAATAAGAGAGAATTTGATAAAACCTGGGCACTACTAACGAACTGGGCGAAAGACAGCTCGGAAAGTAAGATCGTAAGGGTCTTTTCGATCCAGGCGCTTTATGATCTACTGCAACGCAGACCCGGTTTTTCCAGGGACTTTAACAAGACCATATCGATCATGGAAAAGGAAGACATACCCTCCATCAATTCCAGGATAAAGAAACTCAGGAAAGCCGGGATACCAAAATAACAGTCAGGCTACGTCGCGCACTACGCTCGTCTATTTGGTGAATTCAGTCTGACCAGCCACAAAACGAACGATGAACTTCCTTATCTTTAAATACGCCGATATCGAAGGACTACAACCTGCGTATCGTCCTCCATCAATACCTGATCCTTACAATCTGCAGAAATGAGAATTCTTCCTTTCAAATTGTTTATGCTACTGGCTGTGGTATCCAGCCATGGACAAGCATCTAAAAACCAGGAGTTTTCACGGGCGCTAACAAATATCGTAACCGCACTTGCCAGTCGCGATTCCGCAACCTTGTCGACATATATCGACAAAAACACTGGCATTTATATCATCAACAGGATCGGCATAACGGACTCTTACAAGCATTATACGACATTGGGTTTCACAGATACGACCTATCCTAATGTTCCGTTTTATGATGATATTAAACTTACATCGTTACGTTACGAGAAACTTCCCGAATACGATTGCCAGACTTGGACAAAAACAGGAACATTTGTTGATACAACCCAAACCGACCATTTACTTTCAGAGACCGCGAAGTATTTGAAAAAAGAGTTTGACGAGAATATACCCGAAAGCACGATCGATGGGTTTTATGAACTGGAAAATAAAAGCAGAAGAGTTGTTATTGCTGAAAATGACGGCAACGAGATGATCATCTACATGAGCTATATCAATAAAAAATGGGTGCTCACGATTATTGATAAAGTCACTGCTGACTGCAGTACTTAGCGTAAACTGCTCCAGGCTTTATTTGGAAGAATTCATCCCGGCATACCAAAAAACCTATCCTACCGTGGGAAGGGTGAACTTTTAAACAAAGGAAATTCGGACGTTTCAACAAAGTTGCCAGTCATCCGGCAGTCTAGTTTTGTCCCAACAAAAAAAATAAAGTAATGGGACAAACAAATTACAATGGAGCCTTACAAAAACCGCTTGGTTCAGGTTTCGACTCAAAATCAAACGCATCAGAAGTAATCAAAGGCATTGATCTTTCCGGAAAAACCGCAATTGTAACGGGTGGCAGTACCGGCATAGGGCTGGAAACGGTTAAAACCCTGGCCGGTGCTGGGGCGACGGTTATTGTAGCAGCAAGGGATAAGGGTAAAGCAAATAAAAACCTGGAAGGGATCGAAAACATTGAAATCGAAGAACTGGACCTGGCAGATTATCGATCGATTGACGTATTTGCTGAAAAATTCCTGGCCTCGGAAAGGCCTTTACACCTGCTCATCAATAATGCGGGCATTATGTGGGTACCGCTTCGAAGGGAAAGTCGTGGTATTGAATCGCAACTTGCCGTAAACTACCTCGCACAATTTCACCTGACCTCAAAACTTTGGACGGCTTTGAAAAAAGCAGGCGGTGCCAGGGTGGTAAATGTTTCCTCGCAGGGACATCAGTTTGCTCCGTTTCATTTCAGCGATCCAAATTTTGATCACCGCGATTATGATACCCTGCTGGGATACGGTCAGTCGAAAACTGCCGTCAACCTGTTTTCGCTTGAATTGGACATTCGCGCCAAAGAATTCGGAGTAAGAGCTTTTTCCTTGCACCCCGGTTCCATTGGAGGCACGGAATTAGCGAGGGAAGCCCCTTTGGAGTTGTTTGTAAAAATGGGCTTCTGTGATGAAAATGGGAATATGAAACCCGGGGTTGTTACATCTTTAAAAACGATCCCACAGGGTGCTTCAACCAGCATATGGTGTGCCACAAGTCCCTTACTTGAAAATGTTGGCGGTGTCTTTTGTGAAGACAGTGATATTGCCAATCTACACCTGGGGCAGAGTGTTTCCGCTGGGGTAAAACCTTATTCGCTGGATGAGAATAATGCAAAACGGCTGTGGAAACTAAGCGAGGAACTGAGTGGTATCTCTTTTAACGTAAATTGATAATTGTAAATTTGAAACCATACAGCATGGAGTTTAATTTAAAATACATAACAGAGGATATTAAGCTTTCCTGTTACGAAGACAGGTTGTTTAAAACCGAAGTCGTATTTGATCACCATATGCTTGTATGGTTCATTTCGGGTGAAACAAAAATTATCCAGGCCGATCAAAACTATTTGTTTAAATCAGGCGACATCTTTCTCATTCCGAGAAACCAATTGGCGACCATTATCAATTATCCAAAGGACGGGCTGCCCCACAAATCTGTCGTCATGCACTTAACAACTGAAAAACTCAGAGATTTCTATTCACCTCTTAATATCAAATTAAAATCTCCGGCGTCTCAAAAGATTAAAATCTTTAACAACCATCCGCTTCTGGAAAGTTGCCTGGCCTCGTTGATCCCGTATTTTGATATGCAGGACAAATTCCCAGAGAACATAGCGTCCTTAAAAATTACGGAAGCTATATCCATACTTCGCAGTATCGACAAAGACATCGACAATGTGTTAACCAATTTTGAAGAACCACATAAAATTGACCTGGCAGGTTTTATGGAGAAGAATTTTATGTTTAATATGCCTTTGGAAAAATTTGGATACCTCACGGGGCGTAGCCTAACAACATTCAAACGTGATTTTCAAAAGCTTTACAATAGCACACCGCAGCGCTGGCTAACAAAAAAGCGCCTGGAACTGGCATATTATCACCTGGCAGAAAAAAACAAGAAACCGGTCGATGTTTACCTGGAAACCGGGTTTGAAAACCTGTCACATTTTTCCTTCGCGTTCAAAAAACAATATGGTTTGACGCCAGCCGAACTTGCGGGCCACAAGTCAAGAACCCTCAGGCAATAAGGGTTTCAAACAAATGTCGCATTCCGCCTCCAAGATTGTCGCATTTACACTATCTTAAAACATTTGAGCTGACGAAATTTGCTGGTCAGCCCTTCGCAGGTGATCCAAACCGTCCCCGCCTGCCGGACAATTATATTCAACTTAAAAATCTGCACATGAGAAAGATCATTGTTCTATCCTTCATGACATTAGACGGTGTGATGCAGGCACCCGGCGGCCCCGATGATGAGTCGGGTGATTTTAAATACGGTGGCTGGAGTGCACCCTATTTCTATGAAGCCGATGCGGCTGCCGGCGCTTTTCTCGAAAAACACATGAAACCCGCAGACCTGCTTTTAGGCAGAAAAACCTTCGACACCTTTGCAGCATTCTGGCCTTCACACGGTGAACTATGGCCGGGCATCAACGATATTACCAAATACGTGATGTCGAACACACTTACAAAGAATGATACTGAATGGAACAATTGTATTTTTCTAAATTCAGTCGACCAGGTCAAAGCCCTCAAAAGCTCCAGCGAAACCAGCACCGATATCCAGGTGCATGGCAGCAGCGACCTGGCCCAGACACTTTTCAGACATGACCTGGTAGATGAACTCTGGCTGAAAACTTTTCCCATAACATTGGGTAAGGGGAAAAAACTTTTCGGCGAGGGTACCATTCCTGCAGCTTTCACCCTGACAGACAGCCTTATCACACCGAACGGCGTGATCTTCGCCAATTACCAACGCGATGGCGAGGTAAAAACCGGTACGGTAGGAGGCTGATACCTTCATAATTACTATGCGGGGATAAATGAATCATATTTATTTTAGTGCCACCTTAAGCAGTGCTGCGCTCGCTGCCGAACTTGCCAAAGGAGAGGCGGACGCCCGGGCATATATCGTGGAACCGACGGGTAGTTTTGAAAACGATCCCAACCTGAAGGTAACCCGACGCGCTCTTATCGAAGCCAGTCACTGCTGGAAACTTTGGGTGAGGTTTCAGACTGGACGCGACTCAAGCCGGATGAATTGCAAAAATGGCGGGAAAACATTGCCAGGCTAATGAGCGATCCTAATGCAAAAATCATCAACTGAGGGTTAAACTAAAATTCAGCAATATGAGACAAGTTGTATTATTTATCGCGGCAACATTTCTGTTAACTGCCTGCCACACAACGAGAGGTTTGAATAGTGCCCCAACCGGAGATTACGGGTTGAATGATACGCTCATCACACATTCCTTGTTCAACGACCGGGCTTCCACTATTTCAGAGGAAAACATTCAAAAAATTCTTGACGGCCGTTACCAGCTTCCCCAGCAAATGAGGGTTGCGATCGTTAGACTAGACCCCTCACCACAGTCCAGGCGGTATCAATGGAATTACTGGAGCGATGAACAATTTCTAAAGACCCAGCAGGCCTACTTAGACCTGTTCACTGAAAAGTTTAAAAATTCGGCGAGGGTCACACAGGTTTCATCCATTCCTGAACTCATGATCTCGAGGACACCAAGCTTTACAAATATCCGTGAAGCCGCAGTAAGGATGCAGGCTGATATTGTAGTGGTCTACTC
>JAEZRB010000350.1 GCA_023412975.1 Bacteroidota bacterium | reverse complement strand
ATATGATACATTTGTATTGAAAGGCAAATCGTCGATAAATCCTCCGCCTACTGCATCCGCAGCATATTGTTCGGCCTGTGAGCTAAAATCATTCTGACCACGATAAAATACTTTACTACCGAAATTGGCTGTGCGGGCTATGCCGAAACTAAGAGCCTTGCTGGTCCAGCGCCCATTGCCTTGCCAGCCAGCTACTATACCACTTGTGCCGAGATTGAACCACGAGTCTTTATCAGATGCATTGGTGCCGCGAAAATTAGATTTGCTCTTAAGAAAGGAGAATCCCGGAGAAATTACCACTTCGCTGGTCTTAAAAAATCCAAGTCCGGCGGGGTTAACGTAAAGTGCAGAGATATCACCGCCCAGGGAACCCATGGCACCGCCGATCGCACTGATACGGGCGGTACCGTTAACTGGTTGCCAGGAATATTTAAGAACATCCTCCGGCAACTGGGCAAAAACTGTAACGGAAAACAGGCTAAGTACGACCAGGCTTAATTTCTTTTTCATGTCAGTTATATTTCATTTTCCGTATAGGCATAGCAAAGTAAGTATACGCTATAAAATCCAGCAGGAAATGGAGCGCTGTATATTATTATAGCAAGTATGAGCTTTCGCGTCGATAAAATTTTCACTTATTACGATCAACCTTGAATCTCGGGGATCAACATCTTTCAGTTTCAAGTCATACACCTTATCTCGGCGGACGTTTTGAACCTCCACTGCTGCCGCCACTGCTTCGTGAACCCGAAGAAGATGAAGAAGATGGTGACCTGCTGCTATTGGAAGAAGGTTCATAGCTCCGTGAAGGAGTTGAGTAATTATTATTGTTGCCCGAACCAGAGAACACCTTCCTCATGGACTCACCCAGGGAACCGGAATTGCGGTTGCGGTTGTTCGTATTATTATAATTATTGTAACGGGAACTATTATTGTTATTGTTGTTGAATAGACTCCTCGAACTAGTGGTACGGGTATTGGAGTTATTCAGGTAACTATTCGGATTGAAGACAGCTGCCCGGCTTGGTGGTGTTAACGCGATCGGATTTTTAATAATAGAACCTCCGCCATAATGGTAATAAGGTAAACCACCACAATAGGGATTGTAAGGGTTATAAAAACTATTCCATGCCCAATAGCTGTTCCAGGGACTGTACCAGTTGTTGTAATGGCCATACGCGTTGTAAGCATATGTATTATAGAAATAATAATCGTCGAGCGCTGACCAGCGATACCGATTGTTCAACCTCATTCTCAGGAATCGGTCTTCATAATAATCCTGGCTGTTCCCGCGATAGTAACGGTCGTCCCGCTTTTCAATATTCACATATTCCGCCCGTGGCTGTGTGGGAGAATAATACACATCGTCAGGAGTTTGTCCTGCTTTGTATGCCGTTGAGCAACTGCTGAAAACGGCCAAAGTGACTGCCAGGATGGGAATATATGATTTCATGGCAAATGGGTTTATCAGTTTATGTTGAAGTTACTACTTTTGTGCGACTTAGGTTTTTGCCAAACGGTCGTTTGTCCAAAGTTACAGCGATAAAAGGCAGATTATTGCAGGAGAAGGTGTTAATATATACGTAAAGATTGAAGGAAAATGTGGGAATGTGAGAATGTGGGAATGTGGGAATTTGAAAATTTGAAAATTTGAAAATGATGGGGGATTGTGGTTGAATAAGCCCAATGAATAGTAAAACATGATGAACAACAATATATGAGCAAGGAAATTACTTCAAGAGCACAGGATTATGCGCAATGGTATAATGATCTCGTGATCAAGGGCGAACTGGCCGACTATTCGGCGGTAAGAGGTTGTATGGTTATCAAACCTTATGGATTTGCACTCTGGGAAAATATGCGCGATGCGCTGGATAAAATGTTTAAGGATACGGGGCATGTGAATGCTTATTTTCCATTGTTCATTCCAAAAAGTTTTTTAAGCAGGGAAGCGGCACACGTGGAAGGTTTTGCGAAAGAATGCGCGGTTGTTACGCACTACCGTCTAAAAAATGACCCGGACGGTGGTGGTGTGGTCGTGGATCCCGAAGCAAAACTGGAAGAAGAACTTATAGTAAGACCCACCAGCGAAACCATTATTTGGAATTCGTATAAAGACTGGATTCAATCCTATCGTGACCTTCCGTTGTTGATCAATCAATGGGCGAATGTGGTTCGCTGGGAAATGCGGACCCGGCTGTTTTTACGGACCGCCGAATTTTTATGGCAGGAAGGACACACCGCCCATGCCACCCGGGAGGAAGCGGTAGAAGAAGCTGAAAGAATGCTGGAAGTCTATGCCACTTTCGTGGAAGAGTTTATGGCCCTGCCGGTGATTCGTGGTGTGAAAACGGAAAGCGAGCGCTTTGCCGGTGCCGAGGACACTTACTGTATTGAAGCGTTGATGCAGGATGGAAAAGCATTGCAGGCAGGTACTTCACATTTCCTCGGGCAAAATTTCGCAAAGGCATTCGATGTTACGTTTTCCAATAAGGAAAATAAACTGGAATATGTTTGGGCAACCAGTTGGGGTGTGAGCACCCGTTTGGTTGGAGCACTGGTTATGGCGCATAGCGACGACCAGGGTCTTGTGCTTCCTCCAAAGATCGCACCCATCCAGGTGGTGATCGTTCCGATATATAAAGGCGATGATCAAAAATCAAAGATTGATGGTAAGGTGAAGGAGATCACGGACAATTTGAGGAAACTTGGCGTACGCGTGAAGTATGATGATAGCGACAACAATCGCCCCGGCTGGAAATTTGCAGAGTATGAGATGAAAGGCGTGCCCATCAGGCTCGCCATTGGTGCGCGAGACCTTGAGAATAACGTGGTGGAAGTAGCCCGTCGCGATACGAAGGAGAAGAAATCAGTAAGTCTCGATGGCATAGCGCAATACACTGAGGGACTTTTGCTGGATATTCAAAATAGTATGTTCAACCGGGCAAAAACTTACCAGCAGGCACATATCACCAATGCTGATAGCTGGGATGAGTTTGAAAAATTACTGGATGAGAAAGGCGGGTTTGTATCGGCTCACTGGGATGGCAGTGCTGAAACTGAAAATGTGATTAAAGAAAAAACAAAAGCTACTATCCGATGCATCCCGCTCAACAACCCGAAGGAGGACGGCAAATGTATCCTCACCGGGAAGCCTTCCGAGCAGCGGGTTTTGTTTGCACGGGCATACTAAACAAAATTAATTGGGAGATCAAAACAATCCCTGTCCCTTGAGGGGATTATAAAATAAAATGAAACCATGGAACAAGACCCTTCTTTATTTGACCTGGAAATCGATCATCCTACGGGTGAGGAAATGCTGGATACCTCGCGCTGGCAAAGAATGCTGGGTGTATTGCTTGTAATCTGCATCGGACTCGTTTTATTAATGCTGCTTTTAGGCTGGAGCCAGGTTGTTAGCCTTGTCGATGAAGCATTTGGTGGCGGGAGTTCGCAGGGCGTGATGGCGTTTGTGGTGGTGGTTTTGTTACTGATAGCTATAATAGTTGGTGTGATGGCAGGCTTGCTTATTCGTGGTGCCAGCCGCATCAGGACAGCCATTCGAACCAAGGAACAGGATGTATTTAATGATGGCCTGGCCGATCTCAAATCGTTTTTTATTATTTACGGTGTCATCAGCATCCTAAGTTTGCTGGCTAATCTTGTGACCTTTTTCTAATAGTATATTATGGAATCACAAAACGATATTTTTTCTTCTGAATTAAAAGTTGACGCGACCGCCAAAGCGCATGTCCGGAGCCTGGCTTCATGGGCGATGGTCGTGGTGGCGACAACGGTCATTGGGTACCTGCTTAATATCGCCGAACTGGTAAAGGGGACAGACAGTGAGCCCCTGGGCCTGCAGCAGGAAGGTTTTTCGGCAAACATTTTATCGGGTGAAAAAAGCGTGGTGGGAACGATCATTACCATCCTGATCGGCCTGGCGATCAATTATTTTTTATTCAGATTTGCCAGCTCGGTATCCAACGCGGTTGCCAGTTCCAGTCCTGAACGGTTCAGCCAAAGTTTCCGTAACCTGAAGACCTATTTTGCGATTACCAGTATTTTTATGATGCTGTTTTTGCTGATCCTGCTCATCGCGGTAGTGGCGCTTTTATAAGTTTGTTTACGTGGTAAATTTTCCGGGTTATTTCTTTCCCGGTTTGATCAGTCAGCAGCGAGAAGCTTATTCTTCTATTTGACAAAAAACCGAAGTATATTTAGTCTTCACCAAAACCAACTTTTATGGAACAACAACAGGGTTCTTCACTTTTCGGACTCACGGTCGATCAATCTGGGAAAGCTCATTTGGCCGAAGCTGCCCGTTGGGCAAGGTTTCTTGCCATCGTAGGCTTCGTGATTTGCGCACTTGTCGTGCTGATCGGCGTTTTTTTCGGTTCATTTTTTAGTATGCTATCTAATCGTTTTGGCGGTGATAATCCTTACGGAGATATGTCCGTCACCCCCGGGATGGGTGCCATCATGACCGTTTATTATATCATCATCGCGCTGATCTACTTTTTTCCCTGCCTGTTTTTGTTTCGATTTGCTACAAAAATGAAAGTGGCGCTGGCATCCAATGACCAGGAAACGCTGAATGCTTCGTTTCAGAACCTGAAAGCGACTTTCCGTTATATGGGTATTGTCACCATCGTGATGCTGGTATTCTTCCTGCTGGCATTCCTTGTAGCCTTTTTAGGTGTAATGTCTGCCGGTTCGATGTAGCCTGTCAATGCCTTTTTGAATAATGGGTGTTGGGAATTGAGTATTACCTAAATGGAGTATTTAATTCTCAACATTCTTTTTTATGGAAACAGGTTTTTTCCGCCGGAGCAGTATAAAAAGACCCGAATTTCGGGTTCTTCAATTCAACTATACGGCGCTATTCTTATATTTGCACCCCCGACTCCCTAGCTCAGTTGGTTAGAGCTACTGACTCTTAATCAGTAGGTCCTGGGTTCGAGTCCCAGGGGGGTCACCCTTAAACGACGCGGTTCATCCGCGTCGTTTTTTTTATCATAATCAATCATAGTGTTAATAAT
>JAEZRB010000067.1 GCA_023412975.1 Bacteroidota bacterium | reverse complement strand
TTCATTGAGCTGACTATATATTTGCTCAACCAGCTTTTCGCGATAAAGGGGGCGTATAAACTGCAAAGTCAGGCACATGATCACCACCGACGCATTTTCAATAGTGACGCCATTATTTAAATCCATGCTTAAAAGCTGGTACTTCCTTGTAATGCCATTGCTTTCGAAATTCCCACGACATTTTTCCAGCATCTCCGCGCTGTTGTCGATGCCGATGAACTCAATGTCGGGTGGCAACACTTTATCTATATTGATCAGGGTTGTACCGGTGGAACAGCCCAGATCATATACCCGGGTACCCGGAACGGCAAAGTCCGCCGCTATCTCCGTCATCATCCGTTGGATCTCCAGGTAAAACGGCACCGAACGGGTGACCATATCATCAAATACCTGGACTACAGTATTTCCGAACTTAAAATCCTCAGCCTGCTTGGGCTGTCTGAAAATATCATCCTGAATTGCCATACTAATTTCAAAAAAAGGGTAAAGTCGAACACCGACTATTATTTGGATTTTTCTTAGCGTGTGAAGGTAGCCCCTTGTGGAAAGACTGGAAAATTTATTTATCCATACAGACCCTGCCAATGGGTCTATTCCAGCACATTGGCCAATTCCATGAGTTCTTTAAACTTGTAGTGCTCTTTCTCGTTGTCAAAGCATTTTGCGAATTCTTCGAGTAGATGCTGTATGACCAGTTTATTGGGCAATGGCTTAAAATACGCGTTCACCGGGTGCACCGATATTCTTTTGAAATAACTTTCTACATCCTGGTGGGTGAAAACCTGGCCAGAAGCTGGGTCGATAAAGAATTCGATCTTCTGGAAAGGATCAGGAAGATTTTCGTCCGAATACCCCGGTTTGAAATAAGCGATCACAAATTGCCTGGGCAACTGGATCGCCCTTACAGGTATGTCCAACAGCTCACAAAGCAGGAGATATAATATCCCGTTGCTAACCTGGTTGCCCCTTTTTGCCTCCAGGGTTTTATGGAGTAAAAATTCATTCGGCTCATTGTAGTTGATTTCGGTGCCTTTTAGTCCATAATAACTATAGAGGATACTCGTAACAATATTGATCTGTTCAAGCGGAGTAAGGTAGTTATTCAGCTCCAGCCAGATATTCCGTCTTACTTTTTCAATCTCCTGCCGCACGCCCGAAATACCCAATTCGGGATACTGAAACTTTGAAACCAGCAGGGCGCCCACCATCAGGTCATGATGACCCGATACATTCCACTGCCGAAAATCCTCTGTAAGGTCGCGATAATGGAGCCGGTGGATCAATAACTCGATCCTCGTTTGTGTATGCTCTTCTGGTGTTGTTTCCCAAAGATGTTCCAGGTTGGGTATGATAGGTTTTCCAAGATCAACGATTTTTTCAGAAACAGCGTCAAACACTTCCTGGTCAGGATCGTCCAGCAAATGAAGTAGGGCTGCTATTTCTTTATTCGTTTCCATAAATAGACTGGGCACAATTTCAGTATTGACGAGCAAAGCAAATAGTTAAACTTTTCCACAGGAGTGAAGAATGCAGGTTTGCATTGGAATTTCTATGGTTTAATGTAGTTGAATGTGGTGGAATGTGGTTTAAAATTGTTTGTCAACATACAACAATCTTCAACAACCTTCAACAACCTTCAACTACGCTCAGAAGCTATAAACCACTATATGGCTCGCTCATATGGTCGATAACAGGAAGTGTATTTCCGGAAAAATCAAAGAAGGCATTGTTCTCCCAGGAAGAGCCCTGGCCCCAGCCATCGTTTAATTGGGAACTGATCCACGCCGGTTCCCAATACATGATTCCTTTGCCACCTCCATCGATGATGGCCTGTGTAAGATCTTTCATATAACGAAACTGGTCCTCGATAGAAATATCATAACCGGGTGCCTTATCTGTTACAGACATGATATTAGTATAGCTATCTGCGTTGTCACCGGTCCAGGGATAAGCTGTTTCTACGACCATGACCTCTTTTCCCGCCAATGTTTTCAGTTGCTTAATACTGGCTGTCACATCATTCATAGTTTGAACGGTTGACCACTTGGTATAATGCGACAATCCTAGTATATCATAGTCGGTTACACCTTGCAGTTTGAGCGCCGAAACCCAGGATTCCGCATTTTGCAATTGCGCCACATGCAGAATGATCTTCGGCTTGATGGTTGAACCTGTTGAAAAATCTCGAACTGCTTTTATTCCGCTTTTGAGCAGGATAGCAAAATTTTGCCAGTTGTTATTTTCAACCTTACCCACCGGCCACAACATACCGCTGTTTGTTTCATTTCCCACCTGCACCATCTCCGGCACCAGGTTTTTGCTCTTGTAGTAATTCAAGATAGCCAACGTGTAATTATAAACCGAATCCTTCAAAACATCTATCCCAAGACCGGCCCATGCTGCCGGTGTGTCCTGGTGGGCCGGGTCAGCCCATCGATCGGAATAATGAATATCCAGGTTCACAGCCATGCCCTGGCTTTTAGCACGCTGCAGGGTTTTTTCCACACCATACAGATCATAGTACATTTTACCGCTGTTCAGGTTAGCCACCCAGGTTGGTGTATGCCATAGTCTTACTCTTACTGTATTAGCGCCATGATCTTTCATGATACGGAAAAGATCTTTCACTTTTCCCGAATCCCGGTATACGCCTCCATAATCTTCGACCTGGTTTACATACGAAAGGTCAACGCCCATGCTGAATTCATCCCATCTATAAAACTTCCGCGCCGGTTGTTCCGATCCTGGTGATTTTTTTTGACAGGAAAACGAGAAAGAAAAAATGCTTACAAGAAAAAGCAGCAGACCTTTATAAATCCGTGCAAGGAAAACTTTATTAAAACAGGAATATTTCATGTGTGGCAATTTCGTTGATGGTTATAAGGCAGGGAGGACAATTAGCGGGCATCACTGCAATAAGCTACAATTTACGAAACCCGCTCGAGGTCCTGCACAATCTTGTTAGTTCCGACATCGCTTCGGTTACCAACCGTTTGCTCAAATAGATGCATAAGCTTTTGGTAGTGATTTTCTGCAGAATACTCGCTAGTTAATTTTTTAAATGCGTTTTCACCAAGCTCGATACATTTTTGTTTGTCGCCAAAAAGATAGTCTATCTTCTGTCTCAACGCCGCAACATCTCTCAGTGGGAATAGTACGCCAGTTTCATTGTCGGTTACAATCTCTTTCAGGCTTCCCACATTGGTCGCCAGTACAGCCTTTTTAAACGCATAACTTTCCAGGACTGTATTGGGGAAATTATCATAGATCTCCGCGGGCATCACGGTGAAAGCACAGGTTTTCAAATAAGCCTGTATCTCCTGGAAATTTTTCTGACCAAGGAATTCAATATTGTGCTGTTTTCCTTCTAGATATTGCTTAAGCACCTTGTCATACCCCGAACTGGAGCTGCCCACAATCTTCAAGGCATGACCGGAACCTTCAAATGCTTTCACCAGGGTAAGCAGCCCTTTTTCTTCTTCCACGCGACCTACAAAAAGGGCAAACGGTTCATAGCTGATCTCCATTTGCGGGTCAATTGTCTTAAAATTGAAAAAGGTTGGTATATGGTGTAGTTTGCCGGCCGGGATCCCAAACTGGTTCAGGCGTGAGATTGTGAATTTGGAAGGCACCACAAAAGCATTGATCCGTTTGGTGATGCCCAGCATTCTTTGAAGTTGCAGCGAAGAGGCTTTTACAGCCGACAAAATATACGAGTTGTGAACACATTTATACCTGACGGCATTGAATTTCGACCCGGTCAGGCATCGCTCACAAATATCCTTCTTTGTTGCCCGGTAGAAAATGCCGTTTGCACAGATCTGTCCGAAATCCGATACCCGGTGTATTACCGGTATCCCATTTTTTAACACAGCCGAAAAAATACTGGCCGACATTTTATTCTGGTAATGCAGCACATACACCAGGTCCGGCCGGGTTTTCCTGATCAATGCATCCAGTTTTCTTTTCGCCTCGAAGGAGTAGAACATCCGCGAAAAGGACTTGATCATCGACTTAATATCGAATTTATTGTATTCTCGGAAATAAACCTCCTTTCCTTCGCCGATAGGACTCATGAAGTCTTCTTCGTATTCTGTAGGCTGGTTGTGATTGCTTTTGATGCTGAAAGGGATCACCGTATGGCCATTTCTTTCGAGCAGTTCTTTTATATTGAATAAGTACCGCTCGGGACCACCGGAAATAAAATACCTATAATTGACGATAATTATCTTCATAGTCTTCCGGCATCAACTGTCGGATATAGTTTAATGATGATCGGGTCTGTTACATCCACTTGTTCCACCACATCTGGAACATCAACAACAGCCAAATCGAAGTTTTTCTGCCCTGCACGCCATCCAGGAATTCTTTGCGGATAGACATAGCCCTTGCGGGGTTCAGGAATTCATGCTTAGCAAACTGGCTTTCGTTGATATAATGGAACAAATGATCTTTCAGGTCCGTGGTCAGCCATTCATACATGGGGAAAGTGAAACCTGCCTTGGGCCGGTCCAGCATCTCCTTTGGCACATATTTATGTGTGATCTTCTTCAACAGGTATTTTGAACCCTCGCTGTTATACTTTAGACTGGAGGGTAGTTGCGAAACGAATTCAATGATCCGGTGATCGAGCAGGGGTTCACGACCTTCAAGCGCAACACTCATGGTAGCGCGATCTACTTTTGTTAAAACATCGTCCACCATATAAGAACGATAATCACGGGCCAGCAGGGTGTTCATGTAATCATTCTCATTATTCACCGTCCCGATATCATCATATAATCCAATACTCTCGTCGTAACCGGGCAACAGGTCGACGAGATCCTTATAAATAAACTGCCTGTCGTATACATCTGCAAGACCGGAAGTTTTATAAGTATTGAGTATTTCTGCAACCCTTTCCACTTTGTGGTTCTTTTTCAAACCTGGATAGATCTTAGTTGAGGTATTCAAAACACCCCTGGTGAGGCTCAGCAATGCAGCCGGGGAACGCTCGAGGTAATTGTGAATTTTAGTCTGGTTGTAATATTTCGTATACCCGGCAAATACCTCATCACCACCATCGGCAGAGAGACTTACCGTCACCTGTTTTCTTGCAAACTGGCTCACGAGGGTAGTGGGTATTGCCGAACTATCGCCAAAAGGTTCGTCATATAATTCTGGCAAACGGGTAAAGATCTCCTGCGCCTCCCGGGTGGTACAATAATATTCGTTATGCTCAGTACCCAGGTGGTTCGCGATCTGTTTGGCATAGGGAGCTTCATCCCATTTTTTTACATCAAATCCAATGGTAAAGGTCTTGATCTTTCTTGCGCTGTTTTTTTGAAGTATAGCGGTCACCACTGAACTGTCATATCCACCACTTAAAAACACACCCACCGGTACATCACTGACCATACGGTACTGGAAAGCGGAAGTAAAAAGCGCTTCCACCTGCTCCAGTGCTTCCTGTTCAGAAATTTTCAGTTTTGGTTTATTGTAATGATCAATCACATCCCAATACTTGTGATCCGTGACTTCTTTACGCTTCAAATCGATCTTTATATAATGGCCCGGCTGGATCTTAAAAGTATTTTTAAAGATCGTGTGTGGTGCACGGATATAACCGTACTTAAAAAACAAGGTTACCGCCTGTTCATTGATATCCTTTTCAAATATGGGATAGCTGTAGATGGATTTCAATTCAGAAGCAAATAGCAGGCAATCGTTCTTATAGAAATAATGCAGGGGCTTCACACCGGCACGATCACGAAGGAGATAGACCAGTTGCTTTTCTATATCATAAATGGCATAGGCAAACATGCCGATGAACTTACTCACCGACTCAATACCATACTCCTGGTAAGCTTTGATGATAACTTCCGTATCAGAATCAGAATGGAATTTATACCCGGCAGCAATCAGCTCCTCTCTTATTTCCTTAAAATTGTAAACCTCACCGTTCAGGATGATCACCACCTTTTTATCATCGCTGTACATGGGCTGGTTCCCATTTGACGAGACATCCATGATGGACAGCCTCCGGTGACCTAAACCGATATTAGCAAAGGGTGATTCCAAAAATGCAATAGCTCCACTGTCGGGTCCGCGATGATGCTGTACCTCGTTGGCCGTATGCAAATGTTCCCTGGTAAGTTTCCTACCAAAATCGCAAAAACCCGTTATTCCACACATATTTTTCTTTGTTTAACTGAATCAGATATTCAGGAAATGGAGCTGTTAGGTCCCAACAGGATATATAAACGAAATTTTGTCAATTTAGTGCATAAAATACGGCGAAAATAAGCGACAGCCAACCCTGTAGCTAAAAGATCCGGATTTTATCCACAAAAACCGGGTTTGGTGTGCTTTATGCCGTAGAACCCAAAATAATATGATCACAGCCATCATCGAAGATATTAACGCCTGTGAAAACTTTATAACGAAAGCTGTTGATTGAACTGGTAGAACACCGTGTTTCAATTGACAGCTTCTTTATTTCCGGTAATAGACTATTTCTTTTTTTTGGCTGCTTTTTTTGTAGCCGATTTCTTCGGGGCTGCTTTTTTCTTTGCCGCCGGCTTTTTTTCCTTTTTGGCAAATGCTCCGGGTATTTCCGTTTCGATCATCTTTTTTACTTCTTCAAGACTTAAAGCAGCAGCTTCTTCAGGCGTATACTTGGTATCATCTGCTTTACGACCCATCTTCACCATCTTTTTACCAAAACGAATGAAAGGTCCCCAGCGTCCATTCTCGAGAGCAATTTTTTCATCTGGCCATTGCTGGATATAGCGATTTGCTTCTTTTTTTACTTTGGCTTCGATCAGCTCATTGATCTCATGTTGCTTTAGCGCGTCGAAATTGTAGCGCTTCGGAACATTGATGAACATCCCTTCCCATTTGATATAGGGGCCAAACCTGCCTTTACCTTTTGTTACCGGCTTGCCTTCATACATCGCGACCGGTGCATCCGCTTTTTTCTTTTCCTCAATAAGTTCAATGGCCCTTTCAAGATCAACAGTAGCCATATCGGTACCCCGGGGTATGGAAATAAATTCTTCGCCCCATTTTACATAAGGACCAAAACGACCCACGTTCACCGAGATGTCTTTCTCTTCGTATTGCCCAAGGGTTCCCTGCAAACGGAACAGGTCCATGGCCTCTTCGTAGGTAATGGTCTCGATGCTTTGGCCAGTCGGTATTTTTGCAAACCTTGGCTTTTCCTCATCATCGGCATTCCCGATCTGTACCATCGCGCCATAGCGACCCATCCTTGCCACCACAGGCTTGCCCGATTCAGGATCCACGCCAAGTTCTCTCTCACCCTTTATTCTTTCAGCGGTCTCAATTGTCTTTTCAACATCTTTTTTAAATGGATTATAAAAATCCTTGATCATCTCATTCCATTTCATCTTTCCCTCAGCCACCTCATCAAATTCTTCCTCGATACGAGCAGTAAACCCATAGTCCATGATATCATCAAAGTACTGGATCAGGAAATCAGTTACGACCAGGCCCAGATCAGAGGGGAAGAGCTTTGCCTTTTCCGCACCTGTATTTTCCTGCTCTGTTTCTTTGACGATACTATCTTTCTTCAGTTTTAATACCTGGTATTCGCGCACTACACCTTCTTTATCTCTTTTCTCCACATATCCTCTTTTGAGCACGGTTGATATCGTGGGGGCGTAAGTGGATGGGCGGCCAATGCCCAGCTCTTCCAGTTTTTTCACCAGGGAGGCCTCGGTGTACCTCGACGGAGGCCTGCTGAAACGCTCGGTTGCTTTCAATTCCTTCAGTGGGAGATCCTGCCCAACCACAAGTGGAGGGAGCATACGTTCCTGTCCGGGGGCTACCATATCCGTTTCTTCCTGGTCATCATCATCTTTGTCTTCCCGGTATACTTTCAGAAATCCATCGAATTTCAATACTTCACCAGAGGCAGTAAGCTCTTCATTATTTGTTGATATCGAAATTTTTGCAACGGTTTTCTCCAATTCTGCATCAGACATCTGGCTGGCCATTGTCCTCTTCCAGATAAGCTCGTACAGTCTTTTCCAATCGGGTTCCTCCACCGTTGTGTTACTCATATAGGTAGGACGGATAGCTTCGTGTGCTTCCTGTGCCGACTCATTCTTGTTCTTGTATTTCCTGAACTGGTGGTATTTTTCACCATACATACCCTTTACCGTCCTGGTTATATCTCCCAGGGCCGTATCGCTGAGGTTTACACTGTCGGTACGCATATAAGTGATATACCCGTTTTCATACAACTTTTGTGCAATCAGCATGGTGCGGCTTACGCCATAGCCCAGCTTTCTCGAAGCTTCCTGTTGCAGGGTAGAAGTAGTAAAGGGTGGGGCGGGTGATCGTTTGCCTGGCTTGACCTGGATGTCTGATACCTTATAATCGGCACCAATGCAGCTTTTGAGAAATGCTTCGGCATCCCCTGATTTAGATTGCTTTTTTCCTTCCGCAACAAAACTGACGGGTTTGTCCGAAACATCTTTGGCAGTGAAAAAAGCTTCAATCTTAAATGTACTGACGGGTGTAAAAGCATTTATTTCACGCTCTCTTTCCGCAATTAGTCGCACCGCCACACTTTGAACCCGACCCGCGCTGAGGTTATTGCGCATGCTCATCTTTCTCCAAAGCACAGGGCTCAGCTCAAAACCAACAATCCGGTCAAGGATGCGCCGGGCCTGTTGGGCGTTGACCAGGTTCATATCGATAGTGCGGGGATTACTCACGGCCGCCTGGATGGCAGGCTTGGTGATCTCGTGAAATACAATACGCTTTGTTTTCTTCGGATCGAGGCCCAAAACTTCACATAAATGCCAACTGATAGCTTCCCCCTCACGGTCCTCATCCGTTGCCAGCCATACTTCCTTTGATTTATTAGCAAGTGACTTAAGGTCTTTTACCACTTTCTCCTTATCCTCAGAAACTATATAACGGGGTTCAAAATTTTTCTCCAGGTCGATACCCATACCCGCTTTCTCAAGGTCACGAATATGACCAAAACAGCTTTTCACCTGGAAATCACTTCCCAAAATTTTCTCTATCGTTTTTGCTTTCGCAGGGCTCTCAACTATTAAAAGGTTTTTCGCCATAAACACTCCATATTAATATATAACAACAACACCAGGTCATGTCCAATAAGCAGTTCAAACTACCCCCGGAGCGGTCGCAAGTTAGAGCAAGAATAATAATTTTTTCTGGAAACAATTTTTGGCACCCGGTGATACGCCTGTAAACAGGGTTCGACAAACACGCTGTAACTCAGTCTGGATAAGGGTTTTAATCCATCCTGCGGTGAAGATCACCGATGATAAATGTTTTTTTCTGGAACAAGTACTTTCAACCGTGCTAACCAAAACTCACATCACAACATTTGCCGAATGATCGCTGCCACCTGCTTCGCCCAAAGTTCGTACTCCTTTCCGGAAGGATGCAGACCATCTTCCGTCATCATATCGGTTTGTAAAGCCGATGCTCTGGTGCCTGGTGTGATATTAATATAATGAGCATTTTTTTCCTTAGCCATACCTTCATTAACTTCATTGAACCGGTCAATTTCCTGCGCGATATCTGCACGGTTACGACCTTCGGCAAAAGCAGTGGCACCCCAGTCAGGTATTGACAATACGATCACATGTGAAGGATCATCACCCGCCAGGGAGATGGCTTTTTCAAGCAACCAGCTAAATCCCGGCCTGTAATCGTCAACCGATCTTCCCCGGTACTGGTCATTGACACCTATTAATAAGGTAACAAAATCATAGTGGCCTTTTAGTTCCGTTTTGGTTATGGCTTCGGCCAATTCGTCCGTAGTCCAACCTGTCTTAGCGATAATAACAGGCGGATCAAAATAATAGCCCGCCTCAAACAAAAGTTTCACAACCTGGTTTGGAAAATTGTCTTCAGCCGCAACTTTCTCACCAATGGTATAAGAATCCCCAAGTGCGAGGTAGGAATGAGTTTTTATACCCCTGATATCATTCATAGCTGGCGTGAAAATAGGATAACTATCCTGTATTGACGTACTTCGCCTCACACTGGTCGCCGGACGACCGAAAGCCTTCCCGGGACTTTTGGTGATGGGAAAAAGAATCTTGAATTTTGACAGGCTTTCTGGTGCTTTTGAAGAAATGTAGTATTATTAACTGGTCCCACAGTGTCAGCGAATAGACTATTCAGCACAACACAGAGTAGGGAAGTAATCTATTATGAATATTGTAATTATTGGTTCGGGAAATACAGCAGCGGTTCTTGGCAGAAAATTTGTCACCGCCGGGCATCGCATTCTCCAGGTAATTGGCCGCAATGCTTCTGCCGCAAGTGAACTGGCATATGAATGGGATACGGAGTCGGCAAATTATATGAGTCTGATCAACAAAAATGCGGATGTGTACATCATTGCCGTCAGCGACAATGCGTTGGAAGAAATTGCAAGGGAGCTTAGCTTACCGGGAAAAGTAGTAGCGCATACGGCAGGTTCTGTTTCAAAAGATGTTTTAAAAAATACATCCGGTCATTATGGTGTTTTTTACCCGCTGCAAACTCTGCGCAAGGAGCTAACCCGTTCCGTTGACATCCCCGTTTTCTTTGAAGGCAGCGATGCGGTAGCAACAGCCACCCTGCAAAAACTGGCTCAATCCATTTCTTTTGGTCAGGCCATTTCAGCGAAAACGGAAGACCGGGTTAAACTACATGTTGCAGCTGTGATTGTAAACAATTTTACAACCCATCTTTTTTCTCTTGCTGAAAAATACTGCCGGAAGGAAGGAATTAACTTTCACCAGCTGCTGCCATTGATCAGGGAAACAGTGGAGCGACTCGAAACCATGTCGCCATCCGCCAGCCAGACAGGTCCTGCCATCCGCCACGACAAAGAAACGATCCAGAAACATCTCGAGATCCTGGAAACCCATCCGCATTTGCAAAAGGTGTACAGGTTTCTTACCGAAAGTATTGAACAAACAAAGTGAAGGGATACATTTGCTTTTTCTAAACTGGCGGCAGACATGGATCATTTTAAAAATATCAACACATTCATTTTTGATATAGACGGCGTACTCACCGATGGGACTGTATTGGTTTTGGAAAATGGGTTACAGGCGCGCCGGATGAATATCAAAGATGGCTACGCCCTTCAGCTCGCGGTTAAAAAAGGATACTTTGTACTGGTAGTTTCAGGTGCGGCTGCTTCACCTGTAGTGGATCGATTGAACAAACTAGGAATTAAGGAGGTTCATATGGGTGTGGAAGACAAAAAAGCGTTTGTCACGCAGTTTATTTCAACAAATAAACTCGACGCTGCCGGAGTATTGTATATGGGCGATGATATACCCGATCTCGAAGTCATGTCGCTGGTGGGTTTGCCAGCCTGCCCCGCCGATGCGACACCCGAGGTGATTGCGATATCAAAATACGTTTCGGGTTATGGTGGAGGGATGGGTTGCGTACGGGATGTAATAGAAAAAGTGCTAAAACAAAATGGTCACTGGCAACACAGCACCCAGATCACATCGCGTTAGTTCCAGGTGGTTGTCCGGTAACTTATTCTTAATGTAACTTTCCAAAAAAAGCAATAAATGAGATTGATCGCAGCATTCCTGAAAATGATACGACTGCCCAATCTCGTGTTTATAGCGCTGACACAGGTATTGTTCCAGGTATGCATATTCTATCCCCTTTACGCGGAGGATATACCTGCCGATGATACCAGGAACTTTATTCTTTTGCTGGTCGCATCTGTTCTTATCGCCGGAGCAGGCTATATCATCAACGACTATTTCGATATTAATATCGATGAGGTTAACAAGCCCGAAAAAATGGTGGTTGACAAAGTCATTAACCGTCGCTGGGCAATCGCCTGGCACCTGATCCTAAGTGCTGCCGGGGTTTTGTTGACCATTTTAGCCCTGCCTGTAAGAGAAAAATGGTACCTGGTACTGGCAAACATATTTTGCGTATTCCTGTTGTGGTTTTACTCCACCACCTTCAAAAGAAAATTACTGATCGGAAATATCGCGATCTCGCTGCTGACCGCCTGGACTATTCTGCTGATCTTTCTTTCCAAGGTTTCTTTCACCGACGCTTTTGCGGCTGCACATCCAGGTCAGCCTAAGTTTTTCAGGTTTGCTTTCCTGTACGCAGGTTTTGCATTTATCATTTCACTGATCAGGGAAGCCGTAAAAGATGTAGAAGATATGCCTGGTGACGAGCGCTACGGATGCCGAACGATGCCGATCGTTTGGGGTGTAAACGCGGCCAAGGTATATATCGCTGTCTGGCTGATCATCCTGATCTCAATTCTTATCGTGATCCAGGTTTATATTTTACAGTTTCAGTGGTGGTGGGCTGTGGTTTATTGTGGGCTGTTGATCATACTTCCTTTGTTATATATTTTCCGCAAACTATTCAAGGCCGTTACCGTGCAGGATTATCACCAACTTAGTACACTGCTCAAGCTGACCATGCTCACCGGCATAGTTTCGATGACCTTTTTTTATTTTTATTTATGAACAAAATTGTGCTCGCATCACAATCACCGCGCAGGAAACAGTTGCTGGAATGGGCAGAGATACCTTTCGAAGTACTGGTGAAAGAAACCCCTGAAACTTTCCCGGAAAATCTTTCTTACTCTGAAGCTGCAATCTATATTGCGAGACAAAAGGCACTGGCCGTAAAACCCGACGCAAAGTATGATACCCCGATCCTCGCCGCTGATACGATTGTTGTATTGAATGGCCGCCTGATCGGCAAGCCCACAAGCAGGGAAGAAGCGGTAGAAATACTCAGCTCATTGTCGGGCCAACAACACCAGGTCATCACCGGCGTCGTTATCCTGAACGGTGAAAAAGAAATCGCTTTCGCGGATACTACCGAAGTGCGGTTTCACGAATTGGACAAAAGCCAGATTGAATTTTATGTAGACAAATATAAACCCTATGATAAAGCGGGTGCCTACGCGATCCAGGAATGGATTGGTGTAGTGGGAATCAAATCAGTCGCAGGCGATTTTTACAACGTGATGGGTTTGCCGGTAAGTCGGGTTGTACAAGCGTTAAATCACCTTTGATTTCGGTTGAAATCACATTGCTACCCTTAACGACGCTTTGTACCTTGATCGTAAAACACGGTCTTGTCAATTTCAGAAAAATTATTGCAGTTCATCTGGCAGTTCCAGTATTATAATAAGAGCGAATTGCTGACGCAAAATGGCGAGCGGCTGACTATTCAAAACCCCGGCCAGTACAACAGCAACCAGGGTCCTGATTTCAGCAATGCAAGGATCACCCTGGATGCAACCACCTGGGCTGGTACTATCGAGTTACATCTCAAGACATCGGATTGGAACAGGCATAAACACCAGCATGACCCGAACTACAATAATGTGATCCTGCACGTCGTGTGGGAAGATGATATGCCGATGGATGATTGTTCGCCGGAGAAGAAGACAACCGCGTCGCTACAGAATATCCCCGTGCTGGAGTTGGGATCAAGAGTACCGAAGGTTTTGCTACACCGGTACGATGACCTGATGATATCCAACTCATTCATCCCATGTGAAAAAAGTATTAACCTGGTAAAGGAAATTGTTTGGGAAGGCTGGAAAGAAAACCTGCTGGCTACCCGCCTGATGCGAAAAGCGGCATTGGTGGAAGAACTCCTGCGCCAGAATAATTTTCATTGGGAGGAAACCTGCTGGTGGATGATCGCCCGGAATTTTGGTATAAAAGTAAATGCCGAAGCCTTTGAAGCCATTGCCAGATCCCTGCCCTTAAATTTATTGGCGAGGCATAAAGGACAGGTACACCAGGTAGAAGCGTTGCTCCTGGGACAGGCCGGTTTGCTGGAGCAGGTGTTTACCGAAAAATATCCCATCATGCTGCAACAGGAATACAGGTTCCTGCAAACAAAATATAACCTGAAACCCATTCTGATGCCCATTCACCTGCTTCGCATGCGGCCCGGCAATTTTCCCGCCATACGACTGGCTGAACTGGCGATTTTAATCCACCAGTCGACACATCTTTTTTCTAAAATCAAAGAAGCCCGTTCGGTGGCTGAAATCCGAAACTTTTTTGAGATTACAGCAAATGATTACTGGCACTATCATTATCATCTCGATGAGCTTTCGGGTTTCAAAAAAAAGACAATTGGTGATGTTATGACTGACAATATCATTATTAATTCGGTGGCACCCCTGTTGTTTGCCTATGGATCTTATCACAGGGACAGCCGATTTAAGGAAAAGGCACTGGATTGCCTCGAACAGGTAAAACCCGAGAGAAATAGTATTACAGAAGGATTCAGGGCCTTGCAGGTTGAAAATAAAAATGCCCGGGATTCCCAGGCATTGATCGAATTGCGTAACGAGTTCTGCGAGAAGAAACGTTGCCTGGACTGCGCCATCGGTAACGCGATCCTGAAGCATCCGGATTCCTGAATTATTCTTTAAAAATCGTTTTTGCCATAACATTTTTGTCGGTGCGGATATGAACGATATAGATTCCGGGCAGGATGGTGCCATTTACCGAAACGTCCACCGTTCCGGCAAGGGCATTGAACGAATAACTAATTGGAACATTCCTGCCGGTGACATCTGTAAGAATTACCTGGCGTATCGTGTTGGAATATTTTATGGTAAAATCATTTTTAAAAGGACTGGGATATACTGTAAACCCATCCGCAGTTTCAGTAAAGATTCGCATCGCCTTACTATTGTAAGTAGTTCCCCTGGGATCACTATAGTTGATCATATAATAATTGTTTCCGGGTTGAGGTTGAAAATCGGTCGAAGTATAAAAGCCTGTCTGGGCATCACGTACAGGTATGCTGTCTATTAGTTGGAAATTGGTCCGGGTGTCTGAGCGGTATACGCGGCAGATTCCGCCAGGAGCGGGATTGCTGATCATCCATCGCAATTCATGAAATCCTTTTTTGGCTGAGACTTCAAACGAACTTACCGTTGTGCCCAATACCGCCAGGGCATCACAGCCTGCGCAATCCGTGAACACCTGCGCGGAGCCCCAGTTATTGGCCGGGCATCCTCCACAGCCCGATACAGAGGTATGTGTTGCTGGTAGACATACAAACAGGTTTGGATCTGATGTTAGTTGGTTGCTGAACTGACTAAAAGAAAAAACATTTAAGCAGGATCTGCCATTGGGTACGCTGTAAGAGTCGGCTACTTTGTTGATCAAAACAGCCATACGGGTAAAACTTCCATCGCCAAAGCATAAAGCCCCTGCAGAAGTATTAGGATCGGTAATGATGCCCCAAAACTCAGCTTTGCCATGGTTGACAAAATATGAATAGGGGTCATTGATTACAAAATACTGGTTGGACATTTTGAGGATTGACGTTGTTGACGCGTTGATCAATACAGACGGCTTATCGATGGTAGCACCAGGATCGAAAGACAGGTTTCGTTGGATTTCGAGGACGCCATAGTTGAAGATGTATGCATCACCACGAAGTATGAGGCCGGCGCCAATACCCGAACTGATCACAAAGCGGGCTCCGGGTCTGACGAAAATGGAGCCGCTGTTCATATAAAATTTGTCGATAGTGAGATCGCCACAAACCACCAGGGTTCCACCGTCGAGAGTAAGACTGTTCATGGTTGTTGTCGCACCATAATACCATTTGGTTGTTCCCGAGGTTAGTGTTTCATTGTCGGTAAGCAACGACTCGGTGCCGGTACAGGCGGGCGGGGGAAGTGGTGTGAGGCATTGAGAAAATCCGCGGGGAAAAGAAAATGCAAATAATAGCAGGAATAAACTGGTTTTAAACATAGGGTGACTTTTATTCCAAGCTACCCTGTATTAAAATTGTTCGCAACCTGTTTTTACTTAATTACCAAAATCACTGCATGAACTGCCGGAAAAAATGCATGAATGTCATCAATTACTCCTGACTAACGACTACCGACTAGCCCAGGCCTCACCCCCAACCCCCTCTCCCAAGGAGAGAAGGCTAGTGTCCTTAACTACAAATTGTCTTAGTGTGTTTTAAAGCGTTGACTGAAAACCGGATTTGTCGCGAAATCAGTACGTCTACGAACTACTGACTAACTGCCGAATCCCGACTACCGACTCATTTCCCCAGCCATGCCTTGAAATCACTTACCCGTTTACGGCTGACGATCACATCTTTTTCCATAACGGGGGAGAGGTAAAGCTTGAGTCGATTACCAAAATATGAATGGATCTCTTTTACTGTCGCCAGGGAAATAATACAGGATCTGTTGACACGAAAAAAGGCTGCCGGGGATAAAAGATTTTCTAACTGCTCGATCCTGTATTCGACCAGGTATTTTTGGTTGTCGAAAGTTTTTAAAAAAATGAATCGTTCCTGCGAGAAAAAATAAGCTACCTGGCTTACGGGTATGGAGAGTAGTTTCTGACCCTGTTTCACCAAAAATCTTTCTTTGAAAGGGCCGGCGGTTGTAAACCTGTCGGGTTCGGCACCACCTGGTGTTAATTGCAACAGTCGCTCCTCCGTAGCCGGCAGGTTGGCTAATATCTGCTTCATCGTTTTATACCGTAAAGCTGTAAACCGGTAATCACCGGAAAGCGTGGAGATGGTGACCATTGTTTTGATGTCGGAACCCGTTTTTACCCCGGCGAAAATGTTGGAATTAGCCAGGAAAAGATCAGCCACCTTATTATTTTTCAGCCACTCGGCCGTTGTAAGAAAATTATCAGTGACACCTACCACC
>JAEZRB010000063.1 GCA_023412975.1 Bacteroidota bacterium | reverse complement strand
GAACTCCGTTCCGTTCTTGCTGGCCGGAACGGGAGTTCCGGCATCCATGGACACCGATGAAAAAAAGTATCCCTATGAACTAAGAGAGCATCTTTTCGATGTCATTGAACATCGAGTTTCAACAAGTCTCGACCCAAATTCCAAATTACTAACCCGATAGCTATCGGGTCCCAATTCCCCGAAAAAAGCTACTCTGCAAACTCCTTCTTCGAATGCACTTCTTCACGCGAAGTATTGTAGAGATCATACCAGTCCTGTTGATCGAGATCGACATCAAAAGCATTTACGATATTCCGAATGCGTTGTTCATTCAGGGTTCCAATAAGCGGAAGCGCACCTAACTTGATCAGCCAGGCCACCGCAATCGATTCCACGTTGGCATTATACTTTTTCCCAATTTCACCGAGCTTGTAATGCACGCGCACCGCCAGGGGATCCGTACCATTCTCGATCCTGCCGCCCGCCAGGGGCGCAGCCGCCAGCGGCCGCATATATCGTTGCTTGATATAATCGATCTGGCCATTGTCAAGTGCGGTAGTATTCAGCAGGTTCAATTCGATATGATTGGTAACAATGGGTATTTTTAAATAAGATGCCAGCAACTGGTGCTGGAAAACTGAAAAATTGGCTACCCCTACATTGCGGATCTTGCCCGATGTCCGGAGTCGTTCCAGCGTCAATGCAGTTTCCTCCAGGTTTGACAGGGGATCCAACTGGTCGAGCAGGAATATATCAATGTAATCGGTTCCCAGATTCCTTAATGAATTCTCTACGCTCGCGGTGATATGCCTGGCTGATGTATCGTAATATTTCACCCTTATTTCCGGCCTTTTCACATGTGGTAGTAATACACCGCATTTTGTAAATAAAACAACATCCTCGCGTTTAAAGGATCTTTTCTTCATCACGTTTCCAAACATTTCTTCACTTTGATATCCGCCATAGACATCAGCATGATCAAAGGTGTTGATGCCAAGTTCGAGACAAAGGTTCACAATCCTTTCCATTGTTTCCTCATCATGAGCACTGGTATCGTCCCATCGCCAAAAACCGTAGACAGCAGGTGATACTTTTGGTCCGGAATCACTCAGGTATATCTTTTGCATCAGTATGAAAATTTTAGAATATAAATTTACTTAATATCCGGGGCAGGCAATAAAACACCGCCAAACAGCAAATAAGCCCAAAACAATGTCCAGAGTATATTGAATACCTGTGCCAGGATAAATGCCAGGGCCGGCCGGCCTCCCTGTATCTTAACCAGGTCGGCAAAACGGGCTTCCAGCCCGATGGCGACAAATGCCAGGGCAAACCAGACGGTGCGCAGACCATTCAAAAATCCGGTTACCTGCTGGGTGGTGTTGGCCGGAATTAAGAAAGAAAATATCAGTGAAACGGCGATAAATCCTAATACGAATTTTGGAAATCGCTCCCAGATAATTCCCAAACCCCTGCCTTCAGTTGCGGCTACATGATTTGGATCCTTTCTTAAAGCCCACCAGCCGGCAATAAAAAACGCAGCAACACCGATCAATACATTCTGTGAAAATTTGATGATCACACCGGACTTTACGGCTACCGGTCCCACCAACTGTGCAGCAGCGGCTACTGAAGCTGTTGTATCCAATGTACCACCCAGCCAGGCGCCACCTACCATCTCGGGTATATTAAACTGCCTGATCAACCAGGGTTGCAGGATCAGCATGGGAATGGCAATCACCAGGACCAGGGTAGTGACATAGGAAAGCTTTCGCTTGTCACCCCTGATAGCGCCACTGGCAACGATAGCTGCAGATACCCCGCATATTGCAACCGCAGAAGCCAGTATCACACCAAATTCGTCATCAACTTTCAATCGCCGGCTTAGCCAAAGCGCAAAAAACCAAACCACGCTTACCACCAGTACAGCCTGCAGTATACCTGGCAAACCTGCTTTGATGATATCTGTGAACAATACGCTCACACCGAGTATCACCAGGCCGGTTTTGATAAAGAACTCTGATCTTGCAGCTTCCCTCAACCAGCCTGGAATAATGCCCAGGTTGCTGATCAGGAGGCCAAACACAAGTGCAAACACTACGTACTCGATGCCATAATAATTAATGGTATGGTTGCCGCTAATGATAAGAGCAACAATTCCCAATATGTACACCAGCGCGAAACCTGCCACAAATTTTTTTACGCTGCCTCCCGAAAGCCGGATGGCGATCGAACACAACAATGCAAACACAATCCCGATGGAAGTGATCATTAACAGGTTGTCGAAGGAAAATACTTTTTCTAACAACTCAGATGGGCTGCTCCACTTGTAAACAGGCGCCGGGAATTTTAGACCCGGGGATGTAAACGCTGTTAATAAAACAATTGTAATCAGGAACCCGCCGATCAAAACGGCCCAGATGTCCTCGGAAATATTGAACACTGGTTGTTTCCTGCCTATATTGTGAGGGTCATTCTCATCACTTATTAAAATTGCTTCATCCTTCCTGTCACCACTTTCACTGGAATTAATTGGCATGATCGAAAATATTAATCCGTATCTAAATTTTACCAAAATGCTTGTCGAATATACAACAGCAGGAGGTGAAAATTTTAAACCGGAAAAGAGCTCAGACGCCGTGGTCGGATTCGAACCGACGTAAAAGGTTTTGCAGACCTGTCCCTATCCTCTCGGTCACACGGCTCTAAAATGGGCATCCCGAAGAATCGGGACGCCGTTCTAACTAATGCTTGCTATCGAAAAAATACAACTGCCTTTATAAATGTTACAGTGAATATCGAAGTGTGATACCATATGTACGCTGATCTCCCAGCACACCGGCATAATGCCCGGCACTACCGCCAGCAGGCAAGAGTTGTTCGTAGTAATCTTTATCAAGCAGGTTGCGTCCCCATACAAAAATGGAGAGGCCATTTGTATTTCTGAATCCCAGTCTGCCGTTCAACAATGCATAGCCGTCCACATTCAGGTATGCTGAGGGTGAAGGACTGGATGAAAATGAAGAACGGTAATAACCATCCACCGCGACAAAGAATTTACCTGCCTGGCCAAGGAAAGCGGTTGGTGTATTAAACTCACCACCCCATGATCCGGCCCATTTGGAAATGCCGGGTAATCTTCCACCTGAAATATCCTTAAATGCAACCTGCACACCATCTTTAGTGGTGCCAGTTTCTTCCAGCGGTAACGGTGCGTTTGTAAATTTGATATACTTGGCATCAGTATACGCTACCGCGCCGTAAAATGAAAAATGTTCGTTTACCCTGTAATTGGCATCAAGTTCGGCACCACTTACCCGTACTTCATCCGCATTGGCAATATAACCGCGATTCACGCCCAGCTCAGGCGACTGGACATTTGCCTGATAATTTTTGATGTCTGTTTTGTGCAGGGTAAGGTTCAGGGTGAAATTTTGAGCAGGTGTTGATTTGATACCGAATTCAAAATTTTTCACATCCTCGGGTTTAATGACAGCAAGATCGGTTGCGGGTTGACCACCGATATTTGGCAGACCAGCTACATTCACACCCACCGGTTTGAAACTTGTCGAATAAGTAAAGAATCCATTAATACGTTTGTTGGCGCGGTATGCAAGAGTGATCTGGTAGGTGAGGTTGGTCTCATCGGCGTCAGCCACATATGACTGGCTACTATACACTGCATTCTTTAGCGCGATCAGATCGGGATCGGTGGTTTCCAGTCCTCCTTTCGCTACCCGGTTATAGACAACATCTTTTTCATCGTAATTAAAGCGTAACCCCGGCAACAGGTGCAAGCCTCTCACGATTTCCCAGTCTACGTTTGCTATCGCAGGGGCACTGTGGGACTTGATAGAAGAGTTTGTTAAAATACCATATCCCTCAAAAAGGCCTGGTGTTTCCCACAGGGGACTGTTGGAATTTTTTGAAAATCTCCATTGCGCTGAACCAGATTCTTCCGTACCGGCAGTTTTAACCTCCTGGTCGATAAAGAACAAACCCACGACTCCACTCAGGCGTGAGGAAAATTCACCTGCATAACGTACTTCCTGCGACCAGTTTTTGTGTTTGGACGGGTTTTGCGATTTGGCAAGGGCCTGCAGTCCTGTAAAATCCCTGTCATTGGAGGGACCCCATTTCCAATAACGCCATGCTGTGGTGGAAGTAAGGGTTCCTGGTCCGATCCGGGTATCGATGTTAAGCGATACCCCACCCAAATCATTAGCAGAACGCCACGGAGTATCATGATCGATCTTACGATCGAACGCGTTTAGACTGGGTAATGTATAATTAAGATCAGCAATGATGGCATTGAACTGCCGGTAAGCCGCTCTTTGAGTTTGTACCACACCTGCAATCACCTGTGCATAGCCATCAGGACGCTGACGTGAATCATCAGCAGATAAAGTGATAGTGGTATTGTCGGAGGGCTTGTATAATAATTGAGCACGGAAACCGAGGTTATTAATATCATTGGTGTTATGCCCGGTCCTGATATTTTCCACAAGTCCATCACGCTGTGTACCGGAAAATGAAACTCGCCCCGCCAGTTTCTTGCTTAGGGGCCCTGTCACAGATGCTTTCGCCTGTACATAGCCATAGTTACCAAAGCTTACTTCAAAATTAGCGCCCGGCCTGAATGTGGGTTTGCGAGTTGTAATGTTAAATGCTCCAGAGGTAGTATTCTTGCCAAACAGTGTACCCTGGGGTCCCCGCAACACCTCGATCCTTTCTACATCAATAAAGTCTAAAGTTGCAGCAGCAGGGCGGGCAAAATACACTCCGTCAACATAAAAGCCCACACCGGGATCCAGGCCATCATTGGTCAGACCAAATGGCGAGCCGAGGCCACGGATATTGATCCCCGTATTACGTGGGTTGGATGTATATAATTGTACAGCCGGAACAAATTCCTTTACCCGATTCACATTAAAGGCGCCGGCATCCTCTACCTGCGACGCCGTGATGACCGTGATAGGGATGGGCACATCCTGTAGCACTTCGCGGCGGCGGCGCGAGGTAACGATCACAGTGTCCCTTTGATAAAGCGACTGAAGATGAATTACGATATTGCCTACGTTGCTGTTTCTAACCACACGTTCATGCGGTTCGAAACCGGCATAGGAGACCACGAGTGTAAAAGGAAACTTTTCAATATCGGATAGTATAAAACGGCCTGTGGAGTCCGTGGTGGTGCCAATGCCGGTATTCTTTATCAATACGCTTGCATACGGGACACCATCATTATTGCTATTGACCACACGGCCGCTTAACTGCGCGAAGGCAATGGACGGCGACAAAAATCCTAAAAAAAAGATGATGCGTTTCATAATTTGGTTTTGATTGATCAAGGTTTATTAGTCTACTAAATTTATAGACTATTATTTCAAAAAAATTTTATCTAAGGTTGTATTAGTTTAAAGGCAACATCGGAGGAAAAGTATACACTGGTTGTACATGGTTATTTTTTTTTTGAGGTAACAAAAATAAGGGTGTCTTATTATCCTACCAAATTTGTAGACTATTAATCAAAAAAAATTTGAAAGATCAATAATTTGTGTGCTTTGTAAATTCACCCTGCCCTCCGTGTTTCCTCTTTGCACTACGTGACCAAAAAACCCGAACGGAAAACAACCGGTATAAAGTGCAGGCAATTTGCACAAACCGTCCCGAAGGATGTTACCACATCATTCTCAGTTTCTATCCATAAAATGTCCCTACGGGACATATTTGGATTTGCCATGTTCTCAAAAATTTTCTGCAGATAGCTGTTTACAGTACATTGAAGAGGATCCTTATACTCCAGATCACTACTACCGCTCCCAGTAAAAGAAATGAAGCTTTGCGTGGTAACTTACCAGCAAGCCTGGCCGCAAGGGGGGCAGCCAGAACACCACCAATCACCAGTGCCAGTATCACCTGCCAGTTCTGAACACCTATCAGTGTAAAAAAGGTAAAAGCACTCGCTAGGGTCACAAAAAATTCAGTAAGACTGACTGAGCCGACCACATATCTTGGTGTACGCCCCTTTGTGATCAGGGTGGAAGTAACGATGGGCCCCCAGCCGCCTCCGCCAAAAGAATCCAAAAAACCACCGATACCAGCCAGCCATCCATAGCGTTTGAACTTTTTCTTGAGATGGACCGGCCGAAATGCATTACTAAAAATCTTTACCCCCAGCAAAAGCGTGTATATCGCCATGGCAGGCCGTAGATATTTCAGGTGACTATCATCAAATTCGACCAGCAGCCAGGCGCCCAGTACAGCGCCTAGTATACCTGGTATCACTAGCGCTTTAAAAAGTTTTTTATTTACATTTCCGAATTTATAATGACTATATCCCGAAGCCCCGCTGGTAAACATTTCGGCAGTATGTATACCACCACTAATTGCCGCAGGACTTACATGCGCTGATTGCAGGATGATAGAGCTGGTAACACCGTATCCCATACTGGTGGCGCCATCAACCATCTGCGCGCAAAAACCGGCCAGCACCATCCAGTGAAAATTCTTGTCTAGTGTCTGGTACCATTTTACAGTCTCATCTGCCAGGCTTGCCAGCGGGAGGTAGGAAAAAATAAAATGACCGATCAGCATCAGGGCAAACACGGCCAGTGAATAAGTGGCGATCTTTCTCCAGCGGATCTCCTTCTCCCGCACCTGATCCTTTTGAACCAGCACACGGGTAAGTTCATTGAGTTTTTTGACCTTGTTTTCAAAATTCCCGTTTAGCCGATTGCGGATCTTATACATATTATCCAAAATCTCGTCCAGTTCCTCGGGCAATGATTCGGAAAATGTTTCCTTTAATCGTTTGGCGATCGTTGGTGATTTCCCATTGGTCGAGATCGCGATCTTCAGGTTCCCCTTTTTTACAATAGAGCTAAGATAGAAATCACAGAGTTCAGGAGTGTCGGCAACATTCACCAATTTGTGCTTCTGCCGGGACTCGGCATGAATACTTTCGCTTAGTACCTTATCGTTTACCGCAACAATTGCTATATCACATTCATCCAGGTCGGAAGTTTCGTAAGGGCGCTGCTGAAGCGTTATATTAGGATGCTTTTCAGCCAGCAGTATGATTTCCGGACTTATTTCCGGGGATACGAGTTTTATCTGCGTTAAGGGTGAGTTTTGAATTACGGCATTCAGTTTTTCAAGGCCAACCTTTCCTCCACCAACGATCAATAAACGCAAATGCTCCAGTTTTAAAAAAACCGGGAACAGATCATTTCCCTGCTTTTCCTGCGTGCGGACGATTTCCTTTAAACCTTTGTTCATTTAGCAATCCATTTACGATAAGAAAAATCTCCAAACGTTTCGCCATATTTCTTTTCCGCCGCATACACGCCGAGCAATTGATCAAGCGTTTCCAGTATCTGTGCTTCGTCAAGACTATCCTTGTACTTTGTGTTTAATCTTTCTCCCAGCCTGTCGCCACCGATATATAAATTGTACAACCCGTAGGCTGTACCCACCAGGCCTATCTCCGCCGCGGGAGATCGCCCACAACCATTAGGGCAACCCGTCATTCTCAAAATAATCTCATCATCCTGCAACTGAAACTTAAATAGGATGGGTTCAATTTTAGATATGAGTGTAGGTAAATAACGCTGCGCTTCTGCCAGCGCAAGGGGACAGGTGTTGAACGCTACACAGGCAATCGCATTCTTTCGCATTACACCGGCCTTGTTGGTATGTTCGATCATACCAAACTGGCTGAGCAAATTTTCAATTTCTGCCTTGTCCTGTTCGGCAATATCAGCCAGTATCAGGTTTTGAGAACTGGTAAACCGGAAATTGGCTTTCCCAGTCTTTGCTATTTCGAGCAAACCCGTTTTCAGTGCGAGCTTTTCGTTGTCGAATACCCTGCCGTTTTCAATAAATAAAGTATAATACCATTTGCCCTCATGATTCAATCTCCATCCATAATGATCTTTCCTCGACGTAAAACTATAAGGCTTCGGTGCTTCAAGCTGGAAACCGCAACGTTTTTCTACCTCGGCACGATAAGCATCGACACCCATTTTATCGACAGTGTATTTCAAACGTGCCAGCTTGCGGTCACTACGGTTGCCAAAATCCCTTTGCACGGTTATACATTCATAAATTGCTTTCAATAGCTTTTCCTCTGTATCCACAAAACCAATTACCGTTGCCAGCCTCGGGTACGTACTCGGATTACCATGCGTGGTACCCAATCCCCCGCCGACCGCGATATTAAAACCTTTTAACTCATTGTTTTCAATGATGGCGATCAGGCCGAGATCATTGGTCAATACGTCGACATCATTATTCGGTGGAATGGCAATTCCGATCTTAAACTTCCTGGGCAGATAGCGATCCTGGTAAAGCGGATCCTCCTCTGTTTTTTCAGCAATCTTTTCCTGGTCAAGCCAGATTTCATAGTAGGCTCGCGTTTTTGGCAACACCATCCTGCTGATAATGTCGGCATATCGGAATACCTCTTCATGCAGTGCCGATTCTTTGGGGTGTGCGCTGCAGGTCACATTACGGTTCACATCGCCGCATGCCGCGATCGAATCCAGTTGAAGCGTATTAAAAGACTGGATCGTTGGCTTGATATGCGATTTTAAGATTCCATGCAATTGTATCGTTTGCCTGGTGGTGATCTTTATAGTTCCGGTGGAATGTTCACCTGCTATATGATGCAGCCCGATCCATTGCTCAGGTGTCATAAGCCCTCCGGGCAGGCGCAGCCTGATCATAAAAGAATACAGCCACTCCAGTTTCTTAGCACTTCTCTCCTCTCTCCTGTCGCGGTCATCCTGCTGGTACATGCCATGAAACTTTACCAGCGATTGATCATCCTCGCGGATAGCCCCGGTAATATTATCCAGCAAGCTTTCCTTCAGGGTTCCCCGAAGGCCATTACTTGCCGTTTTGATCCTTTCAACTGATGATAAGTTCGTTTTTTCAGACATGTGAGTTGTTGTTCAGTTATGTATTCAGCCACATCAATCAATAAACATCTTTCTCCAGCCTACCTTCCTTTTTCAATTGCTCCAGGTACTTCTTTGCATCGTCGGCGGATTTTTTTCCCTGTTCGCTAATAATCTGCGCCAGGGTATTCTCTACATCCTTACTCATCGGATCCTTGGTACCGCTGATATACAAATAGGCCGGGCCTT
>JAEZRB010000285.1 GCA_023412975.1 Bacteroidota bacterium | reverse complement strand
GCAGAGCCCGGTTTTATTATCTTACCTTTCTGAAACACGATTTCAAGGCAAGTATCACAGTATTTTTTGTAGCTCTTCCACTTTGTCTCGGCATTGCACTCGCCTCCAACGCGCCGGTTTACTCCGGACTTATGGCGGGTATCCTGGGTGGCGTAATAGTAGCCATCATCAGCAAATCACATATTAGCGTAAGCGGACCTGCGGCCGGGCTTACAGCAATATGCGCCTCAGCTGTTACAGACCTGGGTAGTATTGAATTACTTTTTGTAGCTATCGCCATCTCTGGTTTGCTTCAAATCTTACTCGGTGTTTTCAAACTTGGCGGCTTCACGCATTTTATTCCATCGGCCGTTATCAAGGGTATGCTGGCTGCAATCGGCATCCTGCTGATCTCAAAACAAATCCCATTTTTGCTGGGATACGATGAACCGGATTTCTGGACAAGAGAATTGTTCAATGTCATTTCATTTAACCACGGCTTCAGCCATGTCAAAAACCTTTATCATTCCATATCCCCAGGAGCGGTGGTTATTGCCATCACATCCCTGTTGCTGCTGATCGTATGGAAGAAAACGCTGGCCAGGAAATTATCATTTCTTCCCACATCTTTCGTGGTGGTCATATTTGGTGTATTGCTGGCATTGCTGTTTAAAAACTATATTCCTTCCCTGGCCCTGAAACCCTCCCAGTTTGTAAATGTATCTTCCGATATGTTTGGAGAAATCAGGTTCGCGGATTTCAGTTCTTTATTTTCGAACGCGGCTACCTGGAAAATGGCGATCGTCATCTGCCTGGTTGCATCACTGGAAACGCTACTAAGCATTGAAGCTGTGGATAAGCTGGATCCATACAACCGGATCACACCTCAAAACCGTGAACTAGTAGCACAGGGTACAGGTAATTTCTTCAGCGGACTGATCGGGGGCTTACCCATCACAGCTGTTATCGTCAGGAGTTCTGCCAATGCTGAGGCAGGTGCAAGGACAAAATTCTCCGCGATATTTCATGGCATCTGGATTTTCATCTTTGCGTTCTTCGCATCATCGATACTCAACCTTATACCCTATTGTATCCTCTCGGTGATACTGATCAGAACAGGTTATAACCTGGCAAAACCAAAAATGATCAAGGCGGTTTATAAGCTGGGGCGCGAGCAATTCCTCCCATTTTTTGTGACCACCACTGCAATCCTGTTCACCGACCTGCTGATCGGAGTTGGCATAGGAGTAGCATACGCCGGTTATTTCATCTTTAAGAATACCTATAAAGCTGGTTATACTTTACAAACCCGCAAGGAGGGTTCTATCACTCATTACTATTTCAGGCTGGCGATCAATGTGAGTTTTATCAACAAGAAACGGATCAAGGATGAGCTGGAGAAAATACCGGATTATTCTGTAGTGCATATTGAAGGATCGCATAGCGTGTATATCGATTATGATGTGGTGGAGATCATCAATGAATTTAAAACCAAAGCCCGTCACAAGCATATTGAGCTTCACCTCGCCGGGATACCTGATGTGGAAACCATCTCCGCACACTAAGGAAAGGTTAGTATCAGACTAATGATCTTTGGTTGAGAATTTATCAAACTTCTCTTCCAGCTTACCCATTTTAGCCTCGATATGGCTGGTCATCTCTTCCGGATGCTCCAGTTGATTGATCGCACCTTTCTTTCGGCTCATCTTCCATACCTGAACAATGGCCGTAATCAAAAATATGCTGCCGATGATCCAGTTGAGAACATGCTGGTTGCTATTGATCTTGTCGGCGATCAGGCGGCCGCCAAAAATAAAAATCAGGTTGCCAATAAATGTACCAACGCCTATGCCAATGATATACGTGTTATAATGATCATTGCGTGGCAGAAGTATTTTTTTGGTGAAAAGGACAGTGCTCCAGCCAAACCAGAATGGGATTTGTATCGGGTTGACCGCACTCATACTAAAACCCAGCAGCAGATTAGGCATATTGCCACTCAGTATTACATTCTTTCCAACAGAAGGATGCAGTGCGGCATAAAAGCTGGTGGCGGCAAGGGCAAGCACGATGGCCAGGGTTACCCATTCCAGGATCCGGAATATCCTTTCCTGCTTCCTGATCCAGTCCATGGCCACCAGTGAGAGCCTGACATAAATGATTTCAGCCGTTAATGACCCAATTGAAAAAAGAATTGCAGCGTAAACGCCATCAGATACTGAAATCTGCATAGCCGCAACATTCAATGTCCCCAGGGGTAAAGACCCAAGGAAACTGACCAGCATGCCCGTAAAAAAGATTTTCAATAGAGGGTGCATGCGGCGAAAATACGAAGAAGTGATCGTCCCGGATGAGTTAGAGGATCGGAAGCGTTGTGCAAATTCACGTGACATCAAACCTCAGCCGTCAGTTTCCCGGCTAGTCAAATTTCTCCAGCATCCTGAAATGTGCACGCGCCTGTTTGAGAAAATTCCACCCTCTTTTGAAGGACCAGTAAGGCGTTCCGTTCCTGTGATTGTAACGACTGATTTTAAATAAAGCTTTCCAGTGCGTGAGCAGGACGCCATAAGCCTGCCAGATACTCATCCCGCAATCGTAGATATGATTGGGTTCAGCACCGCAACCGTTAAACTCAATGATCTGAAAATTTTTACCGTCTTTTAGATCTTCAAGTGAGGTGGTCTTGATATCATACCTGCCATAATAAAAAGAAGTATAATGACTCAATTCATCAAACACCTCGTGCATCCGCGAGTTGATCTCTTTATGTAGGTTGGTAAAATGCGCGCCACGGTTGTGGTTGCCTGCATATGAAAGATAAAATATTTCGCCCTCCGGGATCACCCTGTCAAACCGGTGACCATGACGATGCTCCATTTCTTCCATCCTGAATTTGGCCCTCGGATGTATTTCAATCAGTTGCTTCAATGTCCTGTTCCCATCACCTTTTACCTGCAAAAGTTCTTTGTCGATAAAACCGCTAACCACCCCTTTTTCCTCATATGGAAGCCGATAATAAAACACGCTCACTTCAACTGGCAACTCGATCAGGTCCTGTATGATATATTCGACAGGAATTCGTTCGTGATACTTTAATAGTTGTTCCTCGTTCTCGATCTTGCGAAACAGGATGCCTTTCATTCCCACATCGGGCTTCACGATGAAGGGAAAGCTAAAGCCGGCTTCCTCCATCCTCTTTTTTACCTCACTGAAAGGCCAGTCATGCATGATATAGATTGTGCGCGGCACCAGGTTTGCTGGCAGCTGGTCATACATTTCCTTCTTCCCTTCGCCTTCAAATCCACCAAATGTAATCGTGGGATTAGATGAACTAAAAAACCAGAAAGACCGGCTCCGCAGGCAATACCAAAACCATACAGGGCTGATGGGAGCATACAACACATAAAAGTTCCAAAGTTCCCATTTGGTTAGTCGCAAGAAAAAATTCCTCAGTCTCATCGTATGCCGGCAAAAATAGCTATTGAGCTCTTTATTTGGGAATTTATTGCGGACAGGTTATATTTAGGATACAAGCTACTATTGTGAGAAAAATTTGTCTAATTCTTTCCGCCATATTTTTTTTTACAACAGCGATAGAACCCGTCAATGCTGCCTCCCCTCCAACTGTTGGAGCCACACCGATATTTCCAGCGGAACTATTTAAAAAAATAGCCTCACTTAAAATAAAGGACATTCAAAAATATACGGGTAAGAAACTAACCCTTAAACAAAAGATTTCCTTTCTCCTGCTAAAACAAAAATTCAAGCGAAAAGCCGACAGGGAGAAAGACCCGGGACAAATATCACTGACATTTGGTGTCGTGGGTGTAGTCCTGCTTTTAGCAGGTTTTTTCCTTCCCTATGTTGTGCTGGGTTCGCTGGCTGCAGGCATCGTGGCCGTTGTAACCGGCTCATCAGCGATAAGAAAAGACCCGGATGACAGAAAAGCCCGTTCGGGAAAATTATTGGGGTGGATCACCCTGGGGGTTATTGCCTTGTCATTTATTGCAGCTATAATAATTTTAAGCACATTGTTCGCCTGATATGTCAGATGCAGTTGGCAGTTCATGGTGATGCTTTATTTTATTCGTAACATTGCCCTGAAAACAGTTGTCAATTCATGAATATTCCCACCGTCGCTGATTTGTTTGCCAATGGCCGTTCTCCGGAAGTACTTTTTTGGGTAGGTTGTTCGGGCAGCTTCGACCAACGTGCACAAAAGATCACGAAAGCATTTGTTACCATCCTGGATAAACTGAAAATAGACTATGCTATCCTGGGCAAAGAGGAAATGTGCACCGGCGACCCTGCACGCAGAGCCGGCAATGAGTTTATGTTCCAGATGATGGCCTACCAGAATATCCAGGTCCTGAATAATTACGGCATCAAAAAAATTGTAACCGCCTGCCCGCATTGTTTCAATATTTTCAAAAACGAATATCCTGTACTGGGTGGAAGTTATGAAGTGATCCATCATACCGTCTTCCTGCAACAGATGATTGATGACGGAAAAATAAAACTGAAAGAAGGCGGCGTTTTTAAAGGAAAAAAGATCACATACCACGACAGTTGCTATCTCGGACGTGCAAATGATATTTATGAAGCACCGCGGAAAGTACTGGAAGCCCTGGATGCGGAACTGGTGGAAATGAAAAGATGTCGAAGCAACGGTTTATGCTGTGGCGCTGGTGGTGCGCAGATGTTTAAGGAGGAAGAAAAAGGTTCAACCCGAATCAATATCGAGAGAAGTAATGAAGCGATCGGCATTGGTGCCAATATTGTTGCTGCCGCCTGTCCTTTTTGCAATACCATGCTGACCGATGGCGTGAAACTCGCTGAAAAAGAAGACTCGGTACAAGTGCTGGATGTGGCCGAACTGGTAGCAGCCAGCCTCGAATAAATATTATTAC
>JAEZRB010000263.1 GCA_023412975.1 Bacteroidota bacterium | reverse complement strand
GCGTATCGGTTGATGACGACAAGCGCGCCTGGGAAAAAGCCATTGCAAAGGACAAGATAACCTGGCTGCAGGTCATTGATCCGCGTAACTGGGGCGCCCAATCGGCGGTCAACTGGGGGATTTCCGTTTTGCCTACCACTTTCCTGATCAATAAAAAAGGCGATGTGGTGATGATCGATCCAAAAGAGAAACAATTGGATAATGCGATCAGCCAGCTATTGCAGGAGTGATCCCGGTGTAATATGAAATCATTATCTATTGTCATTTTACTGGTTTGCTCTCTTGGAGTGAGCAGCCAGGAACTATATGTTTATTCGGAGCCGGCTTCGAATATGCCTGCTCATTCGATTAGTACCAAACTCAGCGCCAATTTTATCACCAAGCAGAGTAGCGGTGACCGGTTTATGCAGCGCTATACTCCCGAACTAATGTTTGGGATCAACAAGAACTGGATGGTCCACGTCGGCGCGAGTTTCGCCGACATGCATACACGCAATTTTCGATGGGAATCGGTGTATGTGTATGGAAAGTATCGGTTCCTGTCAAAAGATGAATTGCACTCGCATTTCCGGATGGCTGTTTTTGCCGACGCAGCATATAGCCGAAGTCCTTTCCATTTTGATGAATTAAGCCTGATGGGTGATAAGAGTGGTGTGCAACTTGGCGTGATAGCTACGCAACTTTGGGGCAAGTTTGCTATATCGGGCACGGTAAGTCATACCCAGGGATTACACAAAGACAGGAATAAGGAATCTGTTGTATATATACCCTCGAGAATATACCAGGTGATGAATTATTCCCTGTCGGGTGGTTATCTCGTATTGCCATTAAAATACACCGGTTACCAGCAGACCAATTTGAATATATATGCCGAACTGCTGGCACAGCAGTCCCTGGATCGCAGTGCATACCTGGTTGACCTGGCCCCGGCCATACAACTTATCTTCAATAGCAATGCAAAACTCAATCTTGGTTACCGGTTTCAATTGGATGGCAACATGCAGCGGATGGCGCGTAATAGCTGGTTGATCGCGTATGAAAGAACATTTCTAAATGCGTTGAAAAGGAAAAAATAATGGAATTACATGTCAAGAATATGGTTTGCGGTCGCTGCATCAAATCGGTGTCATCCATATTTGAACAAAATGGTATTATCCCTGAATCGGTTCAGCTAGGCGAAGTAAAATTGAAAGATGAGATTGACGCTGATACTGAGAACAAAATACGAAAGCAACTGAATGTTGAGGGTTTCGAGCTGCTGGATGATCAGAAAGCGAAATTCCTGGAGCGAATCAAAGCTGTAATTATAGAACTGGTTCATTATGGTGAGCTGGATGAAATGAATAAAACCCTTTCTGCTTACCTGACCGAAAAACTTGGGAAGGACTATCACTATATCAGTAATCTTTTTTCTTCAATGGAGAATTCAACGATTGAGCAATATTTTATTCTTCAAAAAATAGAAAAGGTGAAGGAATGGCTTGTATATGGCGAATATAGCCTGGCCGATATTGCTTTTAAACTCGGATATAGTAGCGTTGCCCATTTATCGGCCCAGTTTAAAAAAATCACCGGTTTTACTCCCAGCCAGTTTAAGCAGTTAAAAGATCATCAACGTAAACCCCTGGATAAGATCTAGCATTGTTGTTGAAATTATATAAGAAAACCTCATGATTATGTAACAGTTGCGGCTGTGTTTTGAAGGAGATTTGCATCGGAGGTTTAAATTATGACACATCAATATCAAATAGAAGGCATGACTTGTGGCGGCTGCGTCGCCCGCGTTAAAAGTGAATTGTTGAAGCTGGGAGATATTCTTTCAGCCGATGTTCAATTGCAGGCGCCACAGGCAACGATCACAATGAACCGGCACATCAATACAACCACCCTGCAGGAAGCAGTCAGTAAAGCCGGGCATTATACTATTTCAGATTCGGGGGGAGGACATATGGCCGCAGCAACTACTGTTATGGCCGAAGAGAAAAGTTCGTATTACCCTATTTTCCTCATATTCGGTTATATCGCTGGTATTACAATCCTGATCCAGTTCATGCAGGGAGGTTTTAATTGGATGCAGTGGATGAGCCATTTTATGGCGGGATTTTTCCTCGTGTTTTCGTTTTTCAAGCTCATAAACCTGAAAGGATTTGCCGAGGGATATCGTTCTTATGATATCGTCGCGAAGCAGTTACCCGCCTGGGGTTTTGTATACCCGTTTGTAGAACTTGCCCTGGGTATCGCTTTTCTAACCGGCTTTGATCCTCTGGTAACAAACCTTGTGACCCTGGTGGTTATGTCGGTAAGTACAATCGGGGTGGTACAGAGCCTGGTAAAGAAAACCCCTTTTCAATGCGCTTGTTTGGGAACAGTGATAAAGCTGCCACTTAGTAAAGTGACTTTGTTTGAAGACCTGCTCATGGTAGCCATGAGTGCTGTAATGTTGATCAATATGATTTAACAGGGATGAAAAAGCTGATTTTCATATTCACCTTTCTCGCATTTGCGTTTTCCTCTTTTGGGATGACCCTGCATGTACATTTTTGCTGCGGAAGGGTGGATGAGGTTAAGTTGGTGCCCATATCAGACAAAGATTGCCCCGTAAAAAAGGAGGAGAGAAAGAAGGGTTGTTGCGATGACAGGCAAGTCGACATAAAAATAAAAGATGACTACAATAAGGAATCAGCGCGGCAGTTAAAGCTGAAAGCACCTGAGACGGAATTACCAAACACGTTCGAATCAATACTAACAAATGAAGTAGTCGGATATCAGGTTTCCTATATTAGTTCATCATCTCCTCCTGGTGTTTCATCTTTCCCCCTTTATAAGCAACATTGCATTTTCAGAATTTGATTGATACGATCAGAACATGTGTTTGTCAAACAGCAAACACTAGAGCTTTCGTATTACTAATATCAAATTCTAAAAAATGAAACCAATACTAAGGATAATTATTTTTCTCCCCCTGATTTTTATTTCAGTTCAACAGGCTTTTTCCCAGGGTAAATCAGTAACCGGAACAGGTAAAAAAGATTCTACCATCTCATTTCATGTATCAGGCGCCTGTGAAATGTGTAAGGCCCGCATTGAGGAAGCGGCCAGGGGTAAAGGAACCGTTGCGGCAATCTGGAATATGAATACCAGTATGCTTACACTAACCTATTTGCCTACTGTTACCAGTCCGGAAAAAATTCAAAAAAGAATTGCGGGTGCAGGTCACGATACTGAACTGGAGAAAGCTAATGATCGCGTTTACAAGGAACTACCAGCATGCTGCTTATATAGGGAGAACCATATTAATGGATTAGAGAACTCAATGGAGAAGGTTGATGCGGGACAGGGTATGGTAATGGGTGTTGTGTTGAAAGAAGATGAAAAAGGTTCTTTCAGTCCCCTGGCCGGCGCTACCGTTAGCTGGTCGAATACAGATCGCGGTGCCCTTACTGATTCATCGGGTGTATTTAAGATCAATCGCGACAGCCTGTCTGAACGCCTGGTCGTGAGTTATGTTGGGTTTACACCCGATACGATCAAAGTTGTGGATGGAAAAACCTTGATGGTTGTCCTGGCATCGGGGAATCAGCTTGGCGAAGTGACAATCAGGTCCCGTCGGCGCGCAACTTACCTGTCTGCTATGAGCCCGATACGCACACAGATCATGACGGAAAGAGAATTATTCAAAGCAGCCTGTTGTAACCTAAGCGAAAGCTTTGAAACAAATCCTTCGGTAGATGTATCGTACAATGATGCAGTCACGGGATCAAAGCAAATTCAATTACTGGGATTGAGTGGAAATTATACTCAGTTGACTGTCGAAAACCTGCCAGGCCCGCGTGGTATCGCTACGCCGATGGGTTTGAACACGATTGCTGGCACATGGGTAGAGTCGATCCAATTGACTAAAGGGATTGGCTCGGTTGCCAATGGCTATGAAAGCATCGCAGGGCAGATCAACGTAGAATTGAAAAAGCCGGAAACAGCAGAGAAAGTTTATGCGAATGTATACGTCAATGATATGGGCAAAACCGATCTCAACCTGATTCTTTCGCAAAAGATCGGTAAGAAATGGAGCACTGCTTTGTTGTTGCACGATGCATTTCTTACCAACAAGAATATTGATTTCAATAAAGACGGATTTCGTGATCTTCCTATCGGGAATTTATTCAGTGCCATCAACCGTTGGAAATACGAGGACAATAACGGTTTTATGACGCAGTTTGGCATAAAATATCTCGATGATAGTCGTACCGGTGGTGAGGTTGATTTTAAACCATCAAAGGATAAGTTTACAACCAACCGCTATGGACTCGGAATTGACACGCGGCGATATGAGGGTTTTGCAAAATTCGGGTATGTGTTTCCCGGCAAGAAATATAAAAGTCTCGGTTTGCAATTGTCTGCTTTCCGGCATGAGCAGGACTCTTATTTTGGAATGACAACTTATAACGCGGAGCAGAATAATTTCTATGCAAACCTGATCTACCAGTCGATTATTGGAACATCGGCTCATAAGTTCCGCACCGGTGGAAGCTTCGTGACGGATAAGTATGACGAGGTTTTCAGTAACAACCTGTATAAAAGAACGGAGAAAGTTCCGGGTGCCTTTTTTGAATACACTTATACGCCAGTGGAAAAAATAAATGTTGTTGCGGGTATCAGGGCCGACCATAATAGTTTGTTTGGCTGGTTTGCTACTCCAAGGCTTCACCTGCGGTATGAACCCCTGCGTGGTACAACGCTGCGGTTCAGCGCAGGCAGGGGACAAAGGACTGCCAACATATTTGCTGAGAACTCAGGTTTGTTTGTAAGCGCGAGGCAGGTGATGATCCTGGCGCAGGCAGATGTCAAAGCTTATGGATTAGATCCCGAAGTGGCCTGGAACAAGGGTATCAGCGTGGATCAGAAATTCAGGTTGTTTAATCGTGATGCGCTTTTGAGTGTTGACTATTTCCGCAATGATTTTGAAAACCAGGTGGTGGTTGATATGGAAAACCCCTCGGAAGTGAAATTTTATAACCTGGACGGGAAATCATATTCAAACAGTTTCCAGGCAGAAATCAACCTGAAGCCTGTCAGAAAACTTGAGCTGAGGCTGGCTTATCGTTATTTTGATGTTAAGACAAATTATGGTGGCAAGCTTCTGGATAAGCCGTTTACAGCGCCACATCGTGCTTTTGCAAACCTTGCATACGATCTTTCGGGATGGAAATTTGATTATACTATAAATTATAACAGTTCTAAGCGGATAACCAGCCATAATGCAAATCCCAATGGTGAAATAAGCGCTACGCAGTCGCCGGATTATTTCCTGATGAATGCGCAGATAACTAAAACGCTTGGCAAACAGCGTCCGTTCGATTTGTATGTTGGCGTAGAAAATCTAACCGACTTTTTCCAGAAAGACGCGATTAGGTCTGCCGATCAGCCTTTCGGCCCTCATTTTGATGCATCGATGGTGTGGGGCCCTGTAAGCGGAAGATTGTTGTATTTGGGCTGGCGCTTCAAAATAAATTGAACATGACATGAATGTTTTAATGAAAATTATCGGGTTCATCCGGTCTTTATTTGTAAAGAAAAATTGCTGTAAATGAAAACGATCATAGCATTCGTCACCATCTACATGTTGATGTTTACGAACGCAGGCTTTGCCCAGCACGAACATCACCAAAAAGATACTGTGCCGGTAAAAAAAGATACGGGAAAGGTGATGGATCATTCAGATCACAGCATGCATGGTAAAAACGATGCTGATGGGATGCCGACACATGCATTTTCAAGAAATCTGCCTATGAGCCGTAACGGATCCGGCACTGCCTGGAGTCCTGACAACAGCCCGATGTATATGTGGATGAAACAGGGAACTAAGACAGATTGGATGTTTCATGGCAATGTTTTTCTGCGATACACCAATACCGATATTTTCAATAGCGGCAGCAGGGGTAGTGCCAAGTGGGGTGCGCCAAACTGGTTTATGGCCATGATGAACAACAGGGTTGGAGATAAAGGATTATTCAATATGACTGCGATGATCAGTCTTGACCGGCTGACTGAAGGAGGCAACGGTTATCCCATTTTATTTCAGTCAGGAGAAACCTGGAAGGGACAAAGATTGGTTGATCGCCAGCACCCGCATGACCTGTTCTCAGCGCTGAGCCTTGGTTATACACATGCGATCAAAAAAGATATGGATGTGTTTGCATATCTCGGTTACCCGGGTGAGCCGGCCCTGGGAGCTCCGGCATTCATGCACCGGGTATCTTCCATGAATAACCCAGATGCACCGCTTGGTCATCACTGGCAGGATGCAACGCATATCACATTTGGCGTGGCAACACTTGGTTTTCGCTACCGAAATTTTAAGATTGAAGGTTCTTCATTCACTGGTCGTGAACCAGACGAGGAGCGGTATGGTTTTGACAAAGCCAGGTTTAATAGTTATTCCTACCGCTTATCGTTCAATCCCGATGCAAGATGGGCCATGCAGTTTTCGCAGGGGTTTATAAAAGAACCTGAAGCGCTGGAACCTGGTGTAGATATTACCCGCACAACAGCCTCGGTATTGTATGCCGGGAAGAACGGGCCAAATAGGCACTTGAGTGCAGCATTGATCTGGGGTTTAAATGATAAAGGTGAGGATCATAAAGAACATTCGGTTTTGCTCGAAGGAAATTACCAGTTTGCGAAGAATGCAATTTTCAGCCGTTATGAATTTGTACAAAAGTCGACCGAGGAACTCGACCTGGAAGATCAGTTAGTGCATGAGACATTTGATGTTCATGTACTTTCAGTGGGATACAATCGTAGCCTGCTGCAAAAAGGCATGTTTGAACTTACAGCGGGCGCGAAGACAACACTTAATTTTCCACAGGGAGAATTAAAATCTTTGTATGGAGAGTTGCCGGTAGGGTTCCAGGTGTTTCTTCAACTACGACCTGCCTTACACAAACATTAGCGTTTACCGAATCGACAGCAAATTGAATCTATCGTCGTAACTTAATCAGAATAGAATGGATCACGAACATCATCATCATCACCACTCTTCACAGCAGGAGCGGGAACAGAAGTTTACCTGTCCCATGCACCCTGAAGTGATAAAGCCCGGCCCCGGTCAATGTCCAAAGTGTGGGATGGACCTGGTGCCGCTGGAGAATGGCACGTTACAGTCCACCCCCGATGCTCAGCATACACACGAAACTGGTTCATCGCACAAGGGTCATGCTAATCACACCATGCACGATAAACATGCAGGCCATCATACCCATGATTTCCTGAAACGTTTCTGGGTCTGCCTTATCGTAACGGTACCGGTCTTGTTATTATCACCGATGATTCAGCATTGGCTGGGTTTGGAGTTTAGTTTTCCCGGCGATAGATACCTGTTGCTGGCATTTAGTTCTTTTATATATTTCTATGGAGGCATGCCTTTCTTAAAAGGTATGATCAGCGAAATAAAACACCGGGCGATCGGTATGATGACGCTGGTTGCCATCGCTATTACGGTGGCATTTATTTACAGTACCGCGGTGGTGTTTGGATTGAAAGGGATGGATTTTTTCTGGGAGCTGGCTACACTTATTGATATCATGCTGCTGGGTCACTGGCTGGAAATGCGTTCTTCAATGGCTGCGTCAAGGGCTTTGGAAAGCCTTGTAAAATTGTTGCCATCCACGGTGCATGTTGAAAGAAATGGGGAGATGGTAGACCTAAGCTTAAAGGAATTAAGAAAAGATGACTTTGTCCTGGTCAGACCAGGCGAAAAAATACCTGCCGATGGGAAAGTAGCGGAGGGAAATTCTTATGTGAACGAGAGTATGCTGACAGGTGAAAGCGTTCCCGTAAAGAAAGAAGCAGGGCAGGATGTGATTGGCGGTTCGATAAATGGTGACGGCGTATTAAGGTTACAGGTAGTGGCCACTGGCAACGATAGTTACCTGAATAAGGTGATCGACCTGGTGAGTTCGGCCCAGGCTTCCAAATCAAAAACGCAGCATCTTGCCGACAGGGTAGCCAAATGGCTGACGATAATTTCAATTACCGTTGGTGTGATCACCTTTATTATTTGGCTCAATAGAGGAAACGATATGGCTTTTGCTTTGGAAAGGATGGTCACAGTGATGGTGACAGCTTGTCCGCATGCGCTGGGTGTTGCGATACCCCTGGTTATTGCGATATCTACCAGCCTGTCGGCTACTCATGGATTGCTTATCCGAAACCGCACAGCTTTTGAATCGGCCCGCCATCTCGATACAATTATTTTTGATAAGACCGGTACACTCACCAAAGGATCACACGAGGTGGTGCAGGTGATACCTCTTGATAATTATACTGGCGATGAACTTTTACAATATGCGGCGTCTGTGCAGCAAAATTCGGAGCATCATATCGGCCAGGGGATCCTGCGCAAGGCTAAACAAAATAACTTGCCCTACTGGCCGGTATCCGGATTTGAGTATTTGCAGGGTGTAGGTGTTAGTGGGCATGTTAACGGCAAAAAAGTGATCTCGGCAGGGCCGAATTATTTTCGTCAGCATAAGCTCGATATACCTGCCACGCCGTCGGGTATAGATAGTACAGTGGAAACTATCAGTTACCTGATGATCGATGATAAACTCGCCGGTATGTTTACCCTTGCGGATGCTATCCGGGATTCGGCTGCCGGGGCAATCAACGATCTCCATAACATGAATATTCGTTCTTACCTGCTGACAGGCGATAATGAACAAATCGCAAAATCGGTGGCCGATAAATTAAAGATGGATGGATATTTTGCTAATGTATTGCCACATCAGAAACAGGAAAAGCTCAAAGAATTCCAGCGAAAGGGGAGAAGAGTGGCTATGACCGGTGATGGTGTGAATGATGCACCAGCCCTGGCGCAGGCTGATGTTGGTATTGCTGTGGGCTCAGGTACTGACGTAGCTGCGGAGACCGCTGACATTATCCTTGTGAATAGCGATCCCCGTGATGTGGTGGGGATGATAGACTTTGCAAAAGCTACTTATAGTAAAATGGTCCAGAACCTTGGCTGGGCAATAGGTTATAATGTAATCGCCATTCCCCTCGCTGCCGGTATTCTTTACCCGCATTTTACTTTAAGTCCTGCCATGGGTGCCGTGCTGATGTCACTGAGTACCGTCATAGTTGCCTTTAATGCACAGTTACTTAGGCGCCGGTTCCGGTCAAACTGATCCATTCCCCGAACAGCCAGTTCACCAGCCCCAATTTCCAAATTACAAATTATTATTGTCCGGGGAACTCTGGAGTACTATAAACCACGGCGGGCACGGTGAGCACAGCGAAAGCCGTTTTCGTGATAAAATCTGCTACGTAGAACAGGACCTGATGCGAATACTTCGCTGTGTTCGC
>JAEZRB010000240.1 GCA_023412975.1 Bacteroidota bacterium | reverse complement strand
GAATGGGGGCCACAGACTACATGGGTTGGTTGCCACCAATTGCACGAGTGACACGAATAGGGGCCACAGATTACACTGATTATATTTTTCTCTGAAAAAACCTGCTAATCAAAACTCTGATTAGAAGCGGCTGCCTGTTTCAACAGACGATCAAACTGTTCAGGTGTGAGATCATTATAGAAGAAATATACCGGATCGATCTTGTTTCCGTTCTTGTGTACTTCATAATGACAATGCGGTCCCGTTGATTTTCCAGTACTGCCCACCCATCCTATAATTTCGCCACGGGAAACTTTTTGTCCTGAATAGGCTTTCACTTTTACCATATGACCATACAGGGTCTGGTAGCCATATCCATGGTTGATGATCACGTGATTGCCATAGCCGTTGCCTTTATTACCTGCGGTTGTAACTGTACCATTTGCGGTGGCATAGATCGGTGTACCCTGGGGAGCTGCAAAATCGAGTCCCGCATGCATCTTCACGGTTTTATAGACAGGGTCGATGCGATAACCAAATCCCGACGCGATCCTGTTCAGGTCTTTATTGCTCACGGGCTGAATGGCGGGTGTATGCGATAAAAGCTGTTCCTTGTTTTTTATCAGGTTGTCGATCTGTTCGTAGGACCTGGCCTGCACTTTTACCCGGCTTGTCAGTCTTGCCAGTGTTTGCGTGATTGATCCGAGGAGCTGGTTATTGGCCATTCCCTCGATGGTTGCGATTTCTTTTTCAGCTTCGATCTCCTTTGCCCTGGCGCTGTCAGGAATGGGATTGGCTTCAAATATGGCGCGGTACACGCTGTTATCCCTTTTTTCCAGTTCCGACATCTGCTTGTCCAATTGCTTTGCTTTTTCAGCAAGATCTGAATAGCGATCGCGGAGGCGCTCATTTTGCAGGCGCAGTAATTTCTCGTTGGGTGAACCGATAAACTGGAAGGCGAAGTAGGAGATCAATGCAGCGGTAACAAGGGCGGCTGCCACAAAACCAAAAACGCGCAGGAGTTTTACACGCAGGGGTGTTTCCAGCTTTTCATAGCGCAGCGTATTGGTATTGTAGTAATATTTAATTTTTTTCATAGTAAACCAGCCGTTAACCTGGTTTTCGCAGCGTACAAATAAACATCGAAACTTTTACCTTTGCCCACCAGCCACTGCTATGGATGGCAGGAACCAATATTGGTAAATTTTCAATATTGACAAATATAGGGCGTTACACAGCAAAAATCAACCCAATTCAATGGCTTTGAAGCATGTCCGGGAAAAAGCCTGCTATGGATGATAAATAATGATAAAAATGACCGCAAGCGAAATAAGACAAGAATTCCTGGATTTTTTTAAATCCAAAGGCCACGAGATTGTGCCCTCGGCACCGATCGTTGTAAAAAACGACCCCACGCTGATGTTCACTAATGCAGGCATGAACCAGTTCAAGGATTATTTTCTCGGCAATAAAAAATCGCCATATCCCCGCGTAGCGGATACTCAAAAATGCCTGCGCGTTAGCGGTAAGCATAACGACCTGGAAGAAGTAGGCGTGGATACCTATCATCATACGATGTTTGAAATGCTGGGCAACTGGTCTTTTGGTGATTACTTTAAAAAAGAAGCCATCGCCTGGAGTTGGGAACTGCTGACCGAAGTTTATAAGATCGATAAGGAAAGATTATACGTAACCATTTTTGAAGGTGATAGCAAGGAAGGCTTACCAAAAGATGAGGAAGCCTATGAGGAATGGAAAAAGTTTATTTCAGAAGATAGGATACTTCCGGGTAACAAAAAAGATAATTTCTGGGAGATGGGTGATACGGGACCCTGTGGACCCTGCACCGAGATCCATGTCGACTGCCGCGATGAGCAGGAAAGAAAATCAGTTGATGGACGAACCCTGGTTAATGCTGATCATCCCCAGGTGATTGAAATCTGGAATAATGTATTTATCCAGTTCAATCGTAAGAAAGATGGTAGCCTGGAGCAGTTACCGGCCAGACATGTCGATACCGGGATGGGATTTGAACGGCTGGTCAGGGTGCTGCAGGGGAAAACTTCCAACTATGATACCGATGTTTTCTCGGGAACAATTGCAGCTACAGAAAAGATAACAGGAAAAAAATATGACGCCAGCCGAGGGGACGATAAACAGGCGATTGCGTTTCGCGTGATTGCCGATCATATACGGGCGATCAGTTTCACTATTGCCGACGGTCAGCTGCCTTCCAATACAGGCGCTGGTTATGTGATCAGGAGAATACTTCGTCGTGCCGTCAGGTACTACTATTCCTACCTGGATTACAAGCAACCCCTGCTTCACCAGTTAGTAACCGAGATCGCCCTGCAGTTTAAATATGTTTTTCCCGAACTGTACCAGCAGGCAGAATTTGTGAACAGGGTCGTGCGGGAAGAAGAAGAATCATTTTTAAGAACGCTTGACAAAGGATTGAAGCGGATCGAGGACCTGGTGAGTGATAGTAAATCTGCCAGCACAACCACCGTCAGTGGTCGCGATGTTTTTGAACTTTACGATACTTATGGTTTCCCGGTTGACCTTACCCGCCTGATAGCAGCCGAAAATAATCTCGTTATCGATGAAGCAGGATTTGAGGCTGAGATGAAAAAGCAAAAAGATCGTTCACGCGCCGCTACTGCTATTGATACCGAAGACTGGGTCGATGTGAACAAGGCCGACCGCACCAATTTTGTGGGTTACCATGATCTGCTTGTGGAAACCCAGGTAGTGAAATATCGCAAGGTGAAGTCAAAATCAAAAGAGCAGTATCAACTGGTTTTGGAGACCACACCTTTCTATGCTGAAAGTGGCGGCCAGGTGGGTGATAAAGGTTACCTGCAATTTGGTGAAGAGAAAATTACTGTCACAGATACGAAGAAAGAGAATGACCTGATCATTCATTTCGCAGAGAAATTACCCGCTGATATCAGTTTGCCTGTTACGGCTTCAGTTAATCCAGACACACGCCTGCGCACGATGTACAATCATACTGCTACGCATTTATTGCATGCAGCTTTACGCGAAGTGCTGGGCAAACATGTTACTCAAAAGGGATCGCTGGTATCCCCCGATATTTTGCGCTTCGACTTTTCCCATTTCTCCAAAATGACCGATGAAGAATTGCGCCGCGTTGAGATCCTGGTTAATGAAAAGATCAGGGCCAATATCCCGGTAGTGACAAAGGAGCTACCAAAAGAGGAAGCCCTGCAAATGGGCGCGATGGCCTTGTTTGGCGAAAAATATGCAGATACCGTGCGGGTAGTGATCATCGACCCTGAATATTCCATCGAATTATGCGGGGGTACCCATGTGGGCCATACCGGCATGATAGGATTGTTTACCATCGTTTCGGAATCCGCTGTAGCGGCAGGTGTGCGGAGGATGGAAGCCCTGACCGGGCCTTCAGCCATTCAATACATCGCTGACAAGGTCGGCCAGTTCAGGCAGGTGACAGAAGTCTTAAAGGCCAAAGACCCTTTAAAGGCGATTGAGAAGCTAATGGATGATAAAGCAGCCCTGGAAAAGAAAATTGAAAGAATGGAAGCCCGTCAGCTGGTGGGCATTCGCAATGAACTCCTTCTAAAGGATGAGATCATCAATGGTGTCAACTTTGTTGGGGATATTATTGAAGTTGATAATCCCGACGCGTTGAAGAAGATCTGTTTTGACCTTAAAAACAACCTTCGCGATTATGTTGCGGTACTGGGTGCCAATATTGGCGGAAAACCCTTTGTAGCAATCGGCATGTCAGAAACTGTTGCTACGGCCAGGAATCTCGATGCGGGAAAGATTATTAAGGAACAGGTGGCCCCGCTGATCAAAGGCGGCGGTGGGGGACAGAAAACCCTGGCGACGGCTGGCGGACAGGATGCCGGTGGATTGAAGCAGGTACTTGAAACGGTGAAGAAATTATTAGGTCAGTAGGGTGTCTTGTTACGCTTACCGGGAGATTTGTAGTTACGGGTCTCCATATATATTACCAGCACATATACAATAACGATTGCACATAGTACAATGCAGGTGATGGAGAGAATTTTCATCATACAATGAAAAGCAGTTCGGTTGGTGACGATGTCAAAAATGCTGAATTTATTGCAGATTTCCACCTATTTCAACACCGAAAAACCCTTAGTAAATTTACGATTTTAATATCCGCATCTCCAATGAAATCCAGCATCCAGTATCCAGTATCCAGCATCCAGTATCCAACATCCAACATCCAGCATTTCGCAGACTCCCGCCTCCTAACCAGCGCCCGCCCGCTCATCCCCAAAATCAACCATTTACTATTTAACATTTCCGAAATGCTTCGTATTTTCAGATTTGTCCTTATATTTGATCTACGAAATTCAACGTAGTTAAATTATAAAAATAAAAACAGCATGAAACAACTTTTTAAAACACTCTCTTTTCTCTTCCTGGCCACTGCCTTTGTGGTTCCGGTATCGCTGAAGGCGCAGGATGAAAAAGACAAAGAAGTAAAAGAGAAAAAAGAAGCTGAGCAGATCATCATTACCCGTAAGGGCGGTAAAGACCAAAAGGTGGTGATCGAGGTAACAGGCGATAAAGTTATAGTGAATGGCAAGGAAGTAAATGAAAAAGATAAAGATGGCGATATAACGGTGCGTCGTCATAAGATAAAGGACGTATGGGCTTTTGGTGGCGATGGTATGGTTGGTTCACTGAATGGTCTTGGCGACCAGTTGAGGATGTATAATCTCAATGACAATCTTTTCAGCGTCAGCGAAAACAGGGCTATGCTCGGTGTTACAACCAGCCAGGCTGATAAAGGTGCTGAGGTTGAATCAGTAACTGAAGGAAGTGCGGCAGAAAAAGCAGGTTTGAAAAAAGGCGATATCATCAAAACCATTAACGATCGCAAGATTGAAACCCCCAACGATCTTTCCAAAGAAATAAAAGAGCATAAGCCGGGAGATAAAGTATCTATCACCATACTGCGTGATAAAAAAGAGCAGAAACTAACGGCTGAACTCGGCAAATGGAAAGGCGTTTCAGCTTTTAGTTTTTCACCAGGACAGAATTTTGATATGAACCTTGATCGGCTTGCTCCCAGTATCCGTGCAATACCACGTGCGGGACAACACTGGAGCTGGTCTGGTAGCGGTCCAAAACTAGGTGTGTCTGTACAGGATACTGAAGATGGAAAAGGTGTAAACGTAATCGATGTGGATGAAGACGGAAATGCCGCTAAAGCCGGTATCAAAGAGGACGATGTAATCACCGAAGTAGAGGGTAAGGCAGTGAATAGCGCGGATGATATCGTAAAACTGATGCGTGAAAACAAAGAAAAAACTTCTGTAAAAGTGAAACTGTTGAGAAAAGGAAAGTCTGAAACAGTGGAGGTGAAAATCCCCCGTAAGCTGAAGACTGCCGATCTCTAGGCGATAATGGTCATCCATATATTTAAGAGGCTGGATCTCAAAGGTCCGGCCTCTTATATTTTTAGGAAATCTCTAAGCCCCTTTAGAGGTTTGCGGCTTACTTTTGCAGTTCCTGATGACTGAACCTTTTGATTCATATGAGGTAGTGGTAGGACTCGAAGTCCATGCGCAATTGCTCACCGAAAGCAAACTGTTTTGCGGTGACAGCATCGCCTATGGTTCCCCGCCAAATACCCAGGTAAGCCCGATCACGCTCGGCCATCCCGGCAGCCTGCCGAAAATGAACCGGAAAGCCATTGAATACGCGATCAAACTTGGACTGGCCTGTCATTGTGAAATTGAAAAGGAAAACTACTTCGCACGCAAGAATTACTTCTATCCCGATCTTCCCAAGGGTTACCAGATATCCCAACATACCACACCAATTTGTAAAAACGGGTATATAACCATACGTGTTGACGGCCAGGAAAAACAGGTCCGCCTCAACCGGATTCACATGGAAGAAGATGCCGGTAAAAGCCTGCACGATGTAGATGAGCACAACACCTGTATCGATTATAACAGGGCAGGTACGCCACTTCTTGAAATCGTGAGTGAACCCGATATCAGAAGCAGTGAAGAAGCCTGGAACTATCTGACCGAGTTGCGCAAACTGGTACGCTACCTGGAGGTATGCGACGGCAATATGGAAGAGGGGAGTTTCCGCTGCGATGCCAATATTTCTGTCAGGAAAAAAGGCGAAACCAAATTGGGCACCCGCGTTGAGGTGAAAAATCTCAACTCGATCAGAAATGTAAAACGAGCCATCGATTTTGAAGCAAAACGACTGGTGACATTAATCGAAGACGGTACGACCATCATTCAGCAGACCCGGAGTTTTGATGCCAATAACGGAACCACTTTTGCCATTCGCGATAAGGAGGATGCGGATGATTACCGGTATTTCCCGGATCCTGACCTTACACCCTTTCACCTCGAGGATAGTTTTATTGAATCGATCCGTAAAACTATACCGGCATTACAGGTGGAAAGAGTAAAAAAATATACATCTGCATGGCAACTCCCGGAATATGATGCATATGTATTGACGGAAGAAAAAGAAATGGCTGATTTTTATGAACAGGTGGTGGCGAAGACCAGTAATTATAAAGCTGCTTCCAACTGGATGATCGGGCCTGTAAAGTCTTGGCTGAATGAAAATAATAAGGACATCCTGGCGTTTCCATTATCACCCGCCACGATTGCACGCCTGGTACAACTGGTGGACGATGGAACGGTGAGCTTTACGATAGCGTCCGGAAGGTTGTTTACACACCTGTTGAATAATCCGGGAAAAGATCCGCTTGAAACGGCAAAGGAACTTAACCTGGTTCAACAATCAGATGCCGGTAGCCTGGAACCGATCATCAATGAAGTGCTGGAAAAGCATGCGGAGAAAGTAAAGGAATACAAGAAAGGTAAAAAAGGCCTGCTATCGCTGTTTGTAGGGGAAGTGATGAAGCGGTCGAAGGGTAAAGCAGACCCGCGGGCAACGAATGAATTATTACTTGAAAAACTTAAATCATAAATATTGATGCGATCTTAGAATTTTTACGAGCTCGCTTTATTAATTTTTAAATTATGAACAAACTGATCCTTGCATCTCTTGCAGCAAGTGTGTTGATGGCTTGTGGTGATACATCCTCGGATAAATCATTTTCAATAAACGGGACGATCTCTAACAACACCGCAAAAATGATCTACCTGGAGATGATCCCCGCAGGTGGCGCGCAGCCACTTACAACCGATTCATCCAATATTGACAAGTCTGGAAAATTTTCACTGAAAGGAGAAAGGGGGGAGTCCGTTATTTATAACCTCCGGCTTGATCAGAACAGGTTCCCTGTGGTGTCTGTCATCAACGATGCTGACAAAATCAAGCTCGATATTCAATTGAGCCCGGAGAATAATGAATTTGCTGAAAAATATGAAGTGGAAGGTTCACCTGCCAGCCAAAAGATGAAAGATTTCCTGTACACTTTTAATAAAAGCCTGCAGGAGATATTCCCTCAGGCTAGAAAGATCGACAGTCTTCACCGACTGGGTGCACCCGACAGTGTTATCTATCCACTAATCGCCGAGCAGCAACCGCTTGCCGATAAACTGAAAAAATATTCTGAGGATGCCATCCTCAATGCCAACGATCCGGCGCTGACCATTTTCGAGCTGGGATATTACCAGGAAACTGCCAATAGAGGTGGCTTTGGACTGGTACCGCTCTCGAATGACCAGGTAATGGATATTATCAATAAAACAGCTGAGAAATTCCCTTCACACCAAGGCATTGCAGCCGTAAAAGCTACGCTTGATAATCAGCTTAATCCTCCTGGCGCGATAAGTTGGGTTGGCAAAGAAGCGCCTGATTTTTCGATGCCCGATCCTAGTGGAAAGGAAGTTAAATTGAGTTCGTTCCGTGGGAAATATGTGCTCGTAGATTTCTGGGCCAGCTGGTGCGGGCCCTGCCGCCAGGAAAATCCCAACCTGGTTAAAGCCTATCACAAATTCAAGGATAAAAACTTTACGGTATTAGGCGTTTCGCTTGACAGGCCAGGTCAGAAAGACAAATGGCTCAAAGCGATCAGTGATGATAAACTTGCCTGGACCAATATCAGCGATCTTCAATTCTGGAATAGCCCTGTTGTCGGTTTGTATGGTTTTGATGGAATACCATACAATGTCCTTGTAGATCCACAGGGCAAGATCATTGGCGAAGGATTAAGAGGCCCCAGTCTTGAAACCCGCCTGGCGGAATTACTGAATTAATTATTTTTTGCGTTTCCCTGCAAGGTTGATCAGCAGGGCAGGAAGCAGGACCAGGTTGGTGAATGTAGCTGTCACCAGGGTCAGGGATGTTAGCCATCCCAGAGCCTGTGTCCCGCCAAACCCACTAAAACTGAAAATGATAAATCCTGCGATGAGTACCATCGACGTGTAGATGATACTAATACCCGTGCTATGAATGGTTTCAATGACGGTGTTCCGGATATTATACTGTTGCGGCTCCAGTTCCTGCTTATAATTAACCAGAAAGCGGATAGTGATATCAATCGCGATGCCCAGTGCAACGCTGAACACGAGTACTGTCGATGGTTTCAGGGGTACGCCTACCCACCCCATCACTCCGGCCGTGATCACCAGCGGAATTACATTTGGAATTAGTGAGCAAAAGAGAATTCGCACCGATTTAAACAAATAGAGCATACACAGGGCGATCAATAGAAAGGCCCAGAAAATACTTTCTTTTAACCCATTAATGATAAAGCTGCTGCCCTCGAGAAAAGTAATACTGGTACCCGTAAGCTGCACATCATATTTTTCATTGGGGAAAAGACGATCTACCCGCTGTTGAATAGTATCAAGGATCTGAGGCAGCTTTACATTGCCGACATCAGCCATCGATACACTGATCCGGGCTTCCTGCTTCGCGCTGTCCATAAAACTCGAGACCAGTTTGCTGAAAGAATTCTTCGCTGCTCCGGGTTCACCCCGGAAATTAAGGTATTGTGCCAGCGCCGGTAGATCGTACTCTGAAGGCATGTCATAGTTCATGCTATCACCTTCAAAAAAAGCCTGTCGGGCAAATTTCAAACCTTCTGTTATGCTCAGGGGTCTCGCGATTTCGGGTATCGAGGACAGGAATTGTGATAGGGAATCGATCAGTTGCAGGTTCTTCAAGTTTCGTGTAACACCATATTTCTTTTTAGTGTCGACAATAATTTCAAGCGGCATGACCCCTTTGAAATTTCTCTCGAAAAATTTCAGATCCGTGTAGATC
>JAEZRB010000187.1 GCA_023412975.1 Bacteroidota bacterium | reverse complement strand
TGGCGATAAGATCCCGGCTGATAAAAAATCGGCGATTGAAGCTGGCGCTGAAAAATTAAAAACCGCTCATAAAGCACAGGACATTGCGGGTATTGATGCTGCCATGGCAGAACTGAATACCGCATGGACGGCAGCCAGCCAGGATATGTACAATGCAACCCAGCAACAGGCAGGTGGCGAGCAGGCTGCTGGACCTGAACAACCCGGTAGCAATGCCGGAGGTTCAAAAGCTGATGATAACGTTACTGATGTGCCTTACGAAGAAGTGAAGTAATCTGAGCCGCGTTTTTAGAATTGATAATATTTGAAAGATAGGAAAGCCCTTGCAGTGATGTGAGGGCTTTTTAAACAATGAAATAAAAATTGTAATTTTCCTATGACAACCATTTACCGTCTTCATATCAGCGAACTGTAGGTGGAGTTGCTTGATTCCATCAAAGCAGCGTACTAGAAAAATATTTATATCACTAACTTTATAATATGAAAGAGTTTTCTTCCTACATTTCAATTGACCCCGAGATCAGGTTTGGAAAGCCTTGCATCAAAGGTACAAGGATAGCTGTTTCAGATATTTTGCAGTGGTTAGCCTCTGGAATGACATACGCACGGATACTTGAAGATTATCCTTCGCTGAAAGAAGAGCATATCCTGGCTGCGCTTGCGTTTGCAGCCAATCGGGAGTCTATGATTAAAATTATTGCCGCCTAAGCATGAAACTATTGCTGGATGCCAATATATCATGGCGGTTGGTTGTCATCCTTAAAATACATTTTGAAGATTGCCTGCATGTTGATAGTAGCGGATTAACAATTCCTGCAAAAGACAATGAAATATGGGCGTATGCTTCCAGAAATAATTTTATTATCGTCACCAACGACGATGATTTTCTAAATCTTGCCAATGTAAAAGGCTTTCCGCCAAAGGTTGTTTTGTTAAGAACAGGAAATCAAAGCAGCAGTTTCATCGGGGAATTATTGCTACGTCATAAAGAGGAAATAGCCGCTTTGTCAGCATCTTCTGAATACGGATTCCTGGAAATTTATTAAGGTCTTGTCAGAGTTAAATTGACTTTATCGCCGAAAGGCCAGAAGTCGAAAAAGTCCGATCCTGCCTCCTGTTCCACTTTGTCAAAAAAACACCGTTCACTAAACAAAACCGGCAATTCATACAGTCCTGCCATTACTTTGGTTGTAACCTGGAATACCTTTGCAGCGTCAAAACATTAAACCTTAAAATTAGAATTATGAAAAGTGTAGTAAGCCCCCTGGTGCAGATCGAAAAAAAAGAACTGGAAAAACTTTGCATCCAGGTAAAAGAAACAGTTGCAACTGAAATTCAGTTTGCCGAAAAGAAACCAACATATGGTATCGCAGACCTTTGGCATGCCCGGAGAACGATGTACACCGCCGGCAGGCGCTGGAACAACAGGCCTTTAATATTTTCAAGGTTGTAACCATTGTGAAATTGTTAAAGCTGTTGTAAACAGTGTTTAACACGAGTTCCACCGCTTGGTATCTTCGTTTAATTGTGGTACATTTGCGGCGTCAATTAGAGCAAAAAAGTACAGTATACTTACTCAGGGTTGAATAAGCTTGCAGCTTGCCTTCTAACGATTCATTGACAATCTCCCCTTTGCTCAGGATTATTTGTAAAAAACAAAAGGATATATAGTTATGAAGACAGATGTTATGCCATCTAAAGTACAGATGGAATATGGCTTATTGAAGAACCTGTTAACGGAAGTGAAGGAAACTTTGGCAACAGACATTAAACTGGCCCAGCCTGCAAGGCGCAGATTTGGTACAACGGACCTGTGGCATATCCGCAGGAATACGAAGACCGCTGTCAGCAGGTTCAAAGGATAATGAAAAATGCCGGTTTAAAAACCGGCATTTTTTTTATCACTTCAGTTTAGTTTTATCAGCCATTGCCTAAAATAACGACCAGCGCATAGATTATGGAGGCAAGTATTAATGCCCAGCTCAGGAAAAATGCGCCGAGTATTCCCGCGACAAACAGCAGTGTGGTGATCCAGAATTTATTGTTGGTTTCACCCTGGTGCAGGTAAACGGCCAGTGGTGGTATCAGCAACGCAATGATCACCAGTAGTAATGTATCGGTACTGGGTTCGAGTCCTTTCTTTTTATTTTGCTTGAATTCCTTTATGGCTTTGCGGACCTCTTTCAGCCGCGATTTTTTCTCTTTTTTAGATAGTGATCTGAATTCGTTTACCGCCGCTTTTACAACAGCGGGATCCGGTTCTGTTGTTACGCCGGCAGAAGGCAACACCGCCGCCACACTGGCGGAAACAGGCGCAGTAACAACAATGAGCGCAGCAATAAAGTAAAAAATTAGCTTTCTCATAAAATGGTTTTTGGAATGTACTAAATGAGTTGAGTGCTGAAAGATAAATTCATTTTGTATTTGGCCAAAAAAATACCCCGGCGATACCGGGGTTTCCTATTTAAAATCGTTCTGATTGTCTTACATGAGATCCATCGCCTTTACAAAAGCCGTGGTCTGGAAGGGCAGGATCAGGGTCAGCCATTCCCAATGCGTATAGATAGCCAGCACCAGCGCTGCAGAGGAAGCAAAAAAAATGAGCCAGTATAATCCCCTGTTTTTCTTTTGTTGTTCCATGCTTTTAAATTTAAACGTTGCAAAAATAGGCCTCGAGGGTCAAATGAAAAAAAGAGATTCTAAAAATAAAAATACTAACCTTGCGGCTTTTATTATACATTCGTATTCAATGTGTCTCATCTACACAGTCATAATGCCGTAAACGAACCACCGATTGCTATGAACCTTCAGTTTTTTCTTCGTTTTCATACAGAGTTCGGACAAAGTCTTTGGCTGAGCGGCAATACAGAAGAGTTAGGACACAATGATCCGGAGAAAGGCATCCCGATGACCTATCTCAACGATGAGTTTTGGCATGTTTCCCTCGCCATCCCTGCAAAAAACTGGCATAATAAGGGTATCGTTTACAAATATTTCCTCAAAAACAAAGACGGAGAACTGGTTGCAGAATGGGGTCGCGACAGGGCACTAAAGCTACCTGGAAAGTCGATCACAGAATTGCAGATGATCGATACCTGGAAC
>JAEZRB010000136.1 GCA_023412975.1 Bacteroidota bacterium | reverse complement strand
GACCTGATGCGAATACTTCGCTGTGTCCGCAGTGTGCGCTGTGGTATCCTGACACATCGATACATTTCAACTACGGCCAGCAAAAGTAAGAGTCTCCAGGAAAAATAAAGCAAAGCCACTGTAAATGTAAAAGTCATAGATGTCGAGCGGGTCAAAGGTTCTGACAACTATCCACGATTTTATTCCGAACAGCAATGATTAGTATTTAGGAATTGGGTCCTCCATCCATAGTTACCCATTTGCTATTTGGCTGCCTAATTCTAAACCCGAAAGCCATCGGGTCCAAAGTCCCAATTCCATTAAGGTATTCTCTCAAGTATCGGTTCCAGTTTTCTTTTAAGTTTATTTCCAGGCGTAAAGCGTTTGACCAGCGTAATGCGGAAATCACCGGTTTTGATCCCGTATTCGTGATCAGATGAGCGACCCTTGGCATTGGTGGAGTTGTGCAGCCAGGAGATTGCCGCAGCCCACTCATCACTATTGTATCCCGCAACCGCACGCAGTGTTGCATTGGGGCTGATAGAAGTCCGGTGTGCTGACCCTGTTGGCGTTTCTTCTTTAACCAGGCTGATATCCGCATTGATGGTAGCGCTGCCGGTAAGAAAAAAATGTTCTTCCCAAACGGCTGTGTACGCATATCCTGCACCTGGTCCAAATTCCAGCAGCCGCACCCTGTCGATACCCTGCTGGGGATAAAAGGCATTCAGGTGGGATGGCACCAGGGCACTATCCCCTTTCGTAGTACCATAATATATTTCAGCACCGATCAGGGCAGAGCCGGCTGACTGCTTCTGCCATTCATTTTGAATAAATGAAGCTCGGTAAGAAAATTTTTCACCGTTCAGCAAACGATAAACCGAAGCACCCAGCAGGTTAACTTTCAGATCCGGTCGCAGATAGTAATTCTTATCAGCTGTACCGGCTGGTCCACCGAGTGATAAATAGTAGCCTTTGAAAAACTGGGCATAGATATCCGTTACCCAGTCGCGGGTATAGATATGTGTTTGAAAGTCGAAGGAACGGGTGCGCCCCTTCTTGTCTTTGTTTGGATTCAAAAAGCCAAAGCCATAGCCAAAACTCATTGAGAGCGCTTTGTAGCTACCACTGACACCCATGGTTGTGAGGGTGTTGGGGCGGTACCGTAGCGACTGGATCCCTTCCGGCGCTTTCATGATCAGGGAAGTATATTTTTTTGCCAGGTATAATTTGAGGGTAAGTTGTTCTTCAAACGTCACGTAGTATTCATTGTCGCCCGGACTTTGGGCTAGCAGGGCTTTCGCGGATATTGCCAGGGCGCAGACAAGTAAGAGGGCTTTTCGCATAGCCGAAAATAACCAAATTATTTAGTCTGTGAATTGGAGTTGCAAGCCCGGCTGGGGGTAGTGTAATTTATCAACTCCCGACTCCCGACTATCCACTCCAAACTATCGCCCGACTGCTTCTTGGTAGTTAAGAGCTAATCATTGAAATTCGCACTATGGCCTTTGACAGAAAGAATTTATCCAACGAGCAACTGATCCATTTTTATCGTAGTCTACTGTACCCCCGGTTGATCGAGGAAAAAATGCTGATCCTGCTGCGCCAGGGTAAGATCTCCAAGTGGTTTAGTGGCATCGGGCAGGAGGCTATTGCTGTCGGCGCCACGCTGGCACTCGAAAAAGATGAATGGGTAATGCCCCTGCACCGCAACCTGGGTGTGTTTACCACCCGTGAAATGCCGCTGCATAAATTGTTCATGCAGTGGCAGGGTGCACAGGAAGGATATAGCAAGGGCCGTGAAAGAAGTTTTCATTTCGGTAGTCGCGAACATCATATCTGTGGAATGATATCGCACCTTGGTCCGCAACTGGCGATCGCCGATGGCGTATCGTTGGCACATAAACTCAACCAGGAGAGAGAAGGAAAACCTTTAAAGATTTCACTTGCACTTACGGGTGAGGGTGGCACCAGCGAAGGTGATTTTCATGAGGCATTGAATGTGGCGGCAGTCTGGGACCTGCCGGTTATTTTTTTGATAGAGAATAACGGTTATGGTCTGAGTACTCCCACCACAGAACAATACCGCTGTATTAGCCTGGTGGATAAGGCAAAAGGCTACGGCATGGAGGGTGTACAGATTGACGGCAATGATGTCCTTCAGGTGTATGACACGATCAAAGGAGTAAGAGAATATTGTATTCGCCATCAAAAACCCTATCTCATTGAAGCCATGACCTTCAGGATGAGAGGACATGAGGAAGCCAGCGGGACCAAATATGTACCAAAGCATTTATTTGATCTTTGGGAAAAAAAGGATCCGGTTAAGAACTACGAGAGCTTCCTGGTACAGCAGCTGGTATTGTCGGAACAGGATCTTGAAAATATCCGGAACGAGTACCGCAGAAATATTGAGGATGAACTGGCGATAGGCTTTAACACGAATCCGATTCAGGTTAGTACAGAAGACGAATTGGATGACGTCTACGCCACAAGGCCATACAGTAGTGCGACGCGGGTCATTGATAATTCCTCCAGCCAGTTTGTTCACCATCAACAAGCCCCCGATCTCCGCCTGATAGATGCAATAAAACAGGGGCTACATCAAAGTATGGAACGTCATGCAAACCTGGTATTGATGGGACAGGATATTGCAGAATACGGCGGTGCATTTAAGATCACGGAAGGGTTTGTAAATGATTTTGGTAAATCAAGGGTTCGAAATACACCGATCTGCGAAAGCGCTATCGTTGGTGCGGCACTTGGACTTTCGCTTGAAGGATACAAGAGCATGATGGAAATGCAGTTTGCAGACTTTGTATCGGTCGGGTTTAACCAAATCGTGAATAACCTCGCTAAAATTCATTATCGCTGGGGACAAAACGCTGATGTGGTGATACGCATGCCGACAGGCGCGGGGGTTGGCGCAGGGCCTTTCCATAGTCAAAGTAATGAAGCGTGGTTTGTACATACTCCGGGGTTGAAAGTGGTGTATCCTTCTACCCCAATGGATGCAAAAGGATTGCTAATTGCAGCGATCAATGACCCCAACCCGGTGATGTATTTCGAGCATAAAGCTTTGTACCGGAGTGTGAGCGGAGCTGTGCCGGAGGACTATTATGAAATTGAAATTGGCAAGGCCCGGCATGTAAGAGATGGTGATGAAGTGGGCATCATCACTTATGGATGTGGTGTGCTCTGGGCAGAGGACTATGCTGCTGAGCATCCCGAAATTTCTATTGATATCGTTGATCTCAGGACCTTGTTACCCCTTGATTATATGGCCATCCGTGATGCTGTAAAAAGAACCGGTCGCGTATTGATACTGCATGAAGACACGTTCACAGGTGGCATAGGTGGCGAGATCGCAGCCTGGATCGCAGAAAACTGCTTTGATCTGCTCGATGCGCCGGTGATGCGTTGCGCATCGCTTGATACACCGATACCTTTCAACATTGAACTGGAGCAAAATTTTCTGGCAAAGTCCAGGCTGGATGAATGTGTCACTAAGTTGGTGAATTATTAATAAACCAGCCTTTTACAATTGCCAACCGGGAAACGGGGACTACCAATTCTATTAACATTATAGTGTACTTTATCGATAGCTTTCTTTAAAAGAAAAGTAAAGCGCGTGCCGGCAAAATGGATCACATGTTGTTGCCTGTTGACAATAACGATACTTTCCTATTCCCAGCCTGTTACTCAAACTATCAGGGGCCAGGTAATCGATAAAGACAGTCGCAGGCCTTTGGCAGGAGCTACCCTTTCCCTGTCTGATGACAGTGTGCAGGCCACGACGATCAGCGATGAGGCGGGACGTTTTGCACTTATGAATGTACCTGTGGGGCGCCACCGTATACAATGCAGCTTTAGCGGCTACGGCCCATTTATCACTGATAATTTTTTATTGAATAGCGCGAGGGAGCTTGAACTTGTAATTGAGCTTGAGCAGGTGTACAAGCAGCAAACCGAGGTGCTCGTGAAAGCTATTCGCAACCCGAAGTTGCCAGTCAACAAAGCTTCAGTTGTAAGTACACGCTCGTTCACGCCAGAGGAAACTAGCCGGTATGCGGCCAGTGTCAATGATCCCAGTCGTATGGCCATGAGCTTCCCTGGAGTGCAACCCACCCGCGATGCCAGGAACGATATAATTATTCGCGGCAATTCCGCGGCTGGTATGCTATGGCGACTGGAAGGAATTGATATTCCTAATCCCAACCATTTCGCACGCAAGGGCTCGAGTGGAGGCGGTATCACGATTTTCAGCAGCAGTATGCTGGCCAATTCGGATTTTTCAAGCGGCGCCTTTCCTGCTGAATACGGAGATGCTTTGTCGGGTGTGTTTGATATGCGTTTCAGATCGGGTAATAAAGAAAAGAACCAGTACACCTTCAAGGCAGGCTTGATCGGCATTGATTTTTCGGCGGAAGGTCCCATGCAAAAAAATGGCAGTTCATTCCTGCTCAACTATCGGTATTCGACCTTAGGTATTTTAGACAAACTCGGATTTAATCTTGCCGGAGAAAGAGAAGTCAACACCTTCCAGGACATTTCATTCAATTTGGATTTTCCCTCCAGGAACAAGCGTTCGGTTTTTAATATTTGGGGCATCGGCGGATTGAGCAGGGAAGATTATTCTGAAGTGGAGGATCCAAATGAGTGGGACGAGTACGAGGATTATGCGATCTATGATTTCAAGACCAATATGGGTGCCGCGGGTATGGATCATATCCTGCAATTGGGAAATACCTCCTTACTTAAAACTTCTCTTGCCATCATGGATCAGAAAATTCGATATGTGGATGACACGTTGAATAGCCAGAAAGATCCTTTTACGATCAATGATGAACTATATAAAAACAACAGGGTTTCATTTGCCATTTCTTTCCAGACAAAACCCGTTGCTGCGCTAACATGGAAAACAGGTATGTTCATTAGTCGCCTCGGCTACCGGTTCAATCAAAGTGTGTTTGATTTTGATGCCCGTATTTATCGTCGCGATGTCGTCGACGGAGATGGGAACGCATTTTTGTGGCAGCCCTACACACAGTTTGGTTTTAAAGTAGGGCAAAAGTTAACTGTCAATGCAGGTTTGCATGTCATGTATCTTTCCCTTAACAAAACCAGTTCGATCGAACCACGAGCCAGTATTCAGTATCGTATCAATCCCAATCATGCCATAAGCCTGGCAGCAGGACGACATGGCAAAATACTTCCGCTAGGATCTTATTTCTTTAAAGCCGGTAATGGTAATCTTCCCAATCTCGAGCTAAACATGATGAAATCGACTCATTTTGTCTGGGCTTATGACTGGCTGATGAAAAAGAACTGGCGTCTTCATATTGAAGCATACCTGCAAAAGCTAAGCGATATACCGGTGGTGGATGATATAGACAGAACTTTCTGGCTACTGAATTTGACCGAAGGATATGCTACTGAACCCCTGGTTAGCAGGGGCAAGGGTGAAAACAAAGGTGTTGACATAACATTAGAGAAATTTTTCTCCAGGGGTTGGTTTATGCTGACAGGCTTTTCATTTTTCAATTCTACTTATTCTCCACTGGATGGAAAAAACTACAATACCCAATACAACAGCCGCACCGCGGGAACATTAACATCGGGACGCGAATGGAAATGGAAAAAGAATAAGACCATGGGCCTGGGAGGAAAAGTATTGTACAATGGCGGCATGCCCATATCCCCTCTCCTTGCCGGTGCGCCTGTCAACTCAAGAGAACCGGTCCTGGATGAAACCAGGCCATTCTCTGAAACCGTTCCATCCTATTTCCGAATGGATGCCCGATTGTCATTGCGCAAAGACAGGACA
>JAEZRB010000105.1 GCA_023412975.1 Bacteroidota bacterium | reverse complement strand
TCCCTGTTGTGTTATCAGCTCGGGATGCTGGTCCTGGATCTCTGCAATAAACATGGAGGGTTCCAATTCCTTGCCATCAGTTTTGAATTTGCTGTAGGATATAAACAGGTGTTGCTCTGCGCGGGTCAGCGCTACATAAAATAAACGCCTCAATTCCTCTTCATCCTTATGTTGTGCCTGCGTACTGAATATGGTATCGGGTAAACGGTAGCCGCCAGCCGGTTTTCTCTTCTTTTCCCAAAAACTGGCATTGCAACCGGCAAAGAAAACGTATTCAAATTCCAGGCCCTTCGAACCATGGGCGGTCATCAGGTTGATGCCTTTATCGCTGCCGCTTACCTGTTGAAGGGGTAGTGCAAGTTCTTCCCGCTCCATCAGGTCGATAATATTCACGAGCTCCTGTAAACTTAGCAGCGGCTGGCGATGTGTTTCTTCTTTTATAAAATCAAACAAGCCGGTCAATACCTGCATCTGCCATAACTTATCGTCGCTTTGCATAATGGTGCTAAGTACACCCGCTTCGCGGATAATATTTTCAAACAGGATCTGCAGTGTGGTATTGGGAACGTCCTTTATTAGTTTTTCAATTATTACCGACGCCGACCTGAGCCCGTCGTGTAAGGAAGCGCTGAAAAGATCTTTTGCAGGCGCATTTGCTTTTTCTGTCAGCAGCCGGCGAATTGATGTCTTTCCATCCTCGAATTTTTTTTCAGATGCCTCGATACTGAGTTTGGCTACCTCGATGGCGGGTATATTGAACCAGTCGAAATGCAGGATCTCAAAAAGCATTTCATCACCGCCATAGGGTGTGTCGTGTTCTGCCGCGAGGTAACGAAGCACCAGGATGATCTTTTGGGCCAGGGGTATCTCCAGGATGTTCATTTTACGCCGGCTGTACACGGGGATTTTGAGCAACTGGCAATAGCGTGTCAGTTCTTCGCCGTATTTATTCTCTTTATAAATGACGCCGATGCGACCCGGTGCTATCCCTTTTTGCAGAAGATCCTGCAATTGCAAAGTGATACCGATCATTTCATGATGCTGGTTCTCATATTCCCTTATGATGGGGGGATGTTTAAACTCGCTCAAACGCTGGTTGGATGAAAGAAGGTCTTTGCTGAGATCGGACCATTGTTTTATAAGTCTTTCGGTATTTCGGTTGATCAACGACTTCGCGATATCAAGTATGGGTTGTGTTGAACGATAGTTATTGACCAGCACAATTTTGTTCAGGGAGTCTTTATAACTGTCGGCAAATCTGACCATATTCACCACGTTGGCGCCCTGGAAACGATAAATACTCTGATCGTCGTCGCCCACTACAAATACGTTGGGCTGGTCCCAATAGCTGATCAGCAATTCCACGATACGATTTTGTGTGCCGCTGGTATCCTGGTATTCATCAACAAGAATGTATTGGTATTTCTCCTGGTAATCCGCCAGCAGGTTTTTATTTTCCTCAAAAGCCCTGATCACCCAATTGATCATATCGTCGAAATCGTAGCGGTTCCGCTTACGCATGAGTTCCTGGAAATGGTCAAATTCATTCACCGCCGCGCGAAGCTTTTCCATTCTTTCTTTCTCACCATCGATCTTATCTTTTTTAAGATCACCGGCTTTGAAGCCCCTGGATTTTATTTTGTAAACAAATTCGTCGCGGGTTGGCAGTGAAGCGAGGTATTCATCAATTTTACTATTGATGAATGCAGGTGTCCAGCCTTCTTTTTTCATCGTGCTGAACAGGATCTGCAGGTTCTTGATCTCGTAGTACACATCCCCGCGGTAACGTTTAAGAGGATTTGACTTGGAAAATGAATCAATCAGTTCTTTATATAGCTCGATATTTTCCAGTTCGGAAATGGGATCCAGCGAGGTTTTTTCGAAGAGCGAAAGATTTTCCTGGATCACATCATTGCAGAAAGCGTGGAAAGTATAAATATTGACCTTATAAGCATCAGGCCCGATAAACTGGAGTAATCTTTTGCGCATGGCCACCACACCGGCATCGGTGTACGTGAGGCAAAGGATATTTTCGGGTAATGTATCGGTATCCAGCAATATTTTCCCGATCCGGCTGGCCAGTATCTGTGTCTTCCCGGTACCCGGACCCGCGATCACCATCACCGGACCCTCGATGGTGTTGACAGCCCGCTGCTGTTCCTTATTCAGGCGCGCAAACTCTTCCTCAAATTTCTTTTCTAACCTTTCTTTATTAAATGACATGTGACAATGAGCAATTTAGATAGAAGCCAGGATATCCCAACCTGACAAACTTACAACCAATTTGTACATGTAACCAGACGAAAATTGCAAAAATCTGGTGCCCGGACAACCTTGCACGGCCTGTTTAAAGTCTATATATTTGTTACCCAATAAACCTTTGATCCCGCCGAAAATCTTCGTGATAATCATTTTGCTGCTATGAAAATTTTTTACCCGATTTTTCCCGTCTGCCTGCTGCTTTTACTGCAGTATGCCATTGGTGAAAATACCCCAACAAATGATGCTACCGCAGCCAATACATCTTTGATCGTCCGGTTCGACAATGTAGCAGGTAACGAAGACCTCAAACTTGAGAGTGTAAGTTATACAAACGCATCAGGAGAATCCTTTACCGTTTCTCAATTGCAATATTTTATAAGTAATATCAGGCTGGGTCGCAAAGACGGTACTGAATATGTCGTGCCACAGGACAGCAGCTATTTTCTCGTGCAGGAGAATTTACCTGCAACGCAAAATATTAGTTTAAATGTTCCTGAAGGAGACTATCAGCGTATCAGTTTTATCCTGGGTGTAGACAGTGTTCGCAACACGGTCCATATCAACAAACGCACCGGTGTGCTGGATCCGGCAAGCTCAATGGACAATGGTATGTACTGGGGATGGAACAGCGGCTATATTTTCTTTAAAATGGAAGGTGAATCTGCAGCAGCGCCGGAAGATCCCAGCGGACGGCAAAAATTCCGTTATCATATTGGCGGATTTGGCGGCTATTCTGCGCCTACTATTAATAATATCAAAATGATCAATCTGGATCTTAGCAAGGGTATAGTCCAGGCAAGATCGGGCAGGCAACCGACGATACATCTCAGGGCTGATATCCTGAAAACCTTTAGCGGCGAATCCCCGATCAGTATCGCAGAGCATCCAAGTGTTATGTTTAGCGAGTTCAGCGTGAAAGTCGCCAATAACTACAGCAAAATGTTCACCCATTACCGTACCCAAAACTAAAACATGAACAGGCGATACTATATTATTTCACTCGGGTTGGTTTTGCTGCTTTGTTCGGCCGGGAAGATCATGAATAGTTTCGAAGGTTTTAAGAAACCTTCTAATTTCCCCGATCCTGTTTACGAATTTTCAAAAAATCCCATTACTAAAGAAGGGTTTGAGCTGGGAAGAAAACTGTTCTATGATCCCAGGCTTTCCCGAAACAATACCATTGGATGCGGCACCTGCCATATTCAATCTGCAGCTTTCACACATCACGGGCACGATGTGAGTCATGGTATCGATGATCGTTTGGGAAAACGCAATTCACCTCCTATCATGAACCTGGCCTGGTCCACTTCATTTTTTTGGGATGGTGGTGTATTCCATCTTGACCTGCAGCCCATGGTGCCGATCACAGAACATTCGGAAATGGATGAAAGGATGTCGCGTGTCATTGAGAAATTGAAGTCTCATCCGGATTATCCCGGCCTGTTTGAGAAAGCTTTCGGTAGTACGGAGATCAACGCAGCCAAAATGATGAGGGCACTTTCGCAGTTCATGCTGATGTGTGTTAGCAGCAACAGTAAATATGATAAGGTAATGCGAAAGGAAGGAGAGAAGTTTACAAAGGAAGAGCAGCAGGGCTATACATTGTTCAAACAAAAATGCAGCGGTTGCCATGCCGAGCCATTATTCACCGATCATTCTTTTCGTAACAATGGTTTAATGGCAAGCAGGAAAGATGACCGTGGACGTTTCAGCATAACACTTGATTCTGCAGATGCCTATCGATTTAAAGTGCCTTCGCTTCGAAACCTCGACTTTACGGCGCCCTACATGCACGACGGACGGTTTTATGGCCTGGACTATGTACTCGATCATTACCGGTATAAAGTGCAGGATGGTCCCACGCTCGATCCCCTGCTGAAAACAAACGGGAAACCGGGTATCACGCTTAACGACCAGGAAAAAGCTTTTATAATTGCGTTTCTAAAAACACTCAACGATACTACCTTTATAAAGAATCCTCTACTGTCGGAACAGGAAAACTTATTGATATATGATTAAAACCTCAAAGTGGCTGCCCTTTTTATTCATCATTGCAGCCTGTAACAATAACAACAGTGCCGATAATAGTAAAGCAAATGAACATGCTGGGCATCAAATGGCAGCGGCCCATGATTATTGCGATAGTGTTAACAAGGGCCTGATTGCAGAGGATACTTTAAAAGGCAGCCCGCATCGAAGCGCCATGAATACGATTAATAATAATCATGTACATATCGAATACAATTCGCCGGGTGTAAAGGGCAGAACGATCTGGGGCGGACTGGTGGCTTATGATAAAGTCTGGGTCACGGGCGCGCATAACGCCTCAAGTGTTCAGTTCAGTAAAGATGTTGAGATCAACGGCACAAAGATCCCCGCAGGCAAGTATGCCTTCTTCACGATTCCTGGCAAAGAGAAATGGACGATCGTCCTGAATAAAAAATACGACCAGCACCTTGC
>JAEZRB010000044.1 GCA_023412975.1 Bacteroidota bacterium | reverse complement strand
ACATGGTACTGATATCGCGATACAACTAGGTTTAAGTGGTGAAGATCCCGTTAGCTTTGATGTAAGTGCGATCACTGCACGGATGAATGATATAGCCGCCATGAAAAAATTACTGCTGGCGGGGCGCCATGAAATTGATTTTGACCCGCGCGAGGATATCGAATTCCTGTTTGCCGAAACTTTACCCTTTCATCCCAATGCATTAAGCTTCCTGGCAACACTGAGTAATGGAGAACAGGTTTCGGAAACTTATTATTCCATTGGCGGTGGTTTTGTAGTGAAAGAAGGAGAGAGCACTGCGGCAACTCTTCAAACCCAACTGCCTTTCCCCATCAATACAGCTAATGACCTATTGCACTGGTGTCGCAAAACAGGCCTGGCAATCCACGATGTGGTGCTTGAGAATGAGAATGCATGGCGACCTGAGCAGGAGACGCGGGCGGGACTATTGCAGATATGGCAGGTAATGAAAGAATGTATTTATCGTGGTGTACATACGGGCGGGGTGCTGCCTGGTGGTTTATCGGTTGTAAGACGGGCACCCTTGTTGAATAAGAAATTAATACCATCAGCACAGTATTCAGATTACTCCACATGGCTTACAGCTATCCGCGAAGGTGGTAACCAATTCACCTATATACTGGACTGGGTAAGTTGTTTCGCCCTTGCCGTCAACGAGGAAAACGCTTCATTTGGAAGGGTGGTCACTGCTCCGACCAATGGCGCGGCAGGCGTGATTCCTGCGGTATTGCAATATTATATTTGTTTTTGCAACGATAATCGGGATAATGACACCGATGATAAGGTCATTCATTTTTTATTGACCGCGGCGGAGATCGGAAGCATATTTAAAAAAGGCGCTACGATATCCGCAGCTATGGGGGGGTGCCAGGCCGAGATCGGTGTCTCTTCCGCCATGGCGGCCGCTGCGCTTACAGAAGCCATGGGTGGTAGTCAGCGGCAGGCGTTGATGGCTGCAGAAATTGCGATGGAGCATCACCTCGGTATGACATGCGACCCGATTGCCGGGCTGGTGCAGGTGCCCTGCATCGAAAGAAATACGATGGGAGCAATCAAGGCCATCACCGCCTCCCAACTCGCTTTACAAAGCACGCCTGATTTTGCAAAAGTATCCCTGGACGGGGTGGTGAAGACAATGTGGGACACAGCGGTGGATATGAGCAGTAAATACAAAGAAACTGCCGACGGGGGGCTGGCTGTCAATATCCCGATCAGTTTGAGTGAATGTTGAGAATGCGGAAGAGCTAAGGTCAGACTTTTCAATTTCCCCTAACTACGAATATAATTTTCCAGGTGATCGATTGTCTCTTTTTGTGCAACGATAATTTCTTTCACGACATCACTCATGGAAATAATCCCGCAGAGCTGGCTATTTTCAAATACAGGGAGATAGCGGATATTTTTTTGTGTCATCAGCGACATACAAAGTTCTATAGTATCATTAGGCTTTAAATCCGGCAAATCTTCCGACATGATCTCTGACACTTTTGTTTCATCTGAGTGTTTACCTTTTAGCACCACTTTACGCGAATAATCACGCTCGGTAACAATACCCAGGTAATGTCCATTTTCCATCACCACTACGGAGCCAATATTCTTCTCAGCCATCAGCTTAAGGGCGTCCAATACCGATGTTTCGGGCAAAACATTGATTGCCGCATTTCCTTTTCTTGCAAGAATGTCTGATACTTTGTTCATATTATACCGTTTTGTATTGGAATTTAAGCAAAGAAGCCGTTATAGACAAATAATAATAAGATTGGCACCGGGTAACAAGGAAATTACCAACTGAAAATGCCTATACTTCCTCTTATATAATTAAAACGAAACGGGTTAGGTTAAGATTTAATTCAGGGCATCTGCCTCATTAAACTCCCTTATCACATGATAAAGTGTATCCCTCTCAACGGGCTTTCTTCCGGCCTGCCTGATCAGCGCAACCAATTGGGCAGTGCTCATAGAGGGGTTTTGTTCCTCTGACCCGGCCATTGAATAAATCTTTGTGGTGTCATCGATCGTACCATCGATGTCATTTACGCCGAAGGAAAGGGCCATCTGCGCGTTTTGTCTGCCCAGCATAGGCCAGTACGCTTTCAGGTGAGAGAAATTGTCCATATAGATCCGGGCGATAGCGTACATTCTCATATCCTCAACAATACTGCTTTCCGGTACATGGCTCATATCATTATCCTTGTTGCGGAACTTTAGCGGTATGAAAGTGTTGAACCCCCCGGTACGATCCTGGAGTTCGCGAAGCCGGCGCATATGATCGATGCGATGAAGATATTTTTCAATATGGCCATACAGCATGGTGGCATTAGAATGCATACCCAACCTATGTGCTGCTTCATGGATAGCCAGCCATCCGTCGGCATCCACTTTGTCGGCACAGATCTGCTGGCGGATATCGGGGTGAAAGATCTCAGCGCCTCCGCCCGGTAGGGAATCAAGACCTGCTTCATGTAAGATCTTCATGCCTTCGTCAACAGTAAGTTTGGCTTTGCGAAACATATAATCCAGTTCGACAGGTGTAAATCCTTTAATGTGCAATTCAGGCCGATGCGCTTTTATCTTCCTTAATACTTCGGTAAAGAAAGCCATGGTAAGCCGGGGATGGACGCCTCCCACTATATGCACCTCGGTCACAGGCTTTCCATCGTAGCTTTTTACGATATCAAGCATCTGGTCAGCGGTCAGTTCCCAACCTTCTTCACGGTGTGCGTATAGCCGGCTGTACGAGCAAAAATGGCAACTAAAAACACAGATATTGGTTGGTTCGATATGAAAATTTCGATTAAAGTAGGTAGTGTGGCCATGCAGTCTTTCCCTGATGGCATTGGCCAGCGCACCAACAAATGGGAGGCTGCCTTTTTCAAAAAGTAAAAGACCTTCCTCGTCGGTGATCCTTTCTCCGTTCCTGATCTTCTCTGCAATATTAGCCAGTCCCTTATCCAGTCTGGCGGTGTCAATGACTTCTTTTGATAAAATGCCGGGCATCGGTAGTTTATTAATTGAATTGCAAAATTAAGCCCTAAAAAAATGTGGCGCGAAAATCATTATCTTCCTCCCATATTTAAGACTGCTTTATGAATATTAAGCTCCGCCTGACTGTTCTCAGCTTTTTCCAGTTTTATGTATGGGGCGCCTGGTTGTTGACCATCGGCACTTATTGCCTGAATGCCAAGGGATGGAGTTTTTCGGAGTTTGGCGCCATCTTTTCGACCCTTGCTATTTCCTCATTGTTTATGCCCGCGCTTACGGGTATTATTGCCGATAAATGGCTGAATGCGGAACGTCTCTATGGGATTTTGCACATCCTGTATGGTATTATCCTGCTTTATGTGCCTAAGGTTGATGATCCCAACACACTGTATTATGTGGTGCTGGCGGCCATGATCTGTTATATGCCGACTATATCGCTATCCAATTCCATTTCCTATCGTATTCTGAAAAGCAATGACTACAATGTTGTAAAGGTATTTCCACCCATCAGGGTTTTTGGAACAGTTGGTTTTATAGTGGCTATGTGGACAACCAACCTGACTGGGAGCAAGGCCAACGCCAACCAGTTTGTGATTGCTGCTGTAGCTGCGATTCTGTTGGGGATTTACGCATTTACCCTGCCTAAATGTCCACCACCGAAATCCATTTCCAAAAATGCAAGTATCATTGAGCAATTAGGACTTGAAGCTTTTAAGTTGCTGGCGAATTATAAAATGGCTTTGTTCTTTGTGTTTTCCATGCTGCTCGGAGCGGCCCTGCAACTCACCAATATGTACGGTGATTCATTCCTGGCTGGTTTTGAAACGGTACCGGCATATGCAGATTCGTTTGTTGTGAAGTATTCGACCATTGTACTTTCTATCTCGCAGATATCAGAAACGCTTTTTATTCTGACCATACCTTTTTTCCTCTATAAGTTTGGTATCAAAAGGGTCATGTTCTTCTCGATGCTGGCCTGGGTGCTAAGGTTTGGCCTGTTCGCTTATGGTGACCCGTCAATGACCGGTACAATACTGATCATCCTTTCATGTATAGTGTATGGAATGGCCTTCGATTTTTTCAATATTTCAGGTTCGCTTTTTGTTGAAACGACCACCGATCACCGGATCCGTGCGAGTGCGCAGGGTTTGTTTATGATGATGACAAATGGCGTGGGGGCTTACGTGGGAAGCATGATCAGTGGGTATGTGATAGACAAATATTTTATACTTCCCGATGGCGGTAGAGAATGGACAGGTATCTGGCTCAGTTTCGCGGCTTATGCCCTGGTGGTAGCGATCTTGTTTTTAATTCTATTCCGACACAAACATGACCCCGCGGAGTTTAAGCATATTCATCATTGATCGGTTGTCGGTTTTTTACCTGCCCATGATTACTGGCTTAAATAGATAGTTCAATAAACGAAATAGATTATGAGAAGGATTTTTCTCCTGGGCCTGGCCATTTTATCAGGCCTGGTTGTTTTGTCGCAGCCGGTTGCTAAGCACGGAAAACTAAGTGTCAGGGGTACGCAGCTTGTGGATGAGCATGGACAAGAGTTAATGCTGCGGGGTGTAAGTTTTGGTTGGCACAACTGGTGGCCGCGATTTTATAATGCAGGCACAGTAAGATGGTTGAAAGATGACTGGGGATGCAATGTTGTAAGAGCTGCCATGGGTGTAGAGCCTAATGGGGCTTACCTGAGCCGGCCCGACTGGTCAAAAGAAAAGATAAAAGCTGTAGTGGATGCCGCCATTAAAGAAGGACTCTATGTCATCATTGACTGGCACAGTCACAATATCCGCCTACCGGAAGCAAAGGAGTTTTTTAAAGAGATGGCCAACACATACGGCAAGTATCCAAATGTGATCTATGAGATATTCAACGAACCCGAGCGGCAATCATGGGCCGATGTAAAAAGCTACTCCATCGATGTTATAAACGCCATCAGGGCGATTGATCCTGACAATATCATTCTTGTAGGCTCACCTCATTGGGACCAGGATGTCCACCTGGTAGCTGATGATCCGATTACCGGACAGACCAACCTGATGTACAGCCTGCATTATTATGCAGCTACTCATAAACAGCCATTACGCGACCGCGGTGATTATGCATTGAGTAAGGGCCTTCCTTTATTCATCTCGGAATCGGCAGGCATGGAAGCAACCGGTGATGGTCCTTTGAATGATGAGGAGTGGGGGAGGTGGATCGAATGGGCGGAGCAAAACAAACTAAGCTGGATCACCTGGTCTGTATCTGATAAAAATGAAACCAGCTCATTATTGTAACCCTCAGCGGCAGAAGATGGGGGCTGGAATGAGAAAGACTTAAAAGAATCAGGTATCAAAACAAGAGCACTTATCAGGAAGTATAACCTGGGTAAGTAAAAGCCGTCTCTTGAACTCTCTAATTAGAAGGTGTGCCGATACGCAGTTATCAGTGTCCCCATCTAAAGGTTTTCACATCAAACCCTGCAAGATCCAGTACCCGGTCAACTACAGTGGCGGCTACATCGTCCACCGTTTTAGGTTTGCTATAATAAGAAGGTGTTGCCGGACAAATGATGCCCCCCGCAAGTGTGACGGTCTCCATGTTGCGGATATGTACCAGGTTGTAGGGCGTTTCACGAACTACGCAGATTAGTTTTCTCCTTTCTTTAAGTATCACATCTGCTGCTCTGCCCACCAGGTCGCTAGAAATACCTGAAGCGATTCGGCCCAGTGTACCCATCGAACAGGGAATGATGATCATGGTATCAAACTGTCCCGAACCTGATGCAAATGGTGCACTGAAATCCTGCGCGGTGTAAAGCTTACCCGGTAATTTATCATAACTGTTGTCATCAAGTTCTGTCTGCCAGACCTCGCGTGCATTATTGCTCATGATCACACCCAGCTCTGACCATTGTGAGTTGATAGATGCAAGCTTTTGCAGCAGGCTCCTTGCGTAAATTGAACCACTGGCACCCGTGATTGCGACAACAATTTTTCTCATTGGGGGATATTATTCTGGCAAAAATCTGCAAATGATGAGGAATTGAAAAATTAATTACGCAAACGTTTGAGTTTGCCTGTAGAATCGATTTAGCTAAAAAATCGACGTTTCGACATTGAGATAAATCAAGAAAGTGTATGGAAAACTCTTAAAAGCGAAAAAAAGCAAGAAAAAAGTTTCTGAATTAAATCTTTATTAACGATATTGCTAATGAATTTTCATAGGATAAGGTTTAATGGTTAATGGTTTTTGATTAGGGCCCCCGACTAAAAGTCGGGGTTCTTTTTTTAAAACTTGCCTGCAAGGCCTAAAGAGTGCCAGTTACCAGGTACTAAAACGCCCTTTGTTTTTGTTGCTCCGCTTTCGGTTTTGAGGTATTCTCGTTACCCAGGTTTTCCATGATCCATTTTGTCATTTTGCTCCACAGGTGAAAGCTTGTGTTGTCAACACCGCCCGAGATACCATGGTTTTTGTTGGGGTAATAAGCGCTCTCAAAATCTATATTGCTTTTCACCAGCGCTGTGATCATTTGTGTGGCATTTTGGAAATGAACATTATCATCAGCCGTTCCATGTATGATCAGGTACTTGCCTTTGATTTTATCGGTATGGTTGATGGGTGAGTTATCATCGTAGCCTTTTGGATTTTCCTGGGGCGTGCGCATATACCTTTCGGTGTAGATGTTATCATAGAATCTCCAGTTCGTAACAGGTGCCACGGCAACAGCGGCGGAAAATACGTCAGCGCCTTTTGTGATCGCCAGCGAACTCATAAAGCCTCCGTAGCTCCAGCCCCAGTGACCAATATTGTTTTTATCAACAAAGGGCATCCTGCCAATATATTTTGCGGCATCGATTTGATCTTCGATCTCAAATTTTCCCAACTGCAGGTAAGTCTTCTTTTTAAATTCTTCGCCGCGATAACCCGTACCTGTATTATCTACACTCACAACAATAAATCCTCGTTGAACCAGCAATTGGTGCCAGAAATTCACCGCGCCAAAGCGATTGGCTACCTGCTGCGAGCCAGGTCCGCCATAGTTACAAAACAGTACGGGATATTTTTTTGATGCATCGAAGTCTGCAGGTTTAAGCATCCAGCCGTTCAAGGTATCACCTTTGCTATTAGGTATCCTGATGAACTCAGCTTTGCCAAGATCAAACTGGGAGAGTGTATTCCTCAGTTTCTGGCTTTCATTTACGGTTTTTACCAGCTGGGTTGTTATCCCTTTCCTGCCGGATTTTAGCTGGTGAAGCGTTACCACCTGCGGTGTATTGATATCGGTGCGGTACACATAGTATTGTGTAAAGTCATCGTTCATTACAGTACGATGCCATCCCTCTCCCTCGGTAAGCTGTCGGGTATTTTTTCCAGTGAAATCAGTCACAAACAGGTTCCGGTCCATGGGTCGGGGGTAGGCCATGGTATAATAGATTCGTTTATTGACCTCATCTACGCCATTTACTTCCGTGATCTCATGATTTCCTTTTGTGACCTGCACCATTTTTTTGCCATCAAGGCTTTGCATGTATAAATGGCGGAAGCCATCCATCTCGCTTGTAAAAAGCAGGTTTTTCCCATCCTTCAGGAACCACCAGTCGTCGTTGATCTCGACAAAGTATTTATTCTTTTCCTCGTAGACCGTTTCGGCATGGCCGGTACTTGCATCAGTGGCAAGCAGTTTCAGATGATCCTGGTGGCGGTTCATCCAAAAAACAATCAGCTTGTTATCATCCCTTGTCCATTTGATGCGGGGTATGTAAATGTCGCCCTGTTCATATTGTG
>JAEZRB010000247.1 GCA_023412975.1 Bacteroidota bacterium | reverse complement strand
TTATCGCCATCAGCCAGTCATCGGTTTTCCCGATCTTTTCTGCCAGCAATTCAGTTCTGACCTTAAATCCGCCATCCCGGATCATCAGTTGCTGACTGGCCAGTCCCTCAAACTCGTTTCGTCCGAGGAAATAATCGCTATAGGTATAATCCTCATATCCATTTGGACCCGTCATGTTGAGGTGATAGCGATCCGTTTCAAATTGTTTGCGTATAGTTTTTTCACCCGAATAAAAGAATTTACCGGCAAAGAATCTCAGGTTGAGGCCGCCACCTTTGGCATAATTGAAGAAATAATTGCCCGTAAAACCCGCCCGTACGAAATCTTTGCCTTGTTCAAGTTTTAGTTCAGCGCTGTAGGGGTACAAGGCCCTGTTATTTTCAGAAACCAGTCGCAATTGGTTGAGCACCCGGTTTTCTTTGATCCCTCTTGCCCGGGTTACGATGCTGGTATCGTTGGCCGAGCCGACAATAGTATCACGGAAGTAGCTGAACGCCTCTTCATTTATCAGGAAAGATTTGAATTGAATAAACTGGTGTAAGGTGCTGCGCGGTGTTTTTTCTTTGAAAACAAATTTTAAGTTTGGAACGAGTTTGGAGAAGCTGGTAAATGATTTTTCACCCAGTTCATCTTCGAAATCGTTCATACTAAAACGTGAACCATTCAATCCCAGTTGTATTTTTTGAAAAACGCCAGAAGGATAAAAAGAATAGTTGACCAAACCCGTTCCCGTCAGTGTCTTTGATCCGGTTCCAAACATGGGTGCAAAAAAGAATTGAAAACGTGATGGAGGCAATTTATAATTGGTGATCATGCCACCAAGCATCAGTTTATCATAACTATTAAACCCGAAGGCAGGGCCAAACGTGATATAATTTTTAGAAGGTTTGTTGATATAATCCGCGTGTGATTTGAAACTGAATAAAAAACCGCTTTTTGTTCCTGTTCTTTGCTGGTTGGGCAATAGGCCTTTTTTATTCAACATCGCAAAGGCTGAGTCCATGTTCTTCCCACTTCTTTCCTCCAATACCTTTTTAAAATCGCCCGGCTGTGGATGTTTGAACTGCCAGCGCTGGAAGTATTCCTGCATGGCCTTATCCATGGTTTCCTTACCCAATGTTGACTCAAGCCATTCCAGCCAGGCCCCGGTCTGGTAGTAGGATATTAGTCCATAGTTCATCATGGTCAGGTCTTCACTTTTGGTATTGATAGGCTGATCTTTCCCGGTAATAGCCCGTGTTTCAAACAATATTCTTTCTCCGGCCCTTATACTCATTCTTTCTTTCCCAAGTTGCAGTTCTCCTTTCTCACCATACTTATATTGACTGTACCTGTTGTCATAGTATGTATTCAGGCCTTCATCAAGCCATGGATATTTTCTTTCATTGCTGCCCAGTATACCATAAAACCAGTTGTGACCGATCTCGTGCGCGATGGTAAAATCCAGCATGTTTTGATCTCGGGTGGGAGATATGACGGTGATCGTGGGGTATTCCATTCCGCCGCCAAAACTTTCGGGGCCCTGCACCACACTCACAACAGTAAATGGATATTCACCGATCCACTCAGATCTTGTCCTGATGGCGTCTTTTGCAAAACGCACGCTGTTTTCCCAATACTTTTTTTCTGCCGGTGTGTAATAACTATACACCTCCACCACTTTTCCAGAGGGAAATTGGCAGGTATCCTGCGAAACAATAAATCGCTTGTCGGCAAACCAGGCAAAATCGTGTACGCGATCCTGTTTGTAGCGAAGGATTTTTATACCGTTTGATGAAGTAGGGAATTCCTGGATAACTGTTTTGGTTGTGCCACCTTTCTTAATTCGTTTTTTTATAGGCACCCATTCAAATGAGGCTCTATTTTTCAGCCATTCTTTTTCTTCTTCATTTTGTAATATACCTGTTGCTGCCACTACATAATTGTCGGGGACCGTAATGGTCACCTCAAAATTGCCGAATTCGCTATAAAACTCACCCTGGTCGAGGTAGGGCATTTCGTGCCAGCCGGATTTATCGTATACTGCCGGCTTGGGATACCACTGCGTTACCTGGTAAGACTCACCATCATGGCCCCCGCGGGAAAAATTATAAGGCAGCTTTACATGAAAAGGCGTCGTGATCGTAATGGTCTTTCCCGGTGCCAAAGGGGAGGGGAGTACCAGTTTGATGATATCTATGTGCTGTGGATGATCTTCCATTTCAGCGGTAATATCATCCACTTTAAAATCGAGGCGGTTGATATAGCCTTTCTCTTCTTTATCGGAGAAGTAAAATTCGGTATTACCGTTTTCCAGCAACTGGTCGCTGAAAGCGGTCTTATCATTTTTATAGGCGTTGGGCCAGATATGAAACCAGATAAATTGAAGTGTATCGGGTGAGTGATTGGTATACTCAATTTTTTCAAAGCCGTTCAGGGAGTGTTCACGGTCATTCAACGAAACGGTGATATTGTAATTGACTTCCTGTTGCCAGTAATTCTCAGTTTGGCAGAAAGCGGTTTGCAGTATGCAAAGGAACACAAGGGCAGCCAGTAGTTTCTTCACCAGGATTCGTTTTTTCAAAAATAAACCCTTCTTCTTGTAATCGCAAGTGTTAGTCGTGAGTCGTGAGTTATGAGTCTGGAGTTAGTGGCCTGACCTCCGAATTTGCTATTATGGACTGTCGACTCCCGACTCCCGACTACGGACTCCCGACTGTTTTACTTGCCTTTGCCTTTAAAGATAATCCTCAATGTATGGATCATGATCTTAAAATCGAGGGCCAGGGAGATATTTTCAATATAGAGCAGGTCAAATTTGCTGCGCTCGATCATTTCTTCAACATTCTCGGCATATCCATACTGCACCATACCCCAGCTGGTGACGCCTGGTTTCACTTTCAACAGGTATTTGTAGTAGGGGAATTGTTCAATGATCTGGTCGATATAAAACCGGCGCTCGGGGCGCGGTCCCACCAGGCTCATATCACCTCTGAGGATGTTCCACAATTGGGGCAGTTCATCCAGCCGCCATTTGCGCATCGTTTTGCCAAAGCGGGTAATTCGTGGATCGTTATCGGAGGAAAGCGCTGGTCCGTTCTGCTCCGCATCCTTTATCATCGACCTGAATTTATACATCGTAAAGGGTCTGCCTTTGTAGCCAACCCGCTGCTGGCGATAGAGGATGGGTCCCGGTGAACTAAACTTCACCCGAAGTGCAATGAACAGGATAAGAGGTGAAAGCAAAACCAGTCCCATCAGGGCAGCAAAGACATCCAGCAGGCGTTTGATATGCTGCTGCCATTCGGGCATCAGTCCGGTCTTGAGATCTATCAGTGCCGCGCCCAGTACATTATTCGTTTTCACCGAACCGGATAAGATGTCAAGTGTATCCGGATGAATTTTTATTTCAACGTCTTTTTCGCTCAGCCGGTTGATCAGCGATTCCATCAGGGGTTTTTGTGATTTTTCCATCGCCAGCACTACTTGCCTGATACGGTGCCCATCGATGATCTGTTCGAGTTCGTCGATAGAACCCAGGCGGGGAATTCCTTCAATATCCTCTTTTATATGATCCGGGGCAGCATATCCTATATAATGATAACCACCATCCCTTAGACTGACAGCTGTTTCCCTGATAATACGAACGGCTTTATCGGGATTACCCACCATAAGTGTATTGAAACTGATACGACCCGACAGCAGCTGATTTTTTACCCTGTCCAAAATCAGCCAGCGCCCGATGAAAATAAATAACAGGTGTATAAAGAATAATCCGAGAAATGATACATAATAATAATAGTAGTTGTCTTTTACATCGTCGATCAGGATAGCGAAGAAAAGCAACACTGATCCAATCAGGCAACAGATCATGGTTAAGGTAAATTCTGAAAGCCTCGATTTCTTATAGAGATCGTGGTATGAACCTACCAGCGCGAAAAGCAGGATCCAGCCCGGCGGAATGATTAATATCCCCAGCCAGAACGGCCGGTCGATGGAAGGATAACCATTATCGTCGAAGATCTCAAGCCCCAGCAATGCTTTCCTGATAAAATAAAAAACAGCCCAGGCGAGTACGGCGGCGATATAATCTGCCAGTACATACCAGCCTATGGATATTTGTTTGCCAGCGCTCATGAGTGTGTGATCACGTTGTGCCCGATCCGGCTCAGGATTTTGTGTGCTACATCCATTGCCATCAGGCCATCCATATCAGATACGATGGGTTTGGTGTTGTTGCTGATCGCCGATATAAATTCCTCGAGCTCTTTCTTGATCGCATTTACCTCGGGAACTTCGGGATTGGCAACGGCAATTGTTTTTTTACCAGAAGGAGTTTCTATATCAAATGCGAAAACATTGGAGTCCTTTGGTTCTTTCAACTTGATGATCTCCGTTTTTTTGTTCAGGAAGTCAACCCCGATATAAGCGTCTTTCTGGAATATGCGCATCTTCCGCATTTTCTTCATCGATATCCGGCTGCTGGTGAGATTGGCTACACAGCCGTTGTGAAACTCGATGCGTACATTAGCGATATCGGGTGTTTCAGTTAAAACGCCGACACCGCTGGCTGAAATGCTTTTTACATCACTCTTTACAATGCTCAGGATAATGTCGATATCATGGATCATGAGGTCGAGGATCACGCTTACTTCAGTACCGCGGGGATTAAACTGCGCCAGGCGATGCACTTCGATGAACATGGGATTGAGTGCTACATTTTTCAGTGCCAGGAATGCTGGGTTGAATCGTTCCACGTGTCCTACCTGCACTTTCACACCCGATTCTTCTGCAAGCTTTACCAGTTGCCGGGCTTCTTCCATGGTATGAGCCAGCGGCTTTTCAACAAAAACATGTTTTCCTTTTTTAATCGCTTTTTCACACCAGGTGAAATGGTGGTTGGTCGGTGCGACCACATCGATCGCATCGCAGGCGTCGATGAGTGCATCCGGGTCGAGAAAGCGTGGTATTTGGTATTTTTCTGATACCTCCGCGGCAGTGTCATCATGCGGGTCATAAAACCCGATGATTTCTACTCCAGCAATATCCTTCCAGTTGTTCAGGTGAAATTTTCCCAGGTGTCCTACCCCGAACACGCCGATTTTTATCATGGGCGACTTAATTTTTAGCGCCAAAGATAGTAAAGGACCGTCAACCCGCCGACCTGCCAAGGCCGACAAACGTTGTATTTCCCCGACAAATGAAAATTTACAGTTACCTGCACCGTCGGTCAACAATTTGGGTTTTGTATCGATCAATAAGCTTGTTAAGCGATTAGACTTTATAAGCCTTGCCATCCATAATAAATTGCTTTAACAAGTAATTATCCATTAAACAACTTGGTATGAGAAAGATTTTCCTGTTGACCGGTGCTGTTGCATTCACAATATTGTTTGCTTCACCGCTCCCTGCGCAAAAAGTTAAAGAGGTAAACGACTGCAACCTTGATGGCTGGTTACAACAGCCCATCGGAAGTTCTTCACTTGGATTTGTAAAAGGCCCTGGGCGGCCGCCGTTGGGAAGAGGAAGCATGAAATTCAACGTGCCGGAAGGAGGAATTTTCTGGCCGGGTGATTTCGTGAGGTTCAGAAACGGAGACTATTCAGGAACGCCACTTTCGTCACTGACGAAATTGTCATATTCAACCTATGTCGAAACGAGAGATACTATTGCGGATATACATTTTCTTGTGGTGCTGGTCGATATCAATGGCGACTCCACAGCGGAACACAACCTTGTGTTCGATCCGCGGTACCAGAACCGAAATTTTATACGAGGCACCATGCCCAACCAGGGCTTCACACGTGTAGGAATATGGCAAAATTGGGATGCTTTGCATGCCGGATGGTTTTATGGGGGAACTCCTGAAACCGATCCTGATCATGAAGGACCATTCTTTACTCTTGCGGAGTATCTCGCACAATACCCCAACGCAGCGATCCGTAACGATCCAAACAAAGGTGGTCCGGCGATCCGACTGAGTGCGGGTGGTGTTGTTTTCAAACCAAACTTTTTCGGGTCTATCGATAATTTCAGGATCGGCGTTAATGGGGCAACAACCATCTATGATTTTGAACCCGGGCCTGCAGACGCAGGTGCCGATCAGCATGTCATTTATGGGTATGGATCAAATTGTGTGTTATTACATGGAAGAGCAACAGGCGATGCCCCGCCATATGGCTTTGCCTGGTCACCAGGTAACCTGCCACAGGACAACCATATCAGAGTATGCCCGACCAGCACCACCACGTACACGCTTATTGTGACAGATAAGAACGGCTGTGCAAGCACCGACGAGATGACCGTTCATGTGCAGGATGTTCGTTGTGGACCTAAACTCGACAAGGTATTGATTTGTCACAACGGCCGTGAGATTTGCGTGGCCAGGGAAGCGGTTGCGGCACATCTAAAACATGATGATGGATTAGGTAAATGCGAGGAAAAGATAATCGTGAGAGATAAAGATGGAAAGGGTGATCATCATTCGCGGGATCTTAAACTCTTCAACTATCCCAACCCATTTGCCCATGCGACGGAAATTGTATATGAGATGCCGTTTGATGGACATGTGCGCATCAGGCTGTTTGATATGGCTGGCAGGGAGCGACGTTCATTGGTATCCGGTTTCAAGAAACGTGGGCGATATAGCTTAAATATTTCTTCAAAAGGGTTGGCTAACGGTGTTTATTATTATAAAATGGTGGTCACATCGGGGCACCTGGTTCATTCTAAAACTGCGAGGATGGTAATTTCGAGGTAGGATGGTACTTCTAACATGATTTTGTGGACACGGGGTACACAGAGTTTTGCACGAATACACGGAGGAAATTCAGATAAACCTCTGTTATCACCGTGTTTCCTCTGTGATCTCCGTGTCCTACTTTTGGTCACGGAGGACACGGAGTTTTGCACGAAGGGCACGGAGGATTGTCTAGCACATGGTTCTTTCTTTTTTACTTTGAGATGTTCAAGAGTTTTCAGATCGTAGTGGATTGGACACGGAGTACACAGAGTTTTGCACGAATACACGGAGGAAATTCAGATAAACCTCTGTTATCACCGTGGTTCCTCTGTGATCTCCGTGTCCTACTTTTGGTCACGGAGGACACGAAGATTTGCACAAAGGGCACGAAGAAGAGTCAATAAAACATCGTGCTATTCATGTCTCCTTCGGGCCCTTCGTGACCCCATATTTTACGCAGTAAAAAACTCTTTGCATTTAATTGAGAATTATCTTAGCGGACCAACTCTTAAACAACCCTACAAGCTAATTCTCATGCAACCCACGAAAAAGATTCTGATTTTAGTAGCCAGCTTTTATTTTTTTACAACGCTTCTTCACGCACAACCAGACGGGACATATAATTATTATTACACAAGTTCCGTTCATCCCCTGATGTCCGATTATGCGGAAGACCGCGGAAGCCTGTCCCGGTTTTATGTGATACCCAACAGCCCTGAACGGCGGGAGCGTTTGAAAAAACTACAGGAGGAATACCTGGATAAATTGCAGCACCTGGATTTTAATAAAATGTCCACCAGTGACCGGGTAGACTATGTTTTATTTAAACGCAACCTCGAAAGCGAGATATACCAGTTAAATGCTGAGAAAAAAGAATTCGACCAGGTCAGTAAATACATTCCATTTGCCGATTCTGTTTACCAACTGGAAAGACTTCGCAGGAGAGGCGCTTTTTTAAACTCCCAGCAAACGGCCTCCCTTTTGAACGATATCAATGACCAGGTAGCCCGTTTATCTAAAAACCTGAAGAACGATAAAGACCTTCCCAAAGCACTTGCCGAACGTGCCGAAGGAGCAGTAAAAGGTTTGCAGGCTGCGCTGAAAAGCGTTTATGATTTTTATTATGGCTACGACCCTTCATTTACATGGTGGATGGAGAAACCGTATAAAAAACTGGATGCGTCACTTGCCGCGTATGCCACCCAACTGAAAGAAAAAGTTTCAAAAGACGCGATGGCAAAGGACGATGGTTCCGGTATTATTGGTAATCCCATTGGACGGGAAGAGATCATACGTCAATTGCAGTTTGAAATGATCCCGTACACGCCTGAAGAACTGGTTGATATTGCCAATAAAGAATTTGCCTGGTGCGATGCAGAGATGTTGAAAGTGTCTCGCGAAATGGGTTTTGGTGATGATTGGAAGAAAGCGCTGGAGAAGGTAAAGAATACTTATTTGCCCGCAGGGCGTCAGCCGGAGAAAATGATGGAGCTGTACACGGAATCGGTTTCTTTTTTAAAGCAAAACGACCTGCTGACTATTCCACCATTGGCAGAAGAGACCTGGCGTATGAACATGCTCTCTCCCGAAAGACAACTGGTCGCACCTTTTTTCCTGGGTGGTGAGTCATTACTGATTGCTTATCCCACCAATACCATGGACCAGGACGCGAAAGAGATGAGCCTGCGCGGCAATAACCCTCATTTTTCCCGTGCCGTGCTGCATCACGAATTGATCGCGGGTCACCGCTTGCAGCAGTTTATGACCTCCCGCTACAAATCATATCGCCGCTTTTATACACCGTTCTGGTCGGAAGGCTGGGCCCTGTATTGGGAAATGGTTTTGTGGGATATGAATTTCCCAAAATCACCAGAAGACAAAGTAGGCATGTTGTTTTGGCGAATGCATCGTTGCGCCCGTATCATTTTCTCCCTGAATTATCATTTGGGCAAATGGACACCGCAGCAATGTATCGACTTTCTTGTCGACAGGGTAGGGCATGAAAGAGCGAATGCAGAAGGTGAAGTGCGCCGTTCGTTTACCGGCCGTTATGGTCCGCTGTACCAGATGGCATACATGATGGGTGCCTTGCAATTTTACGCGCTGAAACAAGAACTGGTCGACTCTGGCAAAATGCCGATCAAGCAATTTCATGATATCATCCTGAGGGAGAACAATATGCCCGTGGAAATGGTCAGGGCGATCCTTACCGATCAACCGCTCACTCCGGGGCATAAGACCAGCTGGCGGTTTTATGGGAAGAAGTAAATAAGTGCAGTATAGAAATTCTTATTTAGCCAGCCCAAATTGCGTATAGATCCCTGAACCCGGGTATTCCGCATCAAGCAGGTTCAAAATACGGCCCCCTTTTATGCAGGACCAGAAAGCATGAAAGAGTTTGGGGCCTTTTTCAATTTTCGAACATTTCAATTGCCAGTTATTGGGTACACTGAACTCGCCAGTAGACTCCACCTGGTCATATTTCATATTGCCGACCATACCATTGACAGCAAGCAGCTTCCAGTAGTATTTATTGCCCTCTTTGAAATCAAAGATGATATTGCTCTGATGCATGTTCATGCCCGCGTAATTGCCCGTGTAGACATGATACAATTGTTGAATACCTGTAAAATCACTGGTCCATTTACCTTTAAGGTCGGACGCAGCTATGGCAAACCGGTTGTATCCGCTCATATTTGCCAGCGGCTTCATCAGTTCACTATCGGTATCCCATTGCACCGTTTCGGGGTCAAACTTATATTCCCGTATAAAAGTTTTTTTATCGGGTGTGATGAATTCAATCCATCCCTCACCCTGGCGAAAGAGTAAAACAAAAACTTCACGGCCGCTGGTATTTTCTGTGACACTACCCATACCCAGCAATGGTCGGGTATACGTCGAGATATAACTCGTGCGGTAGTTTTTTAGATTTTTGTAACGCGGGGCTATGAGAATATTCCAGACAGCGTTGGTCAACGGTTCGGGGTCGGCTGGGAAAACGGTCCCTTCCTTTGGATAATGAAGCAACACTTTAATATTCCCTTTTGTTACTTCCACCCAGTCTTCCTGCACGGTGCTGGTCCAACCGTCATCAAAATGGGAACTGGTGAACTGGAAGCCATCTGCCCTGGCACTCGTTGACTGCGACTGCACGACCGTTTTGCTGGTGTTTTGCACCGTGCCCGCCAGTTTCTTTAGCTGTACCGATTCAAAAAAAACCTGGATATTGTCGAGGTATTCCTGGCTGTTGGTGGTAACGAGAATGCTGATACATCTTTCAAAACCACTGGCTGTCGTAAGTATGACGCTGGCGTCTTTCTTATTGAATTTAAATAACGCAGAGCCCGCCTTTATTTTCCAGCCATCAGATTCGGCTGTCTCATTGAGTTGCGGCGCAGTGGCCGGGTGATAGTTTTTTACAACGAGTTCCTGCCATTCATTTTCAAAATCCGCGTCAATATTTCCTTTGCTTACAGTACTTTTTACGATCCAGATCCGGCACCAGCCGCCGGTTTTATTATTGACCATGGAATAACTGGCAGTATTGTCCTTTATCTCTTCCGTCCAGTTTTTTCCGTGGGTGTCACGGGGTATTTTATATTCCAGCAGATCAAATGTTTTGGGCTGGGCGAGGCATGTAGTTACCAGAATAAAATAAACGCAAAGCAGGCATATTTTTTTCATAACGCGGGATTTTTAACAGGTCAATCTTTTGTGATCTTGATATTACTGATCCAGTATTTATCGTTCTCTGCGCTGTTGCCACTGCAATCAAATGATATGGCATTGAAGGGAAGTGCTAGCGGAATTGCTTTTTCGTATTCTGCTATCTTCATTTTATCCACCCACACCTGCAGTAGTTCTTCTTTCTTTCTGATAGTAACCGTAATACGGTTATATTTTTTGTCGTTGGAAAAGCCAGTGGCCTTATACCACTTTGTACCGTTGGAATAGCCTGGAGGGAAGGGAAATCTTGTTTCCAGCGTGGCTTCTCCGTCCCTGCCGTCAAATCCCGGCCGCAAGCCCAGTTTTAAATAAGATTCATCAACACCGGACTTTGTAGTATGTGATAATTGCATCGTTAACCGTTTTGCGCCCCAGGTAAAATGTTGGGCTGCGACGAGGTCATAAGTAAGGGTGAAATTTTGTGGCAATTGGTTTTTAAAAGTTGAGTGGATACTATGACCTTTTAATTCCACCCAATTCCCATCCAGACCACCAGGGGCGGATACCAGTGCAGTTGTTCCGCCATTGGCCAGTTTTGTCCGCCAGCCCCTTGGTTGACTACCGGTTTGTGTTGTTGAAAAATCTTCAAAGAAAAAAGTAGTTTTATCCGCATTTGCCATTCTACTGGTTTCTGATTCACTGGCTGGTGGAAGAACTTCCGTAAATGTTGGTGAACGCAGTGGCTTATATGACTGGCCTTTTACTTTTTCAGGATGAAAAAAATGGTTATATGCGTATTCGAAATTGAAATTGTTCAGTATTGATTCGTGCAAGTGAATATTAAAAGCCTGGTTCGGCATTCCCGTTGTCCACCGGATAACGAGCCATTGCGGCCCACCCGTTTTGCAAAGTTCCCGGGCCGATTTCTTCACTTTCAGAATGGGAAATCTTGCCTCCATTTCCTGGTTTCCATAACTATCTGTATTGTCAAAAAAATCATCATGGCCTTCTGTGGCATTTACAAAACTTTGCAAGGTTATTTCGGTACCTGCAGGTTCGAGCCGGGCCACCTCATTTAACCTGTTTTTATATTTTTCTTTAAGCCGCGCAAGGTTTTTTTGGGCCATTGAAAACTGTTCAGCCGGTACCGGGGTGATCTTTTGCCAAACCGGGAACTGTTTTTCAGACATGGTCAAAAATTCACCGATGGTTACTTCCTCAAAAGGCAAGTCATTGTTTTTGGAAAGGATAACAATATATAGCGGGAAGTCGCTAATTATTTTTGGAGGGATATAAAAATGCCTGTAACCACGGATATTTTTGTGGCTATCGAAATCTTTCAGGTTACTTGCTGCTTTGTGCGTATCATCATATCCTTTCGGATGACTTTTATAATCAGGAAGAACAAAGTAGTATTCTTCGGTACTTGAAATAAACGATACTGGTTTGCTGATATACTGGAGTCCATTGGCTTCAATATGCCAATATTCAGCAAGATTGTTTTGAGGCACAAACTTTCCAGTTGCATCTTTTTTTAAAAACATATACATCTTTGAATTTGCGCCGTATAGTTGGGGCAAAGCCTTCGCATGGCTGTTTATGGCATTTCCAAGCCGACTGTTCGTATTGCTGAATTTGGGGATGTAGTTTAGGTAATAGCCGGCATCACCGAGGCAACCTCTTGGTGAATAAGATTGCTGCATCCATTTAATAAACTCCTGGCAGTAGCCTATCTGCAATGCACTGTATTTCCGTTCACCTGACTGTTTTGCTGTTGCGGGTGTAGTGTAGTTGTATTTTTTCATCCAACCGATATCCATACTGGCAATGCTTTCCAGTTCAAAGCCGATACGGTCCCGGTAAACCTGTGCCTGTACAGTGGTTGAAAAGATGATCAGGCAAAGAAGAACTGACTTTTTCATTTTTATATTATTTAAAAATTGAGTTTTTCTACTTTCCAGGCAGAGCTTTCAGTTTTTCGAAATCAACGGCTTTTTGGATGTTTGCAATGTTTTCTTCATATACCGTTTCGCCGTGAGTTATTTTATACACGACGGAAAAGAATTGGGGCGCTGATTTTTGTAAATTTTTCCTGTAATACATAAGGTTTGGCTTTGCCGCAATAAAAGAGCCCCGTGTACCTTCCTCAACAAATTTTTCAAATCTTTCTTCGTCGTTCCACATACAGACTGCAGCTTTGTTTAATTCAATTTCCGGCTTTTTTAAGTATTCGGTGATGTTGTTAAGGAATTTACCAATATAATCCCTGTCGCCCGGGCTATCCTGCAATGCTTTTTCCAGCCTTTTCTTTTGTATTAACAAGTATTCCTTGCGACTCAGATTGTAAAAGGGTAGGGTGTCTTTGTAGGTGATAAGCCAGACCATTTTGTGAATGGTAGCAATGACCAATTTTTCTTTTGTTAGATCTGTCGTACTGATATTTCTTACCGATCCCTGTGGCCCGGCCTTCCATGTGCCGGGTTTTTTCAATAAGCTCTCTTTTGTACAATCCTGCGCCTGTGCTGACATGGAAATCATCAAACAGGCAACAATGATATTATATTTCATATTTGTCTTTTTTTTACAATACTGATATTACCAGCCAGGTATTTTCACACCACTTAGTACACCCGTACCGTTTGTCGATACATGCCCGCTGATAATACTTGCGCGGCTTTGTATACCCATTTCTATTTTTGTATTGAGCTTGCCCACCCCTTTATTGACATAGCCAATTCCTTTATTTATCTGTTTATCTATATTTTGATTCCCTGCTGATTTAGGCGCTGCAATTCCCACTTCAACATTTGCAGCCGATACAATGGTTACATCAACCAATCCGCTACTTCCTATTTCAATTTCCAGCGCTTCAGACACAGTGGCACCTGCTTTTACCGGACCCCTGTTTATACCAACTCCAGCCTCTACACCCGCGGTAACCGTACCTTCCCACTCTTTTACCTGGTTGTTTTCATCCAACTCAATGACTACATCAGCGCCGAGAGCGCCCTCTGCTGATAATGGCCCTACACTTCCACCGATGCCAAATTTCGGCGAAAGCTTTAGCGTACCACCGATATAGTTTTGTCCCAATTCTTTTTCAGTGAATGATATTTTTCCGCAGCCATAAGTGGTGGTCGTTTGGCCACAGTTGGTTTCCATTTTCAGACAGCCTAGGTTCAGGCTGGTTTTATACTCGCAAGCGATATCATCAAAATCTGCCAGCTTATATGTCTTTGGTTCAGCATCCGTTTTGTCCTGGCACCAGGAACCTTTTCCCTTGAACCGCGGGGTCTGATTTTTTATCAATGAAAGCCAGCTGATCTTCGCCTGTACTTTTGCCAGTTCAAAATTTTCGGGCCACATGGTGTATTGATAATAATACATTTCATTGTTGATCTTACGCCGCATGAAATCTAAAACATCAGAAAATGCATTCCGCAATTGTGAGTTTGCCGAACGCAGAAAGTTGTCTTTTGCTTTGGTATCATCAGAACAGGCAGCATCAAAGGGATTGGGTTTGCCTTCCCCGAATTGATCTTCATATTTTTCTTCCAGTATTTTGAGCTGTGCCGAAAGTTTGTCATCAAGACCGGCTGCATAGGTGATGGCATTTGTTACAGCTTCCCACTTTTTCTGGTAAGAGAATGAGATGTGCCCATCCTTATCATCAACCAGGAGCCTGAGTTTAACCATGGCTTTAAAAGCGGATTGCGGCAAAGGATCTACCCTAATGCCTCTATGACCTGCCTGCAACAAGAATTTTGTTCTTATTTCATTCGCCTGCTGTGCTTCTATTTCAAGCTTTTTCGACTGTGCCTCCAACCGGGCGATCTCAGCCTGGCATGTTTGTTTAAATGCATCCCATTCTACCTCGAGCATTTCACTTTCTGCCACATTAAGGGGATATTCCGGCCATTTGAATTTTTCCAAACCCAGCGCATCCTGCGGCATGGGTTTGTCCCAGCTAATATCACCTGGTTTGATATCATAACCGAGTTTTTTCAGGCGGTTCTCTTTTTCAATACTGTAAGCTTTTTTAATGCTTCGTTTTGCTGCTTCGATTGCCTGTTGCTTTTTACCCTTGCTTTCTTCGATCAATGACTTGGTGAGGTTAGCCTGTGGATGATAAGCATAAATGCGTATCGCGCTATCCAGGTAATTTTCCGCTTTCCCGATTTCTCCGAGCCCAAACCAGGCCTGTCCAAGGTTGTTGAGCATCGTGCTATTTTTTGGAAATTTCTGATGCAGGTTGTTGAGAATAGGAATGGCCAGGTGCTCTGCTCCCTGCATGGAAAGCAGCGCTGAATAGTTGCTGAGGTTGTCGGTGTTCCCGGCATCCCCGGCGCAGATACGACCCAAGGTGAGCAGGGCAAGCTGCGGTTGACCGGCCATCCAGAGACCAACCGCCATGGTACCTGCTTCACCGGCGTTACTGCTGTTCGATCTTATATATTCATACACTTCGTTGCTAGTTGATATTGCTCCAGGTGTAAAGACCGATGTTAATTTGTCCTGCACCGCAGCGATGTAGGCTCCCATTTTGGAATCGGTTACCGTTTTTGGGATCGCAGCAATACGGGCCGCGTCTTTTTTCGGTACTATCCGCGACTCATTTTCCCATGCCTCAGCCAGTTGCTTGTCGGTAACCTTTGGCAAACTTTTAAGTGAGGGCATCTTAAAGCCCAGGCTGTCCAGGGCCTTTTTGTCCTCCACACTCATACCCTCTATTTCAGCCTGCATTTCTTTCATCATGTCGGCTATTTCTTTTTGGGTGGACGGCTGGTTGGGTTTGGATTGGCTAAAACCAGGTATTGCCAATAATAACATTGTGTGTAGAAGTACCGTTGCTTTCATGATGCTTATTTTAGCGGGTACTTTGACATAAAAGATGTGCAGTGTCTTTCTCATGTTGGAGAGTGTTGGTGGTGTAAACGTAATTGTCATTTAAAAGAAAATATCTCCCTGAAAAACAGGATATTTAATGGGTATTGAAAAATCATGGAAAAAGGGGAGATGATTACCCGGGGTAATAGGCTTTATTTGTCAACTGCATTTCAAAAGATTATCTTTCTGTATGCGCAAGAAAATACCTGCCTGCGTTTTGTTTTTGTTCCTTGCTTTTTCTATTTATGGACAGCAACACCTGGTCGACAGCATCAACAGGGAGTTAAGTCAGGCCATGCCCGACAGCAATAGGGCAATGAGTATGATGCGGCTTGCTGTGAATTATGAAGCTATTGACACGGCAAAAGCAAACCAGGCTTACGAAAATGCCATCCGTTTTGCCAGTGGGAAAAAGTTGTACTACCAGCTTGGACGGATCTACCAAAACCAGGCTTTTTTATACAGTACGGCAGCGGATTATGACCGGGTGATCG
>JAEZRB010000242.1 GCA_023412975.1 Bacteroidota bacterium | reverse complement strand
GCATCGCTTTCCGCTTTGTAAAACACTTTCCCGTCACGATAGTCGGCCACCAGCCAAACTGTGGACTGGCAACCTCGCACTTTGTTCTCGTCTTTCTTAAACTCCTCTTCCAGTGGTGGCAATTTTTTTCCAAGGTCAATAATATATTCATACTTATCATCCCAGGAATCGAACAACGCGAATTCCTCCACTATCTCTCTTTCTATTGCCTGTATGCCACCGGGGTCACTCATTCCTATAATAAAATTTTTATCGCTTTCTCCAGTCCCCGTACCAGTTCATCTACTTCTTCCTTTGTATTATATACCGCAAACGAAGCCCTTGTGGTACCGGGGATACAAAACCGGTCCATTAGCGGCTGTGTACAGTGATGTCCAGTACGTACAGCAATACCACGATTGTCGAGCAATATGCCCAGGTCCTGCGGATGTACTTTATCAATTACAAAAGATATAAGGCTCACTTTCTCCTTTGCCCTTCCAATGACCTTCAATCCCGGAACATGTTCCAGCTTAGCTGTTGCGTATTGCAGTAATTCTTCTTCATGCCGGCGGATATCTTCTCTTCCAACCTGGTCTACAAAATCCAATGCAGCTTTAAATGCAACAACATCCGCGATATTAGGAGTACCGGCCTCATATTTATACGGCAGATCGTTGAAAGTTGTTTTGTCAAAACTTACTTCTTTTATCATCTCGCCACCGCCCTGGAAAACAGGCATAGACTCGAGCAATGCTTTCTTACCATATAAGACGCCTGCCCCAGTTGGTCCGTATAGTTTATGCGCGGAAAATGCAAAAAAGTCGCAGTCCATCTGTTGCACATCGATATCCAGGTGCACGCTGGATTGCGCGCCATCCACCACCACAACAGCTCCGACCTTATGGGCGGCGTCAATAATCTCTTTTACCGGGTTGATCGTACCCAGCGAATTAGAAGCATGAACGATTGAAACCAGTTTCGTCCGGTCGCTAAGCAGCTTCCTGTACTCATCCATCAATAACTCACCCTGGTCGTTTACAGGTATCACCCTGAGAACAGCTTTTTTCTCTTCACACAATACCTGCCAGGGTACGATATTGGAATGATGTTCCATCCCCGAAATAATCAGCTCATCACCTTCCTTGATATGCTGGCGACCCCAGGTATAAGCAATCAGGTTGATCCCTTCGGTGGTGCCACGGGTAAAGATGATCTCTTCACGCGAAGAAGCACCGATAAAATCTTTTACCCTGTCCCGGGTTGCTTCAAAAGCAGCGGTGGCTTCTTCGGCCAGGGTATGTATGCCCCGGTGAATATTGGCATTGTATCTTGTATAATACTCCACCAGCGCGTCTATCACAACCTGTGGCTTCTGTGAGCTGGCTGCGTTATCGAGATAAACGAGCGGCTTTCCCTTCACCTCACGATCGAGGATTGGAAATTGCTTTCGTATCGCAACGACATCAATACCTGCATGTATCGCCGAACCGGTTATCATGACAAATTAAAATCTAAGCGTTTAGAAATTAGACCGTCCACATATTCACGTAGCGGCTGCAATTTGACATGCTCCAGGATGTCTTCCGCAAAAGCGTGTAATAAAAGTGCTTTGGCATTTTTCTCAGATATCCCTCTTGATTGCAGGTAAAACAATCCTTCTTCATTCAATTGCCCAATAGTACAGCCATGTGAACATTTTACATCATCGGCAAAAATTTCGAGCTGGGGTTTTGTATTTACTGATGCAAAATCCGAGAGCAATATATTCTTGTTGGACTGGTATGCGTTTGTTTTCTGTGCCTGTGGACGAACAAAAATTTTCCCGTTAAACACAGCCGCGGCTTCTCCATCGATAATGCCTTTATAAAACTCGTTGCTAAAGCAATTTGGCTTTACGTTATCTACCAGGGTATGATTGTCGATATGTGTATGCCCGCCCGGAAAATAAAGACCATATAGGTGTGACTCGCAACGCTCAGCATCGAGGATCACATTCAGGTTGTTGCGTACGATACCGCCGTTCAGAGAAATGGTGACGGAATGCGTATAGCTTTTTCCAACCTGCCTGATATGTGTAGTGCTTACGTTATTACTCTGGCTGGACTCATTTTGTATCTTATAATATTCCAGCACGGCGTCCTGCTCTACTACAAATTCCGTTACCTGGTTAGTAAAGCTCGCATCGCTTCCGATACTGGCATATGTTTCGGCAAACTGTGCCTGCGCGTTCTCGTCAATATGTACCAGGCTTCGCGGTTGGGCAAGGACACTCCTGCTACGAGCATCTGTTACATTGTATATATAAACGGGATGTTCCAGCAATTTTCCTTTCTTCACCTGTACAAACACCGCCCCCTGGATAAATGCGGTATTAAGCGCATGGATGCCATCTTTTAAATATTGGCTGCTATGCCCAAAATGTTTTGACACAATTTCAGCGTATTCACTCTTCGCGGCCTCCTCGAGGGGCATGACCACGATATGTTCTGAGATTATTTTTGAAAGCGGCAGCGAAAATTTTCCATTTACAAAAACCAGGGAATTGGCCTGCTCGTCACCTGGTAAACGAAGACTATCGAGATCCGTGGCAGTAACCGACACATCAACAGCTTCAATATCCAATTGAAAGTCTTTGCTGAATAAGCTACTGACCCTTGTATATTTCCACTCTTCATGCTTTACAGTGGGAATACCCATTTTGCCCAGGTCCGTAAAGGCTTTTTCGCGGATCGCGCCAAGACCCTGATCAGCATCAGTCGCCTGTAGACGATTAAAAGGCTCTTTAAAAATATCAATATTGTTCATCTGTCTAAAGTTTTGAGAGATTTGAGAATAAAAAATGAATCCTTCATTAAGCTTCCTGGCCCACGTTCACTTCATCTTTTATAAACTCATATCCTCTTTCTTCCAGTTCAAGCGCGAGTTCTTTCGGCCCTGATTTTACGATTCGCCCATTGTATAATACATGCACAAAATCAGGGACAATATAGTCAAGCAGGCGCTGGTAGTGTGTCACCATCAATATCGCATTGTCTTTGCTACGAAGTTTATTCACGCCGTTTGCAACCACACGAATGGCATCGATATCGAGACCAGAGTCAGTTTCATCCAACACTGCCAGTTTGGGTTGCAGCATCGCCATCTGGAAAATCTCGTTCCTTTTCTTTTCACCACCCGAAAACCCTTCATTCAGCGAACGGCTTAACAGGGCCTGGTCCATATTCATCAGTGCCATTTTCTCTTTCATCAGTTTCAAAAACGAAACTGCATCAAGAGCTTCCTGGCCGCGGTATTTTCTAACCTCGTTGACTGCTGTTTTTATAAAATTGGTTGTGCTCAGACCTGGTATCTCAACAGGGTATTGAAAGGCAAGAAAAACTCCCTCGCCTGCCCTCTCCTCGGGAGAAAGCGCCAACAGGTCTTTACCCAGGAATTCAACTGATCCGTTCAACACATCATATTCCTTCCTGCCGGCCAACACCGATGCAAGTGTACTTTTGCCAGAACCATTCGGTCCCATGATAGCATGCACTTCTCCCGCTTTAATTTCCAGGTTGATCCCATTTAATATCTTCCTTTCCCCGGTTCCGGCATGTAAGTTTTTAATCGAAAGCATGTTTATAGATTATTATGTTAAAGTCGTTATTTATTATTTTGAAGTCTTAACTCTGCTTCTTCCAAACCCGATAGCTATTGGGTCCCAAACACTAATTCCAAATTCCTGTCAATTACCCAACACTACCCTCAAGGCTCACTGCTAACAGCTTTTGAGCTTCTACGGCGAATTCCATCGGGAGCTGGTTCATGACTTCCCTGGCAAATCCGTTTACGATCAATGCCACGGCAGTTTCAGTATCAATTCCGCGCTGGTTACAATAAAATATCTGGTCTTCCCCGATCTTGGAAGTAGTAGCTTCATGTTCCACAATAGCTGAATTGTTCTTCACTTCGATGTATGGGAAAGTGTGCGCACCGCATTTGTCGCCCAAAAGCAATGAATCGCACTGTGAGAAATTGCGTGCATTCTCCGCTTTCTTGCTTACATGAACCAGTCCGCGGTAACTATTATTACTTACGCCGGCAGATATGCCTTTTGAAACGATGCGGCTTTTTGTGTTCTTACCGATGTGTTGCATTTTCGTACCGGTATCGGCCTGCTGGTGATGATTTGTAACAGCGATCGAATAGAATTCACCCACCGAATTATCACCTTTTAAGATCACACCAGGGTATTTCCAGGTGATAGCAGAACCAGTTTCCACCTGCGTCCATGAGATCTTAGAATTTTTACCCTGGCAAATACCGCGTTTAGTCACGAAATTGTAGATACCTCCATTTCCGTCTTTATCACCGGGATACCAGTTTTGAACTGTTGAGTATTTGATCTCCGCATCGTCCATCGCGATCAGCTCAACCACTGCGGCATGCAACTGGTTTTCGTCACGCATGGGTGCGGTACAGCCTTCGAGATAACTCACATAGCTTGCATCTTCGGCAACGATCAACGTTCTTTCAAACTGTCCTGTATTTTCCGCATTGATACGGAAATAAGTAGACAGTTCCATCGGGCAGCGGACGCCTTTTGGAATAAAACAAAATGATCCATCACTGAAAACAGCTGAATTCAGCGCGGCGAAATAATTATCAGTGATAGGTACTACTGAACCGAGATATTTTTTTATAAGTTCCGGATGTTCCTGCACGGCTTCACTCATTGAACAAAATATGATTCCGAGTTCTGCCAGTTGTTCCTTAAATGTCGTACCGATCGAAACACTGTCGATAACCGCATCAACCGCCACCCCGGTCAGCCTTTTTTGTTCTTCAAGCGAAATACCCAGTTTTTCAAAAGTCCGCCGGAGTTCTGGATCTATCTCATCAAGACTGTTGGGTTTTATCTTTTGCTTTGGTGCAGAATAATAAATGATATCCTGGTAGTTGATTGGCGGATAACTGATATTGGCCCAGGCCGGCTCTTCCATTTTCAACCAGTGGCGAAAGGCTTTCAATCTCCATTCCAACAGCCAGGCGGGTTCATTCTTCTTCGCTGAAATAAAACGTACGGTGTCTTCATTCAGACCTTTAGGAGCCTCATCTGCTTCAATATCAGTAACAAAACCATATTTATACTCGCTAAGAACCGTCTGTTCTATCGTACTTAACTCTTCACTCATAACTTAATTTTGCAGGTCTTATTAAAAAAGGGACACAAAGATACGATTCCATTTGTACAAAAAAGTATAAATAGAGCTTAATTATCCGATTTTTTCCCGAAAAAGTTCGTGTGATATGCCTATAACAAAACTTTATAACCCGTTGACTGACTTTTCGTTCTGCGCCCTAAGCCGCTGACAGAGTATTTTAATGAATCCACGGGCCACTTCCGTCCTGTTTTCAATCAATTCGTAGAAAGGTTCCTGTTCTATCCTAAATAAAATGCAGTCCATATTGGTGGTTGCCGTGGCGGACCTGAGTTCGGCATCCAGGAGGGCGAGTTCGCCAAAAACCTCCTTTTCCTTCAATATTGCCAGGGTGGTTTTGCCTTTATGGATCCTGACTTCACCACGATGGATAATGTACATGCAATCCCCGATCTCACCTTCCTTAAATATGGTCGTATTCTGCTCAAATTCTTCCTCCTCCATCAGCGGCGCCAGGTCGGCGAGGATATTTTCGGGCGTGTCTTTGAAAATACTCAGCGACTTCAGTATCAACACCTTTTCTACCAACAATAGGCTATCTATTTGATTCTCGTTCATAAATCTACTTTTTTAGGGTTGGCGGCTGCGAACAAAGCTGTTTCTTTCAATAACCTGTTTTCGGATTCCATAAACTTCCTGAACAGGTCTTTTTCAACGATATGACCTTGTTTTCCTGAAACATACATCGAACAGGCTTTTGTCCAGTTAAAATAAAGTATTGGTTTTTCTGAAAGGATCCTTTCCAGGATATGCCCGATATTTTCAAACTGCTTTTCTGTAAAAAGCGATCGCAGGGCATTGCATCGGCGTTCCAGTTCCACGGATTCAAACATCAGGTTAAACTGTCGGCCGATATCTTTCTTCACAGTAAGCTCAATAATTTCCATGGCGTTTGCCACGCTGTCTTTTTGTTTCGCGCTTAATCCATGCCTGACCTTGGTGATCTTGTCGCGATCGTACAAACAACCAAACAGGCTTAACAATACTTCGCGGATCTCCTGGGTTTCGAGTTGGATGGAGCGGTTCAAAACAGCATAGTCTCCATTTTCGGATTCCAGTTTTTGCTGCATATGCAGT
>JAEZRB010000178.1 GCA_023412975.1 Bacteroidota bacterium | reverse complement strand
CTTTTCGTATTGCGACGGCCCTTGCACCAAACTCACTCAGCAGTCTTTCCACTTTTACCTTTTCGGCGATCTCGTCGGTAGATACTTTGTACAGCGCCATTTCCTGCCAGACGATTTCATTATCGGTATTATAAAATGCCCGGAGTATATCAACCTGTTTTTCGATCTGGCGTACCAGTTTTTTTACCACCTCTTCGGTTTCGTTGATCACGATCGTAAACCGGTGGATCCCTTCTACCTCACTGGGTGACGTGTTAAGGCTTTCGATATTTATCTTTCGCCTGGAAAAAATCGTCGACACACGGCTGATGATACCAATCTGGTTTTCCGTGTAGACCGTTATCGAGAATTCTTGTTTTGACATGCTCCAATTTTTTAATTGCCTAATTTATTTTAACCTGATCTCGCTCACGCTGCAGCCCTGCGGTACCATTGGGAAAACATTATTTTCCTTTCCTACCATTACTTCCAGCAGGTAAGCGCCTTTGTGATCGATCATCGTTTTTAATGCTGCTTTTAAATCCTTTCTATCGGAGACGCTATTGCTTTCGATGCGATAACCCTTCGCTACCTGTACATAGTCGGGGCTGGCGATGTCGACAAACGAATACCGCTTGTCATGAAACAATTGCTGCCACTGCCTCACCATACCGAGAAACTGGTTGTTTAATACCAATATCTTCACCGGCACTTCGCTTTGCATGATGGTGCCAAGTTCCTGGATGGTCATTTGGATACCACCGTCACCAATAATGGCGATCACTTCACGCTGCGGCGCACCAAACTTTGCACCGATCGCGGCCGGTAATCCAAAACCCATGGTGCCCAGTCCACCTGATGTGATATTGCTTTTGCTCTGGTTGAATTTTGCATAACGGCAGGTAACCATCTGGTGCTGGCCTACATCCGTCACCAAGATCGCGTCACCCTTTGTAAGTTCATTTATGATATCCAACACTTCACCCATGGACAGGATATTAGTGTCAGGATGAAGTTCAGGCTGGATACAGGTATCCTCTTCTTCCTTCTGATAGTCTTTGAACTTTTGCAACCATTGCGGATATACTTTTTGTTCTACAAGTGCTGTGAGCATGGGCAGGGTTTCTTTACAATCCCCCCATACAGGCACTGTTGCTTTCACATTTTTGTCGATCTCGGCGGGGTCAATATCCAGGTGTATCACCTTTGCCTGCTTTGCATATTTATCAAGGCGACCTGTAACGCGGTCATCGAAACGCATACCAACAGCGATCAGGACATCACATTCATTGGTCAGTACATTGGGTCCGTAATTGCCGTGCATACCCAGCATCCCGACCCCAAGCGGATGGTCTGTTGGGATTGCACTCATCCCCATGATGGTCCAGGCCGCGGGAATACCTGCTTTTTCGATAAACTGGGTAAATTCTTTTTCGGCGTTACCGAGGATCACACCCTGGCCGAAGATCACAAATGGACGTTCCGCACTATTAATCAAGTCGGCAGCTTCCTTCACATACTCTTTCCTTACAATTGGTTTCGGACGATAGCTGCGAATATGATCACATTTCTGGTAGCCCTTGTATTCGAATTTTTGTAATTGCGCATTTTTGGTGATATCAATGAGTACAGGACCCGGTCTTCCACTCCTGGCGATATAAAAAGCTTTTGCCAGTACATGTGGAATTTCTGTTGCATCAGTAACCTGGTAATTCCATTTGGTAACAGGCGTTGTTATATTGATAACGTCTGTCTCCTGGAAAGCATCCGTACCCAACAGGTGCGCAAACACCTGGCCTGTGATGCATACAATAGGTGTTGAGTCGATCATCGCATCGGCCAGGCCGGTCACCAGGTTAGTTGCACCAGGGCCACTGGTGGCAAACACCACACCTACTTCACCTGACGCGCGTGCATAACCCTGTGCGGCATGAACGCCACCCTGTTCATGGCGCACGAGAATATGTTTTAATTTATCATGGTAGTCGTACAATGCGTCGTAAATAGGCATGATAGCGCCCCCCGGGTAACCAAAAATCGTACTGACATCTTCGGCTATAAACGCTTCGAGTACCGCCTGGCTTCCGTTGATTTCCATGCCCTGCAATCCTACAGCGTCGCGTGTAGGTTTTGCTGTGGTTTGTTCCTGCGCCTTGGTATTTATTTCAATTGTGCTCATATCATAATTTATTAAGTGAGTATCACAAAATTTCCATCGGGGTTAAAGTGCTTCATCCGTCACACAACCCTGGTCGGCTGGTTTTACAGAGTTTGCATATTTATATAAAACACCTTTCGTAGCCTTAAGTGCCGGTTGCTTCCAGTTTGCCTTTCTTTTCGCGATCTCTTCCGCATTAACTTTTAGATCGATCGTATTTTTCACGGCATCCAGTTCGATAATATCATCATCATGCACCAGCGCGATCAAACCACCCTCGTATGCTTCAGGTGTAATATGACCCACCACAAATCCATGTGTACCGCCACTGAATCTTCCATCTGTGATCAGCGCTACTGATTTGCCGAGACCTGCACCGATAATGGCAGATGTTGGTTTCAGCATTTCAGGCATACCTGGTCCGCCTTTAGGACCCACATAACGGATCACCACCACATCACCGGGTTTGATCTTTCCGGAGTTGATCCCATTGATCAGTTCAAATTCACCATCGAATACTCTTGCCGGCCCGCTAAATTTTTCACCTTCTTTACCAGATATCTTGGCTACGCTACCTTTTTCGGCGAGGTTGCCATAAAGTATCTGGAGATGACCGGTTTTTTTAAGGGGCTGTTCTGCAGGATAGATGATCTTTTGCGTGTCAAAATTGAGGTCAGGTACAGTGGCCAGGTTTTCAGCAACAGTTTTTCCAGTTACCGTTAAACAATCACCATGCAGCCATCCTTTTTGCAGCAGGTATTTCATCACCGATGGCACACCACCATGTGCATGCAGGTCCTGCATTAAATATTTTCCACTTGGTTTAAAATCTGCCAGTACAGGTATTTTATCACTGATCTTTTGAAAATCATCCTGCGATAATTCCAAGTCTACGCTTTTTGCCATAGCTATCAGGTGCAGCACTGCATTGGTGCTACCACCCAGTGCCATGATAACGGTAATGGCATTTTCAAAAGCTTTACGGGTCATGATATCAGAAGGCCTGATATCTTTTTCCATCAACACACGGATGGCTTTACCAGCTTCCAGGCATTCGTTCTTTTTGTCTTCACTCAGTGCAGGATTAGAAGATGAATAAGGCAGGCTCATACCTAGTGCTTCTATCGCGGATGCCATGGTATTCGCGGTGTACATTCCACCGCAGGCGCCAGCACCAGGGCAACTGTTCATCACAATACCTTTAAAGTCGGTTTCATCCAGCTGGCCTGCGATCTTTCTACCAAGTGCTTCAAACGCAGAAACGATATTGAGGTCTTCTCCCTTATAATGTCCCGGAGCAATGGTACCACCGTACACCATGATAGCCGGGCGATTCAAACGACCCATGGCTATTACGGAGCCGGGCATGTTCTTATCACACCCAGGCAGGGCGATCAGGGCATCATAGTACTGCGCACCACAAACTGCTTCGATAGAATCGGCAATGATATCGCGGCTCACCAGTGAATAACGCATGCCGTCTGTACCATTGCTGATACCATCACTCACGCCAATGGTATTGAAGATAAGGCCTACCAGTTCGTTATCCCACACACCCTGTTTTACCACTTTAGCCAGTTCGTTCAGGTGCATATTGCAGGTATTGCCATCATAGCCCATGCTTACGATGCCTACCTGTGCTTTGGCCAGGTCTTCGTCAGTAAGCCCAATACCATATAACATAGCCTGCGCTGCAGGTTGTGTCGGATCCTGCGTAATCGTCTTTGAATATTTATTTAACTCTGTTCCCATTATTTGTTTGTTCGTTGTGGTGCCTGTTTTGATTTACTATTTCTAAGTTTATCCAATTACCGGGTCGTTTTCTAACTATTTAGATGAGCATAAAAAAACCCGCCTTTTTTGGAGGCGGGTTTCGTATTTCGTTTGTTATTGTTATACTAGTTGTCCTCCTCCATAAAGCGCAGGTATAATAATGACCACCACAATAATAATTGCAGCTATATTGAAAACATTATTTACGATGCTCTTTAACATGAGAGAAGAATAGTACTGCGAATATACCCCCGCCAATTAAAAAAACAAAGAACTTTTTTTATGCCCGTGTCATTTCCCGGTAAAAAACCAAGTCAACTCTTCCTTCCCATCTTCATACTTCCCTTTCTTCCCGCCTCCCCGGCTACTAACCCGGAACTATGATGACTATATCATCAGATGATCGTCGACTTCCTCGCTTCAATATTCTCACTCTTTACAGACCCCGGTATCTTGCCCACTATATAATCACTGATCAACTCACCGATAGTTGAAGTGAAATAGAAATTGATGGGATCGATATCCCGTGTTACAAATCCATTCTGCAGGGTCCAGTTCACCGCTTCACGCACCTGTTCTGCTTCATCCTTCATTTCAAAATGATCCAGCATCATAGCGGCAGAAAGGATCGATCCCAGGGGATTAGCGATATCCTGCCCAGCCGCTTGCGGATAGGAGCCATGAATGGGCTCAAACAAAGCGGAGCCATTACCAATCGATGCCGAGGGTAATAAACCCAGTGAACCGCTGATCACGCTGGCTTCATCGCTGAGGATATCACCAAACATATTTTCAGTAAGTACGACATCAAATTGTTTTGGATTGACAATGATCTGCATCGAAGCGTTATCGACAAACATGTATTCGACCGACACGGCAGGATAATCTTTTGAAATTTCCTGGACTACTTTTCGCCAGAGCCTTGATGTTTCCAGTACATTGGCTTTATCTACCAGTAAAAGTTTCTTTTTTCTTTTTTCAGCATATTGAAATGCCAGCCGGGCCACGCGATCAATTTCTTCACGGCTGTAAACACATTCATCGGAGGCCTGGGTGCCCTCCTCGTTCAATTCTTTTTTACCAAAATAAATTCCGCCAGTCAGCTCGCGGAAAATTATAAAGTCAACCCCTTCAATATTCTGGGATTTCAGGGGTGAAAGATGGTGCAGCGCGGGGTAGGTGCTCACCGGGCGTATGTTCGCAAAAAGTCCCAGTGATTTCCTGATCCTGAGCAATCCCTGTTCCGGACGCACTTTTGCCGTGGGGTCGTTGTCGTATTTCGGGTGACCGATAGCGCCAAATAAAATGGCATCGCTCTTCAGGCAGACCTCGACCGTTTCATCGGGTAACGGATTACCGGTTTTATCAATAGCATCAGCCCCCATCAGGCAATAAGTGTAAGAGAATTCGTGGTTATAGGTTTCAGCCACCGCGTTAAGTACACGAACGGACTGCCGGGTTACTTCCGGTCCGATACCATCACCTTCTATGACTGCAATATGTTTTTTCATAATCTTTCCGCATGGGCGGAGCCTGGTATTTAATTAATCGCCTTTTGTTTTTCGTAATTGACAATATCATCTTTAATGCTCAACAGGTAGTCAATATCACTGTATCCATTGAGCAAACATGTTTTTTTGTAGTCGTTGATCTCGAAGTGTTCCTGTTCTCCTGTCTTATCGATCGTGATCGTTTGTTTTTCCAGGTCAATGGTCAGCGTTGTGTCGGTGTCCTGGCCAAAGATCTTTTGCAGAAATTCGTCCGATACCGTAACCGGTAATACTCCATTGTTGAGCGCGTTGTTTTTAAAAATATCAGCAAAGAAACTTGATACCACCGCGCGAAACCCTGCATCTAATATTGACCAGGCGGCATGTTCCCGGGATGATCCACATCCGAAATTTTTTCCTGCCACCAGGATTTCACCTTTGTATTGTGACTGGTTTAACGGAAAATCAGGCTTTGGCTGGTTCTCATCGTCGTTTTCATATCGCCAGTCGCGAAACAGGTTTTTACCAAACCCGTCACGGGTGGTAGCTTTTAAAAACCTCGCGGGAATGATCTGGTCTGTATCAATGTTTTCAATATTGATCGGAACAAAACGGCTTGTTATGATTCTGATTGGATTCATGTTTGTTTTTGCTGTGAGCTGTACTTAAACTTCTTTACTTGAAGCGCAACTCATTTTCATCTTTCGTTATTAGTTCTTTCCATTTTTGTTTCCAACTATGATGAACAGTTCGTAGTTGGTTTAATTCAATAGTTCTCTTACATCCGTTATTTTGCCCGTTATTGCCGCAGCTGCCGCAGTCAGGGGACTTGCCAGCAGGGTCCTGGCCCCTGCACCCTGTCTTCCTTCAAAATTTCTGTTGGAAGTCGACACACAATACTTACCCGCCGGGATTTTATCTTCATTCATGCCCAGGCATGCTGAACATCCGGGTTGACGGAGTATAAAACCGGCATCTTCGAATATTTTATGAATGCCTTCCTGGCGTGCCTGTTCTTCAACCTGCTTGCTACCCGGTACGATCCAGACTTCTACGTCTTTAGCTTTCCGCTTTCCTTTCACAAAGGAGGCTACCATACGAAGATCTTCGATACGCGAATTGGTACAACTGCCGATAAACACATAATCGATCTTCTTTCCTTTGATGGCAGTGCCTTCATCGAGGCCCATATAGTTCAGTGATTTCTCAAAGGAAGCTTTTTCCTTTTCATCGATCTCTGACAACGAGGGTACCTGCCCACCCACTTTGATGCCCATTCCGGGGTTGGTACCATAAGTGATCATCGGCTCGATATCTTCAGCCCGAATAAAAATCTCATTGTCAAATTTTGCATCGCCATCGCTAAACAGGGTTTTCCAATAGGCAAGTGCCTTCTCCCAGGCTTCTCCCTGCGGTGCAAACTTTCTTCCCTTTATATAGTTAAATGTCGTTTCATCCGGGGCGATCATCCCGCAGCGTGCACCCATTTCAATACTCATATTACAAATGGTCATGCGTGCTTCCATTGTCAGCGCACGTATCGCGGAACCGGCAAATTCAACTGCATATCCTGTTGCACCGCTCGCGGAGATCTTTGACAAAATATAAAGTACGATGTCTTTGCTTACCACACCCGGACTCAGTTGTCCGTCGATATTGATACGCATTAATTTGGGTTTGCTCTGCAAAAGGCATTGCGTAGTCATCACCATCTCCACTTCGCTTGTGCCAATACCAAAAGCAATATTTCCAAAAGCGCCATGGGTGGAAGTATGACTATCGCCACAAACTATCGTCATACCCGGCTGGGTGATACCCAGTTCGGGGCCTATCACGTGTACGATGCCCTGGTAGGGGTGGCCCAGTCCGTATAACTCGATACCATGTTCCACGCAATTTTTTTTGAGTGCCTCTACCTGGCGTCTAGATAATTCTTCTTTTATGGGTAAGTGCTGGTTGAGTGTAGGAACGTTATGGTCGGCTGTTGCGACCACCTGGTTGGGACGGAAAACTTTTATACCTCGTTTATTAAGCCCAGCAAAAGCCTGTGGACTGGTTACTTCATGTATAAAATGTTTATCAATATATAAAACAGAAGGCCCGCCTTCAATGGTCTTTACCACGTGGGAATCCCATATTTTTTCAAAAAGCGTGCGGCCTCCTTTAACGCCTCCACCATCGGAAGTGGCTTGTGAACTGGTTTTATGATCTTGTGTTTCGCTCATTTTTTTATAAGGTTACTGGGTCATATTCTTTGGCCATCTGGAGCAGGTCTTCGTCGGCGACTTCTTTTTTCAGGTCGGCTACTTTCAGGAATTCATTATACAATACATCAATATCATTGCGGGTGTACTGGTAACCGAGTTTATGAAAACGATGGGCCAGGGCTGAACGACCACTACGTGCTGTGAGCACGATGCGCGAGCCACCAGCGCCAACTTCTTCAGGATTGATGATCTCGTAAGTCAGTGCATCTTTCAGGAACCCGTCCTGGTGAATACCCGAAGAGTGTGAAAAGGCATTAGAACCAACGATAGCTTTATTGGGTTGAACCGGCATCCGCATCGTATCAGAAACGAGTTGGCTGATGGGGTTAAGCAATTGTGATTTCACTCCGGTATAATAACCTAAGCTGTGGTGTTGTTTTAAGATCATCACTACTTCTTCAAGTGATGTATTGCCGGCTCTTTCGCCCAGGCCGTTAATTGTACATTCGATTTGGCGGGCACCATTCAACACACCTGAAATGGAATTGGCTGTCGCGAGACCAAGGTCATTGTGACAATGACAGCTGATGATTGCTTTGTCTATGTTTGGAACATTGTTGACCAGGTATGCGATCTTTTCACCATATTGATGTGGCAGGCAGTAGCCGGTGGTATCGGGAATATTTACAACCGTTGCACCAGCCTTGATCACCGCTTCAACAACCTTTGCCAGGTAATCATTGTCGGTACGTCCTGCGTCTTCCGCGTAAAATTCAACATCGTCGACGAAGTTCTTAGCCCATTTTACAGCTTGCACTGCGCGGGACAGGATCTCTTCGCGGGTAGAATTAAATTTTGCTTTGATATGAAGATCGGAAGTGCCAATGCCAGTATGAATGCGTGGCCGTTTTGCAGGTTTGAGTGCCTCGGCCGCCACCTGGATATCTTTTTCAACGGCACGGGTGAGACCACAAACGGTCGCGTTTTTTATAACCTTCGAAATTTCGTTTACCGATTCAAAATCGCCGGGTGAGGATATAGGAAAACCTGATTCGATGATGTCGACACCAAGTTCTTCCAGGGCGAGCGCGAGCCGGATCTTTTCCTTAGTGTTCAACTTACACCCCGGGACCTGCTCACCATCCCGCAGGGTGGTATCAAAGATGTGGATTTTGCCATCAGCCATATTAATAAAATATTGTGGGTGATAAAATTGCAGGCAGCTTATTTTTGCATGACCCGGATCAACCTGGTTGGTACCAGGCTGGGTTTGAATGAAAAAACCAAGAAAACCTGCTCCACTAAGGTAGACCTGAAGCCCCGGTGGAGAAAACCAAAATTGCCCCTGTTTTACAGGGTCAAAATAGGGGGAAATCCCCTGGAATGCTTGACAGTAAAGGATTTTAAATCAGCCGAATTACGATGCCCAACCGATCGACAGATGCCCTTTTTCAACTGGTAAAATCACTGGAAAAGTCTGAAAAGCGGAATTTTAAGCTTTTTGTCAGGCGAAACTCATCGAGCGAAAACCTGAAAACGATCCAACTCTTTGACGCACTGGATAAAATGTACGACTACGACGAGGCTGTTTTATTGAAAAAAAACAAATCGATCAGCAAACAGCAATTGTCCAACCTGAAGGCCCAGTTGTACCGGCAAATTCTTTCAAGCCTCCGTATCATAAAAGACGAGACCAATATCGATATCCGGCTTCATGAACAAATGGACCATGCCCGGATACTATATAATAAAGGTCTATACCTCCAAAGCCTGAGAGCGCTGGATCGGTTAAAGGACATGGCGCGAGACCATAACCAGCTAAGCTACCTGCAACAGGCCCTTTTTTTTGAAAAAAAGATCGAAGCGCTTTATATCACCCGAAGCATGCAAAACCGGGCAGAGGAACTGAGCCAGGAATCAAACGAGGTGAATCATGCCTTAATGTTGATCAATAAGCTCTCGAATCTTTCCCTGCAATTGTATAGCTGGTATATCCAGCATGGCCATGCCCGCAACGAAAATGATATAAAAAGCATAAAGCTTTTTTTTGAAACAAGTCTGCCCCCGGAAGCCGCGCAGGCGAAAGGTTTTTATGAAAAATTATACCTCTACCAAAGTCATTGCTGGTATGCCTTCATTCGTATCGATTTTTTGCAGTATTACCGTTACTGCCAGCGCTGGGTGGACCACTTCGAGAAACATCCCGACATGATCGGCGTGGAAACCGCGAGCTATATCAAAGGGCTGCATAACCTGGCCAGCGCACATTTTGATCTGCTCAATCATGAAAAGCTGGCCGATACGATCCGGAAATTTGAAAAATTCGCAAGAACCAAGCTGGTAACCCAGAACGACAACAACCGTATTTTGGTCTACCAGTATCTATATACCGCACGTATCAATTTGTACTTCCTGCAGGGCACCTTCAATAAAGGTCTGGCGATGGTGCCGCACCTGGAGGAAATGCTCAAGCAGTACGGGTTATACCTCGATACTCACCGGGTGCTGGTATTTTATTATAAGATCGCCTGCCTGTATTTCGGAAGCGGCGATAATGAGAAGGCTATCGACTACCTCAACCGGATCATCAACCAGCGATCTGGCTTGCGAAGCGACCTGCAATGTTATGCCCGGCTGCTACACCTGATCGCGCATTATGAGCTGGGAAATTTCGACCTGCTGGAATACCTGATCAAATCGGTGTACCGCTACATGTCGAAAATGGAAAGCCTGAGTAAAGTAGAAGAGGAGATGTTTGCCTTCCTCCGCAGGTCTTTTCATGTAGGTGCCCATGCGCTGAAGCCGGAGTTTGAAAAACTACTGCACAAACTCAAAAAATACGAGAACAACCCCCTGGAACGCCGGGCATTTGCATACCTCGACGTGATCTCCTGGCTGGAAAGTAAGATCAATAATGTGAATGTACAGGACGTGATCAGGGAACGATATAAGAGGAGACGGGGAGGGGATGGAGGTTAGGAATTGGGAATTAGGGATTGGGGATTGGGAGTTAGGGGTGTCCGAGTGTACATAGTTTCAATGTTTGAAAAAAGGGTATAGTGATATTTTTTTAACCAAATTCCTTGTCCCGAATCTTTTTAGGGACTAATTCCAAACCCGATAGTTATCGGGTACCAAATCCAAA
>JAEZRB010000159.1 GCA_023412975.1 Bacteroidota bacterium | reverse complement strand
GCGCAAGGCGGCTTTGGCCGGCCTGAACAACATGTACTGGAACAACTGGGCATCAGGACCATGGCCAAAGCCAGGTACACGAGTGAAAATGTCGGCCACTATGGTTTGGGATTTGAACATTATTGTCATTTTACCTCGCCGATACGCCGCTATCCCGATGTGATGGTACACCGGATATTGCAGGAAGTGCTGAATAAAGAATTTATTGTTGATAAGAAGCTTGAGGAAAAATGCAAACACTGCAGCGACCGGGAAAGAGCAGCCATGGAAGCAGAACGATCAGCCAATAAATACAAGCAGGTACAATACATGCGGAACTACCTGGGTGAGGATTTTGATGGTGTGATCAGTGGTGTAGCCAGCTTCGGATTCTGGGTAGAAACAGTTGAACACAAATGCGAGGGCCTGGTAAGTGTGAACAGCCTGTTGGAATATGATGAGTTTCGTCATATCGAATCCGACTACGCACTGGTAGGTATGAGGAGCGGAAAGAAATTTCGTATGGGTGATAAAGTAAGGATCAAAGTGGCGGGCGCCAACCTTGCTAAACGCCAGCTTGACTACGAATGGGTGCTTGGTACCGACAGCCAGGCGGACGAACAGGATATAGCGTTTGCAAAAAAGGGTAAAAGAAAAAGAAAACGGTAATCAAAGACTTATTTTTGAGCATGCATTCATTTGAGCAGTTGTCACAACAATTTGCAGGATATTTCAATCAACCACATTTCCCGGCCGAACCGGCAACGCTTTACGAAGCCTGTGATTATTTTTTGAAAATGGGCGGTAAACGTATACGTCCTGTGCTCTGCCTGATGGGCAATGAATTGTTTGACGAGATCAAGCCAGATGCCTGGGAGGTGGCTACCGCAATCGAGTTATTCCACAATTTTACCCTTATCCACGACGACATGATGGACAAGGCGCCGCTTCGGAGGGGAAGGGAGACGATCCATAAAAAATTCGGCGAAAGCACCGCCATACTCGCGGGAGATGTGATGCAGGTTGTGGCTTACGAACACCTTAATAAAATTCATACTTCTTTCCTGCACCAAATACTTGGTCTGTTCAATAAAACAGCCCGGCAGGTTTGCGAAGGGCAGCAGTATGATATGGACTTTGAGAAAAAGGAGACAGTAGGGCATGACGAGTATTTGCGGATGATCGAACTGAAAACTTCGGTGTTACTCGCCGCGGGTTTGAAAATGGGCGCTATTCTTGGCGGGGCCGGGGAAAGGAACCAGAACCTGATCTATGAGTTTGGGCGCAAACTCGGCCTGGCATTCCAGGTGCAGGACGATTACCTCGACGCCTTTGGTGATCCGGATAAATTTGGAAAGCAGGTGGGCGGCGATATTATGGCGAATAAAAAAACATTTTTGTTGATCCATGCCTGGGAAACTGCGAATGATACACAGAAAAAGGAGTTGCGGAATCTTTTACAAAGCAATGCGAACGATAAAGTACAAAAAGTACTGAGCCTGTTCCGGGATTGCGGCGTCGATGACTGGGCCTTGCAATTAAAAAACAGTTTTCTTGACCAAGCCTTTCAACACCTGGAAGACATCGCGGTGTTGTCGGTTCGCAAGGAGCCACTGAAGCAGCTGGCCCTTTTTCTTGTACAAAGGGAGCATTGATGAGGCACTATAAATCATGGGTGCTTAAACCATATTTTTTCCTATTTTAAAGTCTTCAAACCAACTAACGATGGCAAATTCCCTGTTTCGGAAAAAATCAATTGAATCTATTAAAGCGGATTATGACAAACGGCAGAGCGAAGGTGGTGGACTAAGAAAGGTGCTGGGTGTAAGAGACCTTACATTCCTGGGTATTGCCGCAGTAATAGGAGCTGGCATTTTTTCAACAATCGGGAAAGCAGCTTATGATGGTGGCCCAGGGATTTCAGTATTGTTTATCATAACTGCGATCACTTGTGGTTTCTCCGCACTTTGCTATGCGGAGTTTGCCAGCAGGGTTCCCGTGGCGGGAAGCGCATATACTTATTCCTACGTCACATTTGGTGAGGTCATCGCGTGGATCATTGGATGGGCGCTGATACTTGAATACGCAATTGGTAACATCGTGGTAGCGATTTCCTGGAGCAGTTATTTTAATAACCTATTGGAGAACGTATTTAATATACATCTGCCTGACTGGATGCTGGTGGATCCTCAGACCGCGTATAACGCGTTTTCGACGGCCACAAAGGAAATGGCAGCGGGTACCGTCACGGATCCGAAACTGCTGGCCGATTATCAATTTGCAATCGAGGCGTACAATAGTGCGCCAACGATCGGTGGCAGTCCCGTATTTTTTAATTTACCTGCTTTCATTGTGGTGGGACTGATCACCTGGCTGGCTTATATCGGTATACAGGAGAGTAAGCAATCCGCAAATTTTATGGTGATATTTAAAGTTGCCGTCATCATATTCGTGATCATTGCAGGAGCTTTTTATGTTGATACTAATAACTGGCAGCCGTTTATGCCCAACCGGTTTGAAGGTGTGCTAAAAGGGGTATCGGCAGTCTTTTATGCCTATATCGGCTTTGATGCCATTTCCACAACTGCTGAAGAATGTAAAAACCCGCAACGTGATATGCCACGTGGAATGATCTATTCATTAGTGATCTGTACCGTGTTGTATATTCTGATTGCCCTGGTGCTAACGGGTATGGAAAGATCTACCGCATTCAGGGATGTGAACGATCCATTGGCATTTGTATTTGAACAACGTGCTCCCTGGATTGAAAAGATCGTTTCTGTAAGTGCCGTGGTCGCTACTACATCGGTGCTGCTGGTGTTTCAGCTTGGCCAGCCAAGGATCTGGATGAGCATGAGCCGGGACGGTCTTTTACCAAAGATCTTTCAAAAAATTCACCCGCGTTACCAGACACCTTCTTTTGCCACCATACTTACCGGTGTCATTGTTGGCGCGGGAGCCCTGCTGTTACAAAGTGACCTGGTAACTGATCTGACAAGTATCGGAACCTTGTTTGCATTTGTACTGGTTTCGGGAGGTGTGTTGTTGTTGCCACCCCGGCCAAAAGAAGCGGGCAAATTCCGTTTGCCTTATATCAATGGTAAGTTCATCATCCCCATTTTTTACCTGGTATTCGTGTTCCTGTTCCGCAACAGGCTCATTGATGCTGTCACAAACCTGGCAAATGAAGGCTACCAGGAAATATTGTTCCTTGTATTTATCATTGTTGCAGCCATACTTGCGGTATTGACGGTACTACGTAATTATTCCCTGATACCTATTATGGGTGTATTATCGTGCCTGTACCTGATGATCGAAATTCCGGCGGTCAGCTGGTTGTGGTTTTTTGCCTGGATGGGGTTGGGGCTGGTGATCTATTTTCTTTATGGATATAGAAATAGCAGGCTGGCGAGTGGGTCGGAGTAATGAAGAGTTTAGGAATTAGGAATCATTGCTGTCCGGAATAAAATCTTGGATAGTTGTCAGAACCTTTGACCCGCGCGGCATCTATGACTTTTACCTTTACAGGGGCTTTGCTTAATTTTTCCTGGAGACTCTTACTTTTGCTGGCCGTAGTTTAAATGTATCGATGGTCAGGATACCACAGCGCACACTGCGAACACAGCTAAGTATTCGCATCAGGTCCTGTTCTACGTAGCAGATTTTATCACG
>JAEZRB010000139.1 GCA_023412975.1 Bacteroidota bacterium | reverse complement strand
GTACGGCAGCGGATTATGACCGTGTGATCGCCAATATTGACCAGGCCATTGTGAACTATCAGAAATCAGATCATCCAAACGCGAAATTGTGGGAAGCTAATGCCTATAATGACAAAGCGAATGCTTTGAAAGCACAGAACGAGTTTCAACAGGCCATAGATTATTATCTCAGGAGTATTTCCCTGATCGAAGAACTTCAATTGACGCGGAGCCTCGTAACTAAATATATCAACCTGTCAAATTTGTTTGGCGATTTAGAGGAGAACAGCAAGCAAATGGAATACGCCCATAAAGCTGTCATCGCTGCAAAGAATGGCGGTGCCAGGCAGGAACTTTTTATGTCCTATTTTATGTTGGCCAACGCAAATAGTAAGCAGGATAGTAACGAGCTGGCTAAATCATTCCTGGATAGTTCGGGAATGTATTTTGACGAAGCGGAAAACGTTGATAATATCGATATCCTGTTTACCTACTATCTTATATCGGGCCAGGTATACAAAAAATTGCCGCAACCGGATTCGGCATTTTATTTTTTCAGGAAGGCTTATGATGTTTCAAAAAACTACAATTATCGTTATGGTATGGCCGAAGCACAATTGCAGATGGGCGCTATAGCAATCATCCAGGAGAAATACAGTGATGCTGAAACCTATTTACTCGCAGGTATCCGCGACGCCAGGGCGATCAACTACTATGGTATGCTCGATGAGGGTTATAAATACCTATCGGATGTCTATGCTGTCAGGGGAAAATATAAGGAGGCTTTTGAGTACTTCCAGTTGTACAAACAGGTCAGCGATTCCGTGGCTGGTCTTGAATCAAGAAAGTATGCGAATGAGCTCGAGAAAAAATATGAAACCGCCAAAAAGGATGCGCTTTTAGCGGGGCAGTTATTGAAGATCCAGAGAAAGAATATGCTGAACTATATTTTGATTGGCGGCGCACTGCTTTTAGTACTGCTATCGGTGCTTGGCTATCGTAATTTCAGGCAAAAGCAAAAACTGCAGCAGCAGCGGATCAGCGAACTGGAAACGGAGAAGCAGCTAACGGCCGCTGAAGCTGTATTGAAAGGGGAGGAGCAGGAAAGGACACGCCTGGCAAAAGACCTGCACGACGGGCTGGGAGGGATGTTGTCCGGCATTAAATATTCGTTGAATACGATGAAGGGAAATTTGATCATGACGCCTGACAATGCGCAGGCCTTTGAACGCAGCATAGATATGCTGAACAGTTCGATCAAGGAAATGCGCCGCGTGGCACACAACATGATGCCGGAAGCCCTGGTTAAGTTTGGCCTGGATACAGCCCTGAAAGATTTTTGCAATGATATCAACCGCTCCGGCGCGTTGCAGGTCAATTACCAGTCGATCGGAATGGAATCCGGGAAACTTGATCAGACTACCGCCATTACGATCTACCGGATAGCGCAGGAATTGTTGAATAACGTGATCAAACATGCGGGTGCCACCAGCGCGATTGTGCAGGTGAGCAGGACAAACGGGAGCATATCTTTAACGGTAGAAGATGATGGAAGCGGGTTTGATACCACTGCGATAAAAGCCGCACAGGGCGTGGGATGGCTGAATATTCAAAGCCGGGTTGAATACCTGCAGGGAAAGCTGGACCTGAGGTCGGCACCAGGAGAAGGAACGTCCGTGATGGTGGAGATAAATTTAAGCGATGAGTAATACTAAATTTAATCATCAGCAATGCCAACAAGTGTATTTATTATAGATGATCATTACATGGTAATTGAAGGCATCCGCTCGCTATTGCAGCATGAAAAAAGCATAGAATGGCTGGGTCATGCCTCCAATGCTGAATCCTGCCTGGCTTTTCTCCGGCAGCGACAGCCTGATGTGATCCTGATGGATATCAACCTGCCTGGTATAAGCGGTATTGAACTTTGCAAAGAAGTGAAGGAACGTTATCCCGCCGTATTTGTTATTGGGCTCAGCACCTTCAACCAACAGAGCTTTATTCAGAAAATGATGGAAAATGGCGCTTCGGGTTATGTATTAAAAAATGCTACCCAGGAGGAATTGGTTGAGGCGATTGAAACGGTTATGAAAGGACGTATCTACCTCAATGATGAAGTATCCCAGGCACTTCGTAAAGAAAACCCCGACAGGATCGTGCTTACCCGCCGTGAAAAAGAGGTTTTGGAACTGATTGCCGGGGGCCTGACCAACGCTGAGATCGCAGCAAAGTTGTTTATCAGCATCACCACGGTGGACACGCACCGCAAAAACCTGCTGGCAAAGTTTGATGCGAGGAATACCGCTTCGCTGGTGAGAATGGCTGCGCGTCTGCAGATGATATGAGTACTCCGGTTTTTGAACTATCTCAACCCGCGAAGTGATTTCCAGCCTGGTGAATCGAAGTAAAACCCTCAGGGTAATACATTTTCAGGGTTGCAGAATTTTCTAAAATTCTAGTTCAGTTTTTATGAAGTCCTTTACACCCTCAGGTCCTGTAATGGACAGCCAGACTATTTTTTCACTTAAGGCCAGGTTGAAATCGAAAAAATTGCAGCAGGCGCTTTCGGATTTCAGAAAATCTGTCAGCAGATCAAGCATTTCATCTGTAGCCTCAAACCTGTACTTGTAACCATCGGCCAATTCCTGTTTCTCCAGGATCTTTGCCTTGAGAACAGCTATTACCTCCTCTTTTCGTTTGCGAAGTTCAGAACTGGTCAGTTTGCAGCTCAATTCTCCCTTTTTAACTGTGTCCGGCATAACTATATTTTTATCACATTTGTTGTCTTAACTTCTTTTGTACAACATGAACCTTCGCATTTTTGTTCAATTTTTATTTGTGAAAACCGATAAGACTACAACATAAGCCAAATACATTCTTCATAGTCCTGGGAAAATATAGATTTCACCTAAGTACAAATTAAGCAGTGGGCCATCGTCAATGGAATGGAGCTTTTATCATTCAAGAGAGTGATTCAAATATAAATCTCAAACTATAAAGCATCAAGCTGTTTTTGTGGCACAGCCGGCAATTGCCCTTTCTTCAGAATAAAGTGAGGTTTAAAAAAAATTTTGGTAGTAAGTTAATACATCGTAATATTGCGATAGATATGGGATTGACAAGAACAGAGATTTTCTCGGAAAAGCAAAACAAGCTGGCCAGGATGATGAAGGCACTGGCGCATCCCGCGCGGATCGCCATCATCCAGCACCTGATCAAAGCCAATGCCTGCATTTGCGGCGACCTGGTGGATGAACTGGGGCTGGCCCAGGCTACTATTTCGCAACACCTCAAAGAGCTGAAGAATGCAGGTTTGATCCAGGGCACCATTGATGGGACCAGTGTTTGCTATTGCATAGATCCTAAGGTCTGGAACCAGTACAAAACCAGCTTCGAGAACTTTTTCGCAGCTTATAACGAAAATAACTGTTGTTGATTTTTTTTGCTTTCATTAATCGTAATAATGCAATATAACAATTAAACTTTAATAAAATGAAAACATCAGAACAAGTCAAGGAACTGGTAAAAGAAAAATATGGAGCGATTGCCAGCCAGTCAAAAACCCAAAATGCTTCATCCTGTTGTGGCGCTACTTCATGCTGTGGCGACGATGACGCCTATAGTATTATGGCCGATGAATACAGTCACCTGGAGGGCTATCACCCCGACGCTGACCTGGGATTGGGTTGTGGACTTCCAACCGAATTCGCCAAAATGAAAGAAGGTGATACCGTTGTAGACCTGGGCAGCGGTGCCGGCAATGACGCATTCGTTGCCCGGAAAATTGTTGGTGAGTCCGGTAAGGTTATCGGTATCGACTTCACCCCGGAGATGATTCAAAAGGCAAGGAAGAATGCTGAAAAACTGGGATTCAATAATATTGAATTCAGGCAGGGTGATATTGAGGACATGCCTTTAACCAGCAACAAAGCCGATGTTGTGGTGAGCAATTGTGTTTTAAACCTGGTACCCAACAAGCATAGAGTATTCAGCGAGATCCACCGTGTCTTAAAACCCGGAGGCCATTTTTCCATTTCTGATATCGTGCTGGAAGGAGAGTTGCCAGGTAAATGGAAACAGATTGCTGAGTTATATGCGGGATGCGTAGCTGGTGCCATACAAAAAGAGGAATACCTTGGCATCATCCATGAAGCAGGTTTTTCAAATGTTGTTGTGCAAAAGGAAAAGGATATTACCCTCCCGGATGAAATGCTCGCAAACTATCTATCCCAGGACGAAATTGCACAGTTTAAGTCCAGCAACAGCAAAATCAAGAGCATAACTGTTTATGCCGAAAAGCCAGCTAAGGATGAGCGCAACTGCTGTGAGCCGGGGAGTGCATGTTGTTAGTCGTATCTTCATAGAATGTTGAATGACATCAATATTAAACCGGCAAGACCGGAACACCGCGAAGCAATTATAAGCCTGTTGCAATCGGCGGGTTTACCTGTCGAGGATTTGCCTAATGGACTGCAGAATTTTTATACCGCATTGGATAATGGTATTGTAGTCGGGTTAATCGGACTGGAAACCTACGGTCGCAACGGGCTGCTTCGCTCTTTGGTAGTAAGACCTGACTATCGGCAAATGAAAATAGCAGCAGCGCTGGTGGACGAGGTTGAGAGAACCGGAAGAGATTTGAGATTAGCAGACATTTATCTTTTGACCGAAACAGCAAAAGATTATTTCACCAAAAAAAGGATATGAGCAGATTGCCAGGGAAGAAGCACCCGGGTCACTAAAACAATCATCAGAGTTTAGTCATGTATGCCCGGCTACAGCGGTACTAATGCAAAAGAAATTATGAAAGAGAAAAAGAAGCTGTTATTTGTCTGTATTGAAAACGCCAACAGAAGCCAAATGGCACAGGCGTTTGCAACTATGTATGCCGGTAATGATGTGGAAGCATATAGCGCCGGATCCCGGCCTGCCGGCAGGATCAACCCGAAGGCGCAGGAAGCCATGGCGGAATTAGCTTATGATTTATCGACCCAGCATTCGAAAACGCTCGAAGAAGTTCAGCAATACGCACCATTCGACGCCGTCATCACCATGGGATGCGGAGATGCCTGTCCCTGGATGCCCGCAAAACAATTTATTGACTGGCAAATTCCCGACCCCAGGAATATGGAACCCGAGCAGTTTAGAGAGGTAAGGGATATGATTCGGCAAAAGGTTAAAGAATTAGTTCAAACCTTAAACGAGAAATAAAGGGGGTAAGACTATGCAACGGTTGTAGCGGCACGTTCATAATCAGCGGTAAGACTAAGTGACAATATATAAATCCTTTCGATTATATCTATCACTTCTCATTTAAGTGTAAACACTTATTCCGTTTTCCCTTACAAATAATTTTCTTCAAAAAGCAAAACTTGTTTTCGGAATTATAAAAATTAGTAAATTTATCTCGGCTTATATACTTCTCCGCAATCGCACATTATTACACGGATTTATTTTCTACTCCAGGCATCGATACTTGTACTCTATCCTAATACGGATAATCCGTACGTGATTAAATTTTTGATCCAATCATAGAAGAATAGGCGTTTCAAGGATGCCTTTACATAAGCGATCTAAAGACTTATGTATGAAAAAGTTGACAATTGTTGTTTTACTATCATCGGCAGGTATGTTTTTATCCGCTTGTAATCTCTTCATAAAGTCCAAAACAGAAACTCGTTCTTCTCGTCAGCTGCCATTTATAACAATTTACTTCATTGAGTGGTGTGTATTTCTACTCATTTCTTTCAGCGTACGCGTATCGCGCCTGGTAAGATTTAAAATCATTTTATTTAAAGTAAAACAAAGGCCATGTCAAAAAACCAACTTAACCGTCGCCAGTTTGTAAAGCTAGCCGGGATCACGGGTGCTGCAATACCTGTGACTTCGTTAATAGGTTGTAATACGACCGAAACAAAAGAAGAAAATAATTCGCCGGAAAATGTTGCAGGAGCGCAAACAGGGGAGAGCCGGTCCTTTCCGAAAGGTTTTTATTGGGGTGTCGCCACTTCAGCTTACCAGATCGAGGGAGCCTGGAATGAAGATGGTAAGGGTCTGTCAATCTGGGACACCTATGCGCATACGCCCGGCAATATTAAAAACGGCGACACCGGTGATGTCGCCAACGATCACTATCATCGATACAAGGAAGACGTTGCATTGATGAAAAACGATATCGGTGCCAACGCTTATCGTTTCTCTATCTGTTGGCCACGTATCTTTCCCGACGGAACCGGTAAGCCGAATCAGAAAGGCATCGACTTTTACAACCGTCTCGTGGACGAATTGAAATCCGCAGGCATCGAGCCTTTCGCAACACTTTATCACTGGGACTTACCACAAGCGCTGCAGGACAGGTACAAGGGCTGGCAGTCGCGCGACACGGCAAAAGCTTTTGGAGATTATGCCGCATACGTCGCTGAGAAGCTTTCCGACCGCGTACGACATTTCTTTACCATTAACGAATTCCGTTCGTTCACCGAAGCCGGATACAAAGGGTTTGAGGTTCCTTCGCCGGGTAGCCCAACCGGAAAGAGGACCGTACATCTCGCACCGGGGTTAATGCTGCCCGCAGGTGAGGTCAACCAGGTTCGCCATCATGCGGTACTTGCGCATGGCCTCGCAGTTCAGGCGATCCGTGCCAATGGGAAGGCGGGCACTAAAGTAGGACCCGCAGAAAACATCGAGACCGCCGTTCCATTGATCGAGGGGCCCGAACACATCAAAGCTGCGCAAGCGGCGACACGCGAAAGCAATGCACCCTTTCTCACGGTCATGCTTGAAGGAAAGTATACTGACGACTACCTGAAAAATGCAGGCGCAGATGCGCCAAAGTTCACTGATGAAGATTTAAAGATCATTGGCTCGCCGCTCGACTTTGTCGGCATCAATGTTTATTGCCCCATGTTCTATGTGGTGGCTTCAGAGCAGGCGCCAGGCTGGCGCGTGGTTCCTTTCGCTAAAGGACATTCCAAAGCCGCCATCAACAATTTTCCTATCAGCCCCGAATGCCTGTACTGGGCGCCGAAATTCGTCCAGTCGCTGTGGGAGGCGAAGGAAATCTTCATCACCGAGAACGGTTGCGCCGGCGACGAAGTAATCGCTGACGATGGCAACATCTATGACACCGACCGTATCATGTTTGTCCGTGCACACCTGACGCAGCTACAGCGGGCTGCGGCCGACGGAGTACCCGTGAATGGCTACTTCTACTGGAGCGCGATGGACAACCTCGAGTGGACCGCCGGTTTCGGTAATCGTTTCGGGCTGGTGTACGTGGATTTTAAAACGCAGGCACGTAAGCCAAAAGCAAGCGCCTGGTTGTACAGGGAAATGGCGCAAACAAATAAGGTAAAGTAGATCAAATACAATTATGAAAACAATCGCAGGAGCGCTTAGGATCATCATCGCCGTTATCGCATGGTTAGTCTTTGCTGCCGGCATTGTATTGACATGTCTTGGAGTTTATGACTTCATCATGGTTTTTGTTCATCTTATACAAGGTGGGAGCCATACTACATCCTTGATGGCCATCGGGCTATTGCATGCCGTGGATGCCTTCCTGGTGGCGATCGTCTTCTTTGTAATGGCGCTTGGATTTTTTATTCTTTTCCATAATGGTGAAACACCTTTGCCTGTCAGGTTGCCCGAGTGGCTGTGAGTTAAAAATTTCACGCAACTAAAGATCATTTTATGGGAAGCGATCCTTACAACGCTTGTTGTAAGCTGGCTGGCAGGACTTGTCGAGAGAAAGATCAGCGGCGGTGAATATGACCTTAAGGTTTTGATAATTCCCGGTGGGATACTGCTCATTTCGTTGAGCTTATTTTTTCTAAAAGCAAGAGAAAACTAACCGCAAAACATAATCACTATGGTACGAATAGGTTTTATTTCACTAGTCATGTTTTTCATGATTGGTATATCGTGCAATTCTTCGCGGATTGTAAAAACCTGGAAAGACCCGGACACACAGGTTTCCCTGGAAAAATTAAATAAAGTGCTTGTAGCTGCATTACTACGCGATGAACCCAATCGCCGCGCCGCGGAGGATAAAATGGCATCGCTATTAAACGGGAAAGCAGTTACATCTTATAGCTATTTTACGAGCGATGTAAAATCAATGAAAGAGGAAGACATTCGCGACAAATTAAAGCAGGATGGTTTTGATGGCGCCGTCACGATGCGACTGGTCGACGTGGACAAAGACGTGAGCTACACGCCCGGAACTATCTCCACTTACCCGGTTTACTACAGGACGTTCGGTGGATACTATTTGAGAGGATGGAATTATTATTCTACACCCGAACGATATCAGACTACCAAAACATACTCGGTTGAAACAAATGTGTATTCATTGAAGCAGGATAAACTTGTCTGGTCGGGACTTACTGAATCAACAAATCCCGGCGGAGTTGATAAACTTAGTTCCGACATTTCAAACACCGTTTATAAGCGGATGGTAAAGGAAGGGTTCGTCACTCAATAAGAAATGAACGTATCCTGTTGCAATAACTATTTTATAAGTAATAAAACCAATCACTATGTCAAAGAAGCAAATCACCCGCCGCGAGTTTGCAAAACTGGCCGGACTCACGGGCGCAGCGATTCCCATGACTACATTATTGGGTTGCAATACGGCCGAAACAAAAAATGAAACCAGTTCACCTGGTAAGGTTGCGAGCGCACAAACAGGAGCTGGCTTTTCTTTTCCCAAAGGATTTTACTGGGGTGTTGCCACTTCGGCATACCAGATTGAAGGCGCGTGGAACGAGGACCGCAAGGGCCTTTCGATATGGGACACCTATGCACACA
>JAEZRB010000107.1 GCA_023412975.1 Bacteroidota bacterium | reverse complement strand
ATATCAACGACCCGCGTGATCTTCCATTTATTTACCTGCTAACGGCGATTCATATCCTGGTTTTGCCTGCTGCCATTATTCTTTATACACCGCTGCTCCAGGGTTGGTACTGGTGGCTTTTCTATGTGCCTTATTTCTATGTTTCACAAATGTATTTTAAAGGCCGGTTTGGGCTAATGCTACACTGTATCAGCCATCGCAAGCTTTTTAAAAAAGGCTATACCTGGATTTACAACTGGGTCATCTGGGGTGTTTGCCCTTTCTTTGGTCATACTCCCGAAACCTATTTTGTTCATCATATGGCCATGCACCATGTGGAGAATAATATGGAAGATGATGCCAGCAGTACACTGCCCTACAACCGCGATAGTATCTGGGGTTTTACCCGCTATGTGCTCCGGTTCCTTTTCTTGGGATTCCGGGATACTTTTATGTACCTGTTTTCAAGAAAAAGAAAGAAGTTCTATCTCCGTCTCACCTTTGGTGAAATGTCATTTTTTGCTTTCTGCATTATCATGTGCTTCGTGAACCTGCAGGCAACACTTTGGATTTTCATCATTCCCTTTGTTTTCGCACGCATCGTGATGATGCTGGGCAACTGGGCACAGCACGCTTTTGTTGATCTCAACAACCCCGAAGAAAATACCATCAATTGCATCAATACCAAATACAACAAGATCTGCTGGAATGACGGGTACCACGCCGTACATCATCTTCGCCCGGCGCTACATTATACCGACATACCTAATGAATTCCTGAAAAATAAAGACAAGTTCGCCGAGCAAAAGACTTTTGTATTCGACGGGATCCACTACCTCCACATCTTTGTGTGGCTGATGACCAAGCGTTACGATAAATTGGCGGATAATATCGTCAATATCAACAACACATTTAGCAGCCGCGAGGAAGTGATTCGCCTGATGAAAGAGCGCACTAGGAAATATGATCTTCCCGTTTCCTAAAGCTTAAAAAATCCCAACTTCCTGGTCATCCCTTAATATCTTAGCTATCTAAATTGTATAGCTATGTCTAAGTTTTCTGTCTGGGGCAACCTGGTTGATCTTCACCAGCAAAAAAATTATACGGCAGAAATCACCGTTGATAAAGGTAAGATCGTCGCGATCACACCAGATGAAAGTCGCCACGAAACAAACTACATCCTTCCTGGGTTTATCGATAGTCATGTCCATATTGAAAGTTCTATGCTGGTGCCTTCAGAATTTGCGAGGCTTGCGGTTGTGCATGGTACGGTGGCCACGGTGAGTGATCCGCACGAGATCGCCAATGTGTGCGGCATGGAAGGCGTGGAATATATGATTGAAAATGGCAGGACGGTTCCTTTCAAATTCAATTTTGGTGCACCCAGCTGTGTACCCGCCACGGTTTTCGAAACCGCAGGTGCCCGGCTTGATGCTGATGATGTAAAAAAACTCTTACAACGACCAGATATAAAATACCTGAGTGAAATGATGAATTTCCCGGGTGTGCTTAACGAAGATGAAGAAGTGATGCAAAAGATTGCCGCAGCCCACCAGTTGCAAAAACCTGTTGACGGGCACGCTCCCGGACTGATGGGCGAGCAGGCCCGGCAGTACATTGCTGCAGGTATCACCACCGATCACGAATGTTTCACACGTGAAGAAGCCCTGGGCAAATTGCAAAACGGGATGAAGATCATCATCCGTGAAGGTAGCGCCGCCAAAAACTTCGATGCATTGATCGAACTGTTGCATGATTTCCCCAACCAGGTAATGTTTTGCAGCGATGACAAACACCCGGATAGTCTTGTCCTGGGACATATTAATCAACTTTGCGCAAGAGCGGTGGCAAAAGGCATTGATATTTTTAAAATATTAAAAGCAGCCTGCTATAACCCGGTGCAGCATTACAACCTGGACGTAGGATTATTGAAGGTGGGAGATCCGGCCGATTTTGTTATTGTAAAAGACCTGGTGAATTTTATAACAGTTAAAACATATATCAATGGTGAACTTGTGGCGGAAGACGGAAAATCGCTGATTTCGAGCCAGGCTTCAACCGTGATCAATTACTTTGATTGTACACGAAAAGAACCCGGCGAGTTTGAATACCCCGCCCCTTCTAATTTTCACTCATTGGCCATTGAGGCTCTCGACGGGCAATTGATAACAGGCAAATTTTCCTTTAAACCCAAAATTGTAGACGGGAATATTGTAAGTGATCCTGAAAATGATATACTAAAAATCGTAGTCATTAATCGGTACGCGGAAGCGCCGGTTGCAAAGGCATTTATTAAAAACTTCGGTTTAAAAGAAGGCGCCATTGCCTCTTCCGTTGCCCACGACAGCCATAATATTGTTGCCGTGGGTGTGGATGATGAAAGCATCTGCAAAGCGGTCAACATGATCATCGACCATCGTGGTGGGGTAAGCTGTGTACAGTCAGATACCGAACTCATTGTGCCGCTGCCCGTGGCCGGGTTGATGAGCACAGATGATGGATACCGCGTGGCGGAACAATATTCCCTGATCGACCAGGCCGCAAAAAAAGCCGGTTCTTCACTGGCTTCCCCGTTTATGAGCCTGTCATTTATGGCGTTGCTGGTTATACCACACCTGAAACTTAGCGACAAAGGATTATTCGATGGCGACAAATTCGAGTTTATCGGATAGCAACGAAGATTTGTCAAAATGAAGGCAAACTGCCGTTCTATACAATTAGATATCTCAAGTCTGACATTACCCAGAGGCAGGGAAATTTTACACATTTATTTACTGTGGTTCTGTTTTGGAATTTGTTCAAAATATGTTGGGTTTTAGCATTTTGAATAGATTTTCTATGTTTCAACATTTTCTGGCATCGCGTTTGGCTTACTCACTATGATGAACAAATTCTACGAACATGAAAAAGACGGAAGCTATTACACGCGTAAAGAGCAATGCAGGTTTTCCTGAAGAATTACTGGAAAAATTTGTACAGGAAAACCTTCCCTCGAGGACATGGATACAGCGGAAAACACAAGGCATGGGAAATTTTAACGAGCTCTATAATGAAATTGAAAGCTGCGCAGCCGAAACACCTGTAGCAGGAAATGTCGAGATTTTCTTTGGCCGCGGCAGAAAAGCCTCTTCGGGGTATGTCAGCATACCGGTCAATTCGAGGTTTTTTGTGTTTTGCACCCGCGGTGAATGGGACCATTATAAGATTTCATGGTGCTGCTCGCTTTCCTAAACCCCAGTTCTGATCTGAGACCTATCGAAGACACCCTGGAAGTTTAGTCCTACCCGGTTATGAAAATTTTCACACTTTGTTATTAAGCCATAACCAGTAAACTGAATCTAATGATTAGTCAGGACTTAAACTTGACGAGCTATGAACAAGACTTTACTTATCAGTGCTGTATTCGATCAGCCCGGTTTACTGGAAAACTTCGTAGAACAACTGGCCTGGCGCCGCTATGAGCTGGGTTATATGCACGCACCAGTTCCTCATTCGTTAAAAGCATACGAAAGCTCCTCAGCCGAAACATACGTCAGTGGAACGATTGCCATCTCCGAAAACCAGGAATCCTTTAATATACCCTTTATCACCCGTTACCTTTTTACGTGTACGCGGGAAAAAGGCGCTGGCTACAAACTGGAAGGATCGTTTTCACTTTCCTGATAAAATTAATTCACTAAAATATAAACGGGTCTCTGTATACTTTCAGAGACCCATTTTCTTTTAACAATTGTCTTCAGCAATTAGCGATTAATGCTTGCCGCAGATGCATCCTTCCTGCGTGGTTTCATCATGCCATGAAAAACTTTCTGCATTTGTTCCTGTTTCCCAGTAGAATTTTGAACGGGGGCGGTTGTAATTGCCAATTTCATCAAGCGTGGCAGCATCGAAAAGTCTGCCGTTTACCATTGTATAACGGATACTTTCAGTATTCCGGATATTGTCGAGCGGATTTTGATCCATGACGATCAGGTCAGCCAGTTTTCCGGCTTCCAGTGAACCAATCCATTTGTCGAGGCCCAGGCTTTTTGCAGGATTGATGGTTGCTGTTTGCAAGGCCTGGTGATTGGTCATCCCACCCTGCTGCATCATCCAGACTTCCCAATGTGCGCCGATGCCCTGTATCTGGCCATGCGCACCCATATTTACAGTAACACCTTCATCCATCAATTTTTTCACACTTTGAGAGATCAGGATATGCCCGTTTTCGTATTCCTCCTCGGGCAACATGGTACGATGGCGGCTGCGTGGGTCGATCACTGACCTGGGCGTAAATCGCAACAGCCTTTCTTTTTCCCATACATTGCTATACTGGTACCAATAATATTCACCGCTCACACCGGCGTAACTCACGATCAGGGTTGGCGTATAACCGGTTTTTGCGTTTTTCCAAAGTTGGGTCACATCATTAAATAAAGGCGCAACGGGAATATTGTGTTCTATGGTAGTATGCCCGTCGAGGATCATGCTCACGTTATGATAAAAAAATGAACCTCCCTCCGGTACAACTTCCATCTCCAATTCCCTGGCAGCCGCGATTACCTGTTGTCTTTGTTCACGGCGGGGCTGGTTATAACTTTTTACGGAGAAAGCACCAAAGGCCCTGGTTCTTCTCAGGGCGCTCTTCGCGTCATCAAGGGAGTTGATTACGGCTTTGAATCCACCATCGGCACCATAAAGAATCGTTCCCGTTGAAAACACTCGTGGTCCTGTCTGCAACCCCGCTTTTACCAGTTCGCTTTGCGCAAACACCAATTCACTATTTGCGGAAGGATCGTGCATGCTGGTAACGCCATAGGCAAGATTGGCAAAATATGCCCAGTGCTTTTGAGGAGTAATGCCGCTGCGGAAGTGATCGCCATGTGCATGCGCGTCGATAAACCCGGGCAAAATAGTTTTGCCACTACAGTCGATCTGCTTCGCACCTGCAGGTATCTTCACATCACTGGCTTTTCCAACAGTCTTAATAAGGTTGCCTTCCACGATCACAACTCCATTCTCGATCACTTCATTGCCTTTCATCGTAATGATACGTGCATTAGTGAATGCCACGATACCTTTAGGTTTGTCGGCATTAACTTCCAGTCCTACTTCGATGCCCTTTTCGGGGACCTTAAATAAGGAGTCTGGCTTATTTGCTACAAATTCAAACCTGTCCTCCATGTTGATTGTGAAATACTGGCTACCGAGCGTATAACGAAGCTGCCGGCTGTCGCTGCTCCAATGCAGGTTGTATCCCGCATCTTTTGAAACAACTTTGACTGGATAATCCGTAGTACCGCTGCCGATGTCAAGTGTCTTTCCGGTTTGAGGAAGCGCTGCCACATAAGCTTTGTGCAGATCAACAAAAGCGATCCATTTTTCATCTGGCGATATAGTAAACTGGTTTCCGTATGTACTTTTCAGGTGAACCTTTTCGTCCTCACCGTCAATTTTGACACTATTCATACTGGTACCAGCCAGGTAAAATATCCTGTCTCCGTTTTTATTAAAGCGGGGCGCATCTCCACGTCCTGTTACGAAGCTTTCATTACCACCATCCGCGTCAATAATATAAATACCTGGCTTGCCAGTGTGGGCAGGACCAAGAATATCACTACCTCCTTCCTTGCGAAATACGATCCATTTACCATCGGGTGAATAGGAAGGCTGTCGATAGATGGCCCTGGCCTTGCTGATCTTCACCGGGTTTGACCTGTTTGACTTCATATCCAGTTTATGAATCGCGCCACCCGTCGTATCATTCCAGGTAGTAAACAATAAGGTGCTGCCGTCGCTGGAGAAAGAAGGTTCAAACTCAAAATCTGTATTCGAAGTGAGTCGTTGCGGCTTACCAGAGGGCAATGATTTTTTCCATAAATAACCGACTGCGTTAAACACCAGCCATTTTCCATCCGGAGAGGTGGTGGCCTGGCGGATCACATTCGCTTTAAATGTAGCAGGGTTTAAATTTTGTTCGAAACGAACGGCATCATAGATCCGTTGTTTCACCTGGCAGGTAAAAGGAATTTCAGTGGCTTTATTTACACCGTTCACATCCACCTTCCATATCTTCCCATTACTCCATATAATGATATGCTGGTTATCGGGTGTCCAGGCATAACCTGTATATAATCCGAATATCGACCAGGCTTCCTGCTGGTCTTTGGTAAGTTGATCATATATTGGCCATTCCACACCCGTTTCGAGGTTACGCAAATAAAGCACAGATTTGGTCCGCACCCTTTTTACAAAGGAAAGCAGCTTGCCATCACGGGAAATCTGTGGCCTGACCGCACCGCCGGGTCCGCCTGTGACGTTTTCTGTCTTGCCAGTTTGCCGGTCAAAGCGTTTGATCACAAATATCTGGCTGTTAGGATCCTTGTTGTATTGGAAAAAACCACCGGGATACATGTCTTCACTGAAATAAACATATCGACCATCCGGGGAGACGACAGGCTCATTTACATCCTGCTGATCATTTTTGCGTGCGGTCAGTTGCACGCCGCCGCCGCCACTTATATGGTAAAGCCACATTTCGCCCGCGCCCAGCGAACGCGATGATGTGAAATGTTTGCGCGCCACGAGGTATTCACCATCGGGCAACCAGGCCGCGTTATTCAGTAAACGGAAATTCTCTTTGGTTACCTGTACAGCCTTGCTGCCATCACGGTTCATGATCCAGATATTATCGCCACCGCCTGCATCAGAAGTAAACAGGATCTTCTTTCCGTCGGGACTGTATCTTGGCTGTACTTCAAAGGCGTGACCTCCCCTCAATAATTTCGCTTCGCCCCCGGTCACCGGCAGCCGGTAAATATCACCGAGCAGGTCAAAAACGATCTCCTTCCCGTCTGGTGACAGGTCCAGGTTCATCCAGGTGCCTTCATTCACGGTAAATGACACTTCTTTGTATGGTCCGTCGGGATTGCTGACATCCCATTTTTTATCCTTTTTTTCCTGGCCCTGCATACTCATACAAATACACAGCGCACCCATAATCAGAAACGGCCTTTTTGCAATCATAAATGATGTTTTTAGTGGATTGATGGAATCAAAAATTAAATATAAGACTCAAATCGTAATTAAGACCTGCTACCTATTCAATAAGTGAACAGGGTTGACCCTTAAATCACCACCCGGTATGCCTGATTCCATTTCTCTTTTTACCCGGCACCTGCATTTCACCGATACAAGACGACATTTCACCGATAATCAATTCCAGATCGCCCAATCCCTGTTGGCTTTTAGCGTAGCGGCGCTTAGTTTTATATAAAATTTACAAGCAACATGAACGAAATGAGAAATTATGATGAGGAAAGAAGGGACAGGGGTGACAGGCGGGGAAATCTTCATGATGGCCGGGGTAATGTCTGGACAGGCATTTTTTTGCTTGCTATTGGTGGACTGGCATTAGCGCGGAGTATGGGGGTACCGGTTCCCAACTGGTTGTTTAGCTGGCAAATGTTGCTAATCGCAATCGGGCTTTTCATCGGTTTCAAAAACGGTTTTCGCGACTTTGGCTGGTTCATCCCGATGATCATTGGCGGATTTTTCCTGGTAAATGAATTTGTAATGCAAGGAGAGATGCGGCGGCATATCTGGCCGCTTATCCTGATCATTATCGGGGTATTCTTCATTATTCGGCCACGTAAGACCTGTTTTAGCCATAACCGGTCCAGACATTTGACCGATGGTAATTCAGCCGTTCCGGTAAGTGAAGGAATTTACCAGGCACCACATACCGAAGATGATGTTTTAGATTCTGTCAATGTATTTTCAGGTACGAAGAAAATAATACTCTCAAAAAACTTCAGAGGAGGGGATGTGGTGAATATTTTCGGGGGTTGCGAGCTTGATCTCACGCAATGCGATATGACCACTCCTGCCGTGTTGGAAGTCACCGCCATCTTTGGAGGAGCCACCCTGATCGTTCCATCTAACTGGGCCATCAAATCAGAAGCCGTCAACATTTTCGGCGGGATAAATGATAAACGAAAACTAACCACCCTAAGCGATACACCCACCAAGACGCTTGTACTAAAAGGGACGATGATATTTGGAGGGATTGAGATCAAGAGTTATTAATAGTTAAGATGAGGTAAGAGCAGGCCCGTTTAGTAGCAACGGTACAGATACAATTATCTTAAAACATGAACTATGAACTGGTATTTGGCAAAAATGGTATTCCAAATTATCTGTGGTGAAGGGACTCACACGCCGCAATTTGATGAACAGCTAAGGCTGGTATCCGCAGGGTCGCGGCAGGAAGCTTTTCATAGGGCAAAAGAAATGGGGCAGCAGGAAGAAGAAACCTTTTACAACCGTAAAGAACAACTGGTGCAATGGCAGTTTATCAACATCAGTGAGCTCTATCTTCTCAATGAACTTATTGATGGTGCTGAACTCTATTCCAGGATAGAAGAAAGGGAAAATGCCGATGCATATATCTATACGGTTAATCAAAAAGCCGGTAATATCGTAGGAAATGAAATCACCCAATTGTTACAACTGACCTGATCAATAAATGCCCGCATCACCATTTTCAACAAGACGTTTCCTGGTCACTTTCAGTATTGCCTGGCTGGTATTGATGGCTGACCATGCCGTATTGATGTATTGGTTCGATTTCCCGTTAAAAACGGCGCTCCTGGATAGCCTGATCAGTAATTTATTATTGTTGGGATTATGCCTGCTGGTCATGAATACGATCCGTTATTACCTGCCCGGAAGGGAACAATACATGAATGTATTGCTCATGTGTATTGTTCTCATTATACTCTGGCAGCTCATCACCAACTGGCTGCTTGATCTTGTCCTTGGAAGTATGGAGGGTTATGAGGTTTTCCTTCATCAAACAGTGATCATACGGCTGAGCATCGGCTTCCTGGTGCTGGGAATCGTGACCATGATGGCGATCAACTGGTACACCTGGCAGGAACAACAGAAAGCAGAGGAAAGAAAGATTGATGCAGAGAAACTGGCCCGCGAAGCAGAACTTTTTAAATTGAGACAGCAATTGCAACCCCATTTCCTGTTCAATAGCCTCAATTCGATCAATGCGCTGATCGGGATCAGGCCGGAAGAGGCCAGGAAAATGGTGCAGCAATTGTCAGATTTCCTGCGCGGCACCCTTAAAAAGGAAGAAACGCAATGGGTGAGCCTGATGGAGGAAATGCAGTATCTGCAGCTCTACCTGGATATTGAAAAAGTGCGCTTCGGTAACAGGTTGACTACAGAAATCGATATCGCGGAAGCAACCCAGCAAATGAAACTGCCGGCGCTGCTTCTACAACCCATCGTGGAGAATGCGATAAAATTTGGATTATACGATACGATTGGTGAAACGGTGATCAGGCTGGAAACAAGGGTGGGTGAAGGAGAACTGGTGTTAACGGTTAGCAATCCTTTTGACCCCGAAACCTCATCACCGAAAAAAGGAACGGGCTTTGGCCTGAAATCGGTGCAACGCAGGTTGTACCTGTTATTTGCCAGGCACGACCTGTTGTCAACCGAAGTAAAAGAAAATGTTTTTATCACTACTGTGAAAGTGCCACAGTTACACTAAACAGGAAATTTGAGTTAATGAGTAAGGTTATCATCATAGACGACGAGGCATTGGCCAGAAGTATTGTCAGGGAGTACCTGCAAAAACATCCTCAACTGGAACTCATGGCTGAATGTGGCGATGGGTTTGAAGGTATAAAAGCCATCCAGCAATACCAGCCCGATCTTGTATTCCTGGATATCCAGATGCCCAAGATCAATGGGTTTGAGATGCTGGAGCTGATCGAACTACCACCTGCGGTAATTTTTACCACCGCGTTTGATGAATACGCGATTAGGGCTTTTGAAGCTCACGCGATCGATTATCTGCTGAAGCCTTTCAACCAGGAGCGTTTTGACAAAGCTGTAGCCAAGTGGTCGGAGCAGCGGGCTGTTTCGTCAGAAAACAAAACGATGGAACTGCTGGAAACTGCAGCACAGTCGCCCTCCCAGAATAACCGTGTCGTGGTCAAGAACGGAAGTAAGATCAAGATCATTCCCACACACGATATCTATTACCTGGAAGCAGCCGATGACTACGTCAAGATCCACACACACGAGGGATATTTCCTGAAAAATAAAACGATGAACTATTTTGAGCAACTGCTCGACGCGCACCAGTTTGTGCGCTCCCATCGTTCCTATATTGTAAACGTGCAACAGATCACCCGCATCGACCCCTACGAGAAGGACAACCATGTAGCCGTGCTACGCTCAGGTATTAAAGTACCAGTAAGCCGTGGCGGCTATGGAAAACTGAAAGCGGTGCTGGGTTTGTAAAGTAACATACCGGACTCCCGCATCTTCTCGCGTCTGTCAGTCCAGTTGCCTTTTATCTCAACTTCTAAGAAACATCCACCATCCAGCATCCAGAATCAAGCATCCCGTATCCAGTATCCAGCATCCAGTATCCAGCATCTGGCATCTTCTCCACTCCCGACTGCATCCAGCATCGATTCTTTTTGCCCATTTGACCTACTATATCTATATTTAAAGCGTTGAATTTCACCGTCCCCGTTTTAACCCCCACAACCTCCGCCACCTCTCAAAACTATTTCGGTTTAAGGATCAGTTCTGCAAGTATAAACGCGGGGTAACTTTTATCTCAGGTGTACTACAGCTTTATATGATTCTGACGTTGCAGATCATTTCAACATTCATCCATGCAGGCCAAATCAATAAAAGGTAAATCACCGGAAGATATCGAGATACAGTTGGCTCAATTCAAACAAAATGGGTTCTCACCGAAGTTACACTTTGCAGTTCCAACGTGTCTCCGGAAGTCCCATCATGAGGCCTGTGCTGTTATGGAATACAGAAAACCAGTCGGTCATGGTTGGGGGCCAGGTAAAAGAAGGCGATCGTTTTAGATTCTCGCTGCCACCTGATTTTGATGCGATCGATGCGGTAGTGAACAGCACCCGGATCATCAGGGAAAAAAATATGCCTGATGCAGATGCCCTGATTGTTTTCTCCTGTATTGGAAGGTTAGGCTCTTTTGGCCCTATGATCACCACAGAAATAGAAGGGATCGCCGAAACCTGGAACAAACCGATGCTGGGATTCTTCTCGCTGGGTGAATTTGGAAAACTGGATGAAGGCAGTTGTGAAAGTCATGGAACAACCGTAAGCTGGGTAGCATTAAATGAAAAATAAATATGCAGGCAAAATCAATCAAAGGAAAATCAACCGAAATGCATAGTCCTACTACCTGTTGCATCGCTCTAAAGGGGAAATAAATGAATCCGCATCTTAAAAATATTTACGATACCATTCAGCAGGATGAAAATATACCGGCAGAGCAAAAAGCCGCGATCCTAAAATTGTTGAAAGACGCCGACAAGGACCTGGAAATCGCATTGTTCAAACTCGACAGAACAGAAACGGTAAAACGGACTACGGCAATATTGCTGGAAGAAACGATCGAGGAACTGGAACGGAAGAGAAAAGCCATCGAAGAAGCCAATATCGCCTTGCAAAGATCCCTGGAGGAATTAAAAACTACACAGGCACAGTTGATACAATCCGAGAAAATGGCCAGCCTGGGTGAACTTACGGCAGGCATTGCCCACGAGATACAAAACCCCCTGAATTTCGTCAACAATTTTTCAGATGTAAGCAGGGAACTGCTGGATGAAATGAAGGAGGAACTGGATAAAGGAAATGCGGAAAAAGCTTCATTGATTGCCAGTGATGTGATCCAGAATCTTGAAAAAATATTGCTTCATGGCAAAAGGGCCGGCGATATCGTTAAGGGCATGCTCCAGCATAGCCGCAGCAGCAGCGGGCAAAAAGAACCCACGGATGTCAACGCGCTTGCCGATGAATACCTGCGACTGGCCTATCACGGCTTACGGGCGAAGGATAAAACATTTAATGCCAGCACCAAAACAAATTTTGATGATAGCATCGGTATGATAAAGATTATTCCGCAGGATATAGGACGCGTACTTCTGAACCTAATCACCAATGCATTTCATGCGGTTAGTGAAAAAAGAAAATCCCCCGGTGTCGAAACAACGGGAGAAAAATATGAGCCTACTGTTACCATTACGACCAAAAAAGAAAATGATAGGGTTGTGATCACGGTCGCTGACAATGGAAACGGTATCCCGGAAAAAATACTGGATAAAATATTTCAGCCGTTTTTCACTACCAAACCCACGGGCCAGGGAACCGGGCTTGGATTATCACTTAGTTATGATATTATAAAAGCGCATGGTGGGGAACTGAAAGTGAAAACGAGAGAAGGAGAAGAAACCAATTTCATGATCCTCCTGCCGGTTGATCAGGTATAATATGAAGGACCGTTTATTTTTTATAACTGGATAACATGAAACCAATCATTGCCACCTTTTTTTGCATACTTTATGCAACCTGCTCCCTGGCCCAGGGAACCAAAGTGGATAGTTCGGATCCAGGCATTGCAAAAATAAAAAAGGCACTTCAACAGGTATCTGCCATCACCAATATTGATTCGGCAATCAGCTTTTTGAAAGACGTGATAGAAGAATCAGGAAAGATCAACTTTGCAGAAGGTGAAGCGGAGGCAAGACAAAGGCTTGCCGCAAAGTTCAACATGAAAGGCGAGTACCAGCACGCAGTCGAAAACCTCGCACTTGCAAAAAATATTTATGAATCCCTGGACGACTCCCTCGGATTTAATTATGTATGGTCGACCTACGGCATGATGTACGGCATGCAAAGTATGTATGACTCTTCCATCCACTTTTTTGAAGCGGCTATCGGTGTAGCTGAGCGAAATGGGTATCAAGAGGAGCTGGCCGGCGACTATATGAACATCGCCATTAGTTACCAGATGCAATCCAACTTTCCCCAGGCGCTGCGGTACCAGCAAAAAGCTTTTACGCTTGCAAAAACCAGGAACAACATAGAAGACCTGGCTTATACCTCCTTAAATATGGGGCAAATCTACTTTTCCATGGGAGACAGCAGCAGGGCCGAGCAGGAATACATTGAGTCGGTCAGCTATGCAAAAAGCGCGGGAGAGAAGGCAGTTGAATTGTATGCGTACTCCAACCTCTCAGGATTATACCTGAATAATAATCAGCTACATAAAGCCTACGATTATGCCATGAAAGCAGCAATGCTTGGCCGGGAAATGGGTGACCAGGGTATTGAAGCCGCCAGTTTGTCAAAAGCTTCCCGCTCCCTTATCTACCTTAAAAAATTTGGAGAAGCGGAGACATTAGCGCGCCAGGGAATGGCAGTCGCAGATTCATCAGGTCAGCCTCTTACTATTTTCCAGGCCTATTCTGCTATGGGCACTTTATTTAAAGCACAGGAAAACTATAGTCAGGCTATACCCAATTTTGAAAAAGGCCTTTCAGCTTTGCAGAACTCGGACCTGTATGATGAAGCTGTGGGACAAGCCAGACATGACCTTTCGGAATGCTATGAAAAAACAAATGATTTTCGATCCGCATTACAAAACTATATAACCGGATCACAAATTCTCGACTCTGTTCGCAGCAGGGAAAATGTACGGAAGGCGACGGAACTGTCTATGAATTATGAGTATGAGAAAAAACAGGAGGCGCAACGCATCGAGCAAAAACAAAAAGATGCACGTTCAAAAGAAAGACAGATCGCCCTGCTGATCGGGTTAGGCCTGACCCTGGTACTGGCTATAGTAGCCTTTACCGCGTACAGGAACAAGCAAAAAGCGAATGAGGTACTGCATCAGCAAAAGCAGGAAATAGAACATACCCTGAATAGGCTTGAGGCCACGCAAAAGCAACTGATCCAATCCGAAAAAATGGCATCCCTTGGTGAACTCACGGCCGGTATTGCCCACGAGATTCAAAACCCATTGAATTTTGTAAACAACTTCTCGGAAGTAAGCAGTGAATTGCTGGATGAATTGAAACAAGTGATCGGGAATGGCGACATGGAAGAGATCAAATCCATAGCCGACGATGTAAAACAAAACCTGGAAAAAATACTCCACCATGGAAAACGGGCTGATAGCATTGTAAAAGGAATGTTGCAACACTCACGTATCAGTAGCGGCCAAAAAGAACCAACTGATATTAATGCGCTGGCGGATGAATACTTACGCCTGGCATACCATGGTTTAAGAGCTAAGGACAAATCTTTTAACGCCACCATGAAAACAGATTTTGATGTCAATACCGGGTTGGTCAACATCGTACCCCAGGATATCGGCCGGGTGATCCTTAACCTTCTCACCAATGCATTTTATTCGGTAAATGAAAAGAAAATATCGATGCTCACCGAAGCTGAAAAAGTTAAATACGAACCGACTGTTTTCGTTGACACCAAAAAAGAAAAAGACAAGGTGGTGATCATAGTGAGTGATAATGGTAACGGCATCCCGGAAAAGATTCGGGAAAAAATATTTCAACCTTTTTTCACCACCAAGCCGGCCGGGCAGGGAACCGGACTGGGTTTATCTCTGAGCTATGATATCGTCATTAACGGACATGGCGGGGAGTTGAAAATGGAAACAAAAGAAGGTGAAGGAACAACATTTACTATCTTAATACCTTTTGGACACTAACGAGATTATTATTCAAGCTAAACCATAGATATGAACCGAACTTCTTTTTACATCTTCCTGATTGCTTTGTGCCTGTTGCAAACTTCGCAAGTGTGTGCTCAACAAAAAATCTTCAACCGTAAGTTTAGTCTTGGTTCAGGGCTGATCCGAAGCATTACCCAGGACAAACATGGATATATTTGGTTGGGCAGTACAGCCAGCCAGGGAGGACTTTACAAATACGACGGAACAAAAATCCAGTCCTTTTTTAACGATCCGAAAAACACAAATTCTTTAGGTAACAACTTTGTGCGTGCACTCGCTACCGATTCCGCGGGTATGATTTGGATTGGCACCTGGGGTAGCGGTCTCAATCGCTTTGATCCCGACCGTGATACTTTTACTCACTATCGCCACAATGCCAATGACCCCGCCAGCCTAAGCAACGATACGATCCTATGCATACAGTTTGACCATTCTGGCCGCCTTTGGGTGGGCACCTCGGGAGGCCTAAATTTATTGGATCAAAATACTGGTAAATTTACGCGGTTTACACCTGGTTCCGAAACCCCTGAGAATAGAGATGGCTACCAGGTTTATCAAATCTATGAAGACAGGCAAAAAAATTTATGGATAGCTACCTGGGGTAGCGGGCTGGATAAGTTCAACCCCGAAACCGAAGTATTTACCGGATATAAACACCGGGCTGGCGACCGCAACAGTATTAGCTCTGATACCGTTACTGCCGTCTTTGAAGACAGCAGGGGGACGCTTTGGGTAGGTACTATCCATAACCGGCTTCAATCTTTGAACAGGGAGACAGGTGCTTTTACCCACTACCCAAGATACGATCCTGATTATACAAATCAATTGAGCGGGCCTCCTTTGTATAGAAATTATAGTTCAGTTATCCGATTTATTGCAGAGGATGCTGCCGGAGCATTGTGGGTTGGTGGCAGCTTCGGAGGAATTAATAAATATGATCCCATAACAAACAATACAGTTCACTATGGTGTCTACACAAAAACAACCCATCCCGACGCGGCCATTATTCCAGATAGCATTAGTGGTCTTAACGCTATGTCTGAAGATGGCATTTATAGCTTTTTCCAATCCCGGGATGGCCTTTTCTGGATTAGTACTTCCAACTATCTCGGCAATGTTTTTAATGCGAACCCTTTAAAAAAACCAATTCCCTATCACCGGTTGAATACAACCGCAGTTAATTCTTTTGCTAAAGATAAATCCGGAGCACTTTGGATAGGGACACAGGAAGGGCTAATTTATAAACCAGTGCAGGGGCCGGGTAAAAAATTTACCCATAATCCCAATAATCCCAATAGTTTAAGCAACGACATAGTTAACAGTATACGTCTCGACGCATCAGGTAATTTGTGGATTGCAACCTACGGCGGTGGCATAAATAAACTGGACCCCGCAACTAAGACATTTACTCACTACCGGTATGATAAAACCAATACAACGGGCTATGATAAAACAACGCTTTTGTATATCGACAGCGATAGTTCCTTGTGGGTGACAACCGACAGTTGCCTGAACAGGATCAATATGCGCACCGGCACCAATGAGATTTACCGGCACGACCCAGCCGACAGCAATAGCCTCGTTAATGGTAATATGTTTTTAGTAACCGGCGAAAAAGATAATATTTGGGTTGGCACCGAAAAGGGATTGAATAGGCTGGACAAATCAACCGGGAAATGGCGTCGGTTTATCCCGGATTATTTAATAACCAGCCTTTTTATTGATACCGCGAATGTATTGTGGGTCGGCACCAGCACCGGCCTATTACGTCATAACAGCGCGGACGATAGTTTCAGCTATTATACGGATCCAAACTCAGGTATTACAGTCAGGGGAAATGTGATGAACGTGATTGCCGACGACCAAAGCAATTTATGGGTCAGTTTTGCCTTCCGCATCTTCCGGATCAATGCAGCACGGGACAATATCCGGGTTTATGGTAATGAATATGGCGTGCATAATAACCAGCTATTACTTGCGGATAATTTTAAGGCACAGGACGGAAAATTATTTCTGGGAGATGACCAGGGATACTATGCCTTCTATCCAGAGGAACTCAAAGCAGACTTCACCGCGCCTTCATTTCTCATTTCAGCATTCAGAATGGGCAATAAAGATGTAAAGCCCGGAAAAGGAAGCCCTCTTACTGAAGAAATAACTACGGCGAAAGAAATCCGTCTGGCCAGCAATCAAAATTCGTTCTCATTACAGTTTATGACTTTGAACTATAATCCCGAGGAAAAAATAAGTTACCGCTATTTATTAGAGAATTATGACAGCACCTGGATTGACCTGGGCACCCAGGATAAAGCTTACTTTTTTAATGTGCCACCCGGCGATTATACTTTCCGGGTAAGGGCTGTGAGCAACAATGGAGCCTGGGCAGAAAAAACAATTGCCGTAACTATTAAGCTGCCCTGGTGGCAGACATGGTGGGGCATACTGGTACAGGTGGCAATTCTTATCGGGGTAATATCTTTGGTCTCCTACCTGCGCTCCCGGCAGCTCCGGCAGCATAATAAATTGCTGGAGGAAAAGGTAAACCAACGTACTCAGGAACTGGAAAAATCATATCACAATGTAGAACAACTGGGCGAGATCGGCCGCAAGATCACTTCATCACTTTCTGTAGAAAAGATCATAAGCACGGCATACAAAAATGTAAACTCATTAATGGATGCCAACGTTTTTGGCATCGGTATTTACAATGAAACCCTCAAAAGGATAGAATTTCCTGCAACCTATGAAGAAGGAAAATCGCTACCCTTCTATTCCAATGCCATTGATGATAAAAACCGCCTGTCATCGATTTGCCTGACCAGCGGTAAAGAAATTGTGATCGGCAATTTACATGAAGAATACAGCCATTTTCTGCAAAAAATGCCGACACCACATGAGGGTGAGCAACCGTTGTCACTGATTTTTATCCCCCTGGTAGCAAAAGAAAAAAAACTCGGTGTCATTACTGTGCAAAGTTTTCATGAAAACGCCTACTCAGACAATCACCTGTATATGTTAAGGAATATAGCCGTGTATGCGACCATTGCCCTGGAAAATGCCGAAGCTTATGAGGCACTGAGCCAAACTGTGACAAGTCTGAAACAAACACAAACTCAACTTATACAATCTGAAAAAATGGCCAGCCTGGGTGAATTGACAGCTGGCATTGCACATGAAATTCAAAACCCTTTGAATTTTATAAATAACTTCTCAGAGGTTAATATGGAATTAATGGATGAAATGAAAATGGAACTTGAAAAGGGAAATTCACGAGAAGTGGTGAATATTGCCGGCGATGTAAGCCTCAACCTGGGCAAAATACTACACCATGGAAAGCGGGCAGGCAATATTGTAAAAGGTATGCTGCAGCACAGCCGTAACGGTAGCGGACAAAAAGAGTTTACCGATATCAATGCCCTGGCCGATGAATACCTGCGACTGGCTTATCATGGTTTGCGGGCCAAAGACAAAACCTTTAATGCATCCACACAAACCGATTATGATCCCGGCGTGGGCCGGGTGGAACTCGTTCCACAGGATATCGGCCGTGTAATCCTCAACCTAATCACCAATGCATTCTATGCAGTGGCGGAGAAAAAGAAGTCGACTGTCTCTGAAGCTGCGGAGAAAAAATATGAGCCAACGGTTTCACTTAGTACAAAACGGGAAAAGGGAAAGATCGTGATAAAGGTAAAGGACAATGGCAACGGAATCCCTGAAAAAATACTGGACAAAATATTCCAGCCATTTTTTACCACCAAACCCACCGGACAGGGAACAGGGCTGGGTTTATCGCTGAGCTATGATATCATCACCCACGGACATGGCGGGGAGTTGAAATTGGACACAAAAGAAGGGGAAGGAACCACATTTACCATCCTTATTCCAGCTAACAGCTGAAGAATATGAAACTGACAAAACAAATCAGGACAGATTTGGCAAAAGCTTATCAATGTGCTATGGAGGTAAGCATACTTGATATGAAGGCACCGCTTCGTTACATCAACCAGTATATTGCTGAAAACGTAAGCGGCTATGGCACAGCAGCTGATGAAAAAGTCAGGTCGAGAGAGGATTACCGGAAGATGCTTATGAAAACTCGGCAACAGTCGAAAGGGATTTTGATTAAAGCAAAAATCATTACAACCTACCGTCCAATATTTACCGATGAAACCACTGCAAAGTTTCATGACGAAATTATAGTCCAAATTGGCGATAAAAAAAACAAGCACCAGATTCATCTATATATGAGCTGCGTATTTAAGTACCAGTTCAATAAATGGCAGATGGTCTTGTTTCATGGCTCTATGCCCGATCCTGCCATCACTATATAATATACGTTCCATATAGGTGAAGCAGAAAAAAAATTAAAAGCGCTGGAGCAGGTAGTAGCACAGCGAACAAAAGATTTGCAGTCGAAAAACCGGGAACTCGAAATTGAAACGGCACTGGAACGAATCCGGACCCGCAGTCTGTTGATGCAACATTCTGATGAACTGCTGAACATTTCGAAAGTCTTTCATGAACAGCTGTTATTACTTGGGATTGATTCAGCATTCTCATTTGTGTGGTTGCCTAACGAAAAAAAAGGCGATCATTTATTCTGGGTCACCTGGATGGAGGAAAAGAAAGGCAGTAAACATTTTCACACCCGGGCGATCAACTATCCTTTGGACATGACAGAGCCGTACACCGCTGCCTGTTTTTCGGATTGGCAAAGCGGGATTTCCGTACAAGAGCATTTTATTGCTCCAGAAAAAATTGATACTTTTTTTAGTACCTGGGCAGAATTGTTGGAGGGGGCCGTGCAGTTAAAGCCCGCTTTTTTTCCCGAAGGTATTTATTACACCGAGGCATTTATGAAATATGGGTGTTTTGGAATTGATACCAGGCAGCCACTAAGCCCCCAGGAAAAAGAGATACTTCAACGCTTCACCATTGAATTTGAAAGATCATACACCCGTTTCCTCGATTTACAAAAAGCCGAAGCACAGGCAAGGGAAGCGCAAATTGAAGCCTCCCTCGAAAGGGTAAGGGCAAGCTCAATGGGAATGCACAAGAGCAGCGAACTGCTTACTGTAATTAATTTATTAGCTGACCAGTTTCTAACTCTCGGGCTTAAAATCCATACGGCCAATTTCAATACATCTCACAAAGAAAAAGACTGGGATCTCTGGCTCTATTTTCCGGGTGAGCAGGTGCTTCCCGACAAGATCCATGTACCTTATATTGATCACCCCTACTTCAATCGTACATTGGAGGTTGTTGCAAAGGGAGGCGACTTTTCTTCGTTTGTTTTTACCAAAGAAGAAAAAGACAGTTTTCTGGACCACATTTATGCCAATACACCTTTGAAAAATGTTTCCGAGGAAAGAAAAAAATTTACCTACGACGCTCCGGGTTTTGCGTGGTCGGCAGCGCATTTAGAAAATGCGGTAATAACCGTTGCCAACTACGACGCCGAGCCATACACGGAAGAACAAAATTCAATTATCAGGAGATTTGGAAAAGTGTTCGATCAGGCATACACACGTTTTCTCGACCTCCAAAAAGCCGAAACACAGGCAAGGGAATCACAGATTGAAGTGTCACTGGAAAGAGTAAGAAGCAAAACGATGGCGATGCACAACAGTAATGATGTGGGAGAAACGGTAGCGACCATGTTTGGCGAATTTATCACCCTAGGTATACATACAAACCGTTGCGGTGTATTAATATTTATCGATGATAACTCTTCTGAGGTTTGGACGGCAAGGCCGAACCCTGACGGAAAGACCACTCTTATTATTGGCAAGCTAAACCTGGACACCCATCCGCTTCTCAGATCAGTACATAAAGCATGGAAAGCAAACAATTCATTTTACCGATACGATTTGCTGGGTGACGAGGTTGCCCGGTACTACGATGCGATCAATAGATCGAAAACGTATCGCAGCAGGTTTGACATGAGTTCCTTACCTTCTCAGGAAATTCATTGTGACTATTTTTTTGCAGAAGGCGCGGTTTTTACTTTTAGCGCTGAACCTATTACAGAAGAACATTCCAGCATCATCAAACGTTTTGCCGCTGTTTTCGGACAAACCTACCGGCGATATCTTGATCTGCAAAAAGCAGAATCCCAGGCAAGGGAAGCTCAGATCGAAGCAGCTCTTGAAAAAGTGAGGGGCCGCTCACTGGCGATGCATCATTCTGAGGAGCTTGAATTGGTGGCTGCTTCCCTGTTTGACCGGCTTGCAGAACTCGGGATGTCTTTTGACGGGGCGCTAATTTTTCTTTTCGAAAAAGAAAAAAGAAATATCCGGCTCTGGGGTGCTACCACCCAGCTATCGGCGCCTGTAAATATTGAACTCCCCTTTGACAGGGATATTGAAAACAACGCGATAATCAAAGACCTCTGGCACGCCGTCGAAAGTGATGAGAATATTCTCGAAAGATCTTATTCGGGTGAGACGAAAAATGAGTACTTCCGCTATGTAGCGAAGCATAATGAATCAAAAGTGCCGAAGCCGATACAACAACTCCAAATAGAAACGGAATCCTGGAAGTTCCACGGCGTGGCGGAGAAAAACTCCATGCTTGGATTTGACAGTTGGTCCAATCATCTAACCACGGCCGAAGATTTAAAAATACTGACACGTTTCTCAAAAGTATTCGAACAGGCCTATATCCGTTTCCTCGACTTGCAGAAGGCCGAAGCCCAGGCACGCGAAGCCCAGATCGAAGCAGCGCTGGAACGGGTGAGGGGTAAAGCGATGGCCATGCATAATACACAGGACCTGTCCGATACCATTCATGCCTTTTATAAAGAACTGCAAAACTTCAGCATCACACCACGAAGATGCGGTGTCGGCCTGTTGGATAAAGAAAGCCGTACAGGTGAGTTGTTTACCTGGAACACCACTGAGCAGGGTGATAGCCTCGAACTGGTAGGCCGTCTTCTGATGAAAGGTCACCCTGTGCTTGAAAAAGTTTACGAAGGCTGGATCACACAAACGGATTATTATCCCGTACTGAGAGGTAAAGAAATTAGTGAGTACTACAAAGTGATCCGCCCGCAGATGGGCTTCCCCGACTATGCACAAGATGATGTACAATATGGGTATTTCTTTTTCTTCAGCGAAGGTGGTGTATACGCCTGGACGCAAAATGAAATGAAAGAGGATGAGTTGCAGATCTATCGGCGGTTCACTTCCGTTCTGAGCCTGACCTATAAACGATACAAGGACCTGCAACAGGCCGAAACCCTGGCGAAAAAGGCCGAACAGGATTTAATCCTGCTGAAAGAAGAAAAAAAGCGGACGGAAGATGCCCTGGCCGAATTGCGGGTCACCCAGAAACAATTGATACAATCCGAGAAAATGGCCAGCCTCGGCGAACTTACCGCCGGCATTGCCCATGAAATACAAAACCCCTTAAACTTTGTAAACAATTTCAGCGAGGTCAGCAATGAACTACTCGATGAAATGAAGACTGAGCTGTCCAAAGGTGCGATCGAAGAAGCCATAACCCTTGCAGATGATGTTAAGCAAAACCTTGAAAAAATAACTCATCACGGTAAACGTGCCGATGCCATTGTGAAAGGTATGTTGCAACACAGTCGCAGCAGCAGCGGAATCAAAGAACCTGCCGACATCAATGCCCTCTGCGATGAATACCTGCGTCTCTCCTACCATGGGCTGAGGGCCAGGGACAAATCCTTCAATGCTTCGATAAAAACTGATTTCGATACCAGCATCGGGAAGGTAGAAGTGATGCCGCAGGACCTGGGTCGTGCAATCCTAAACCTGCTGACTAATGCATTCTATACCGTAAACGAAAAAAAGAAAGCGGCCAGCATAGGAGGTTCAGCTAATGGCTATGAACCTACCGTTTCGGTGCGCACAAAAAGGGGCAAGGATGCGGTTGAGATTGTGGTCAGTGATAATGGAAACGGCATTCCTCAAAAAATACTGGACAAAATATTCCAGCCCTTCTTTACTACCAAACCCACCGGGCAGGGCACAGGCCTGGGTTTGTCATTGAGCTATGACATTATTACCAAGGGACATAGCGGCGAACTGAAAGTAGAAACAATTGAAAATAAAGGAACCAGTTTTATGATTAAAATACCTTTTAAACCACCATTACATGAAAATCTTAGTAGTTGATGACGAAACAGACGTACAGGTACTTTTTGAGCAGCGGTTCAGAAAGGAGATCAGGACTGGCGAGATGAAATTTCTCTTTGCCTTCTCCGGTGAGCAGGCGCTGGAATACATGAAAGCTAACGAGCATGAAGCGGTATTGATACTATCGGATATCAATATGCCGGGCATGAGCGGCCTGGAGCTTTTAAGGGAAATAAAAGAAAAATATGAGAAGCCACCACCTGTTGTGATGATGATCACAGCCTATGGGGACGCAGAAAATTACAACCAGGCGATGAAACTGGGTGCAGATGATTTTCTGACCAAGCCCGTCGATTTTATTGCATTAAAAGAAAAACTTAAAACCAAACTGGTATGACGAAAATATTGGTAGCCGATGACGAAACCGATCTGGAAGTACTGATCCGGCAAAAATTCAGGCAAAAAATTCGGGAACAAAAATACGAGTT
>JAEZRB010000090.1 GCA_023412975.1 Bacteroidota bacterium | reverse complement strand
GGGTGGATATCCCAGGCCTGGTCTATCGCTTTTTTCATGAGCGCTGTACCAATCCCGGCTGACTGGTATTGAGGCAACACATAAATTTTCTGCAATTGCATCTGCGCACCTGACTCGATCTGGTCATTGAGAGAATGCGTTTTTGCCTTTACAAAGCCCACCGGATCATTTCCACTAAAGGCCAGGAGGTATACATTATTTTCCTTGCGAAGGCTTCGGACAAGTTTTACCGGATTGTAAGAGTACTCCAGGTATTCAAACAAATCCTCGCTATTGTGAAATATCCCGCTGAAAGTATGACGGAATGTTTTTTTGGCGATCGAAGCGATCACGGCCGCGTGTGATACATCGGCTTTGATGATTTTGGGGTACATGGTAGTAGATGATTTAGGTTTAAGGTTTTGATTCCAGGTCAATATTCAACGAGGTCATAGAATGCATGAGCTTTCTGCAATGCTGTTTCTATATCGATCTCCATTTTTACATCGGCACGTTTGTAAACACCTGTTTCAACTTCCAGGTGATGAAATCCGAGCTTTTCATACAGTTTGATTGCTCCGGCATTTTTCTTATTCGAGTAGAGGATTACCTTCTTCTCACCAAGCCTATGTGCTTTTATAAAACTGGCATAACTCAGGGCTTCGGCAATACCTCGCCTGTGGTAATGTCTATCCACCGCCATTTTTGTAAACTCAAACGTCTCCACGTCTATGCGGCGAAGTCCCACCGTGCCCGCGATCATGCCTTTGTATTCAGCCATCAGGATTGCGCCGCCCGGTTCCAGGATAGCCTGCCCGGGATTGGTCAATACCCATTCATCCACCGGTTCCATCTCAAAAAGTTCTTCAATCCAAACCCTGTTAAAAGCCTCAAAGTATGGCTGGTGTTCCGGCCTGTAGTCTAAGATTCTAATATTATTCATTGCTTTACTTTTTTAAATTCCCTGTTCACCAGGTAAACTCCGCCGAGGGTGATCAGCGTACCGAGGATCATATTAGCATTCATTTTTTCTGAAAGCACCAGCCAGCCGATCACCACGGCAACTACCGGGTTGATATAGGCGTAAACAGATACCTGCGTTGGCGGTAATTTGCTGATGACAAAAACATAGGCTGTGTATGCCACCAATGAACCGAATACCACCAGGTAGATCAGTGCCAGCCAGGAATCCTGGTTCACATCAGCAAGATTGATATACTTGCCTGTAACGGCACACACGCTGAGCACCAATATCCCGGCGATAAACATCTGCAGTCCTACATTGAACAAAACATCAACAGGTGGCTTTTGCCTGGAAATATAAACGGTGCCAAATGACCATGATAGCGTGGAAAGCAGGGCTAATACGACACCAAAAACAAATGTTCTGCTTTGCATTTCACCGAGGTAATCATAAAATATGGTCAGCACACCTGCAAATCCTATAACGAGTCCTGCTACCATCAGTCGTGTGATCTTTGCACACTTTGAAAGCCATACTGTAAACAGTGCGATAAACAATGGCACCAGGGCCGCGATGATGGCTGCGAGCCCGCCGCTGATATATTCAAGCGACCAGGTAAGCAGTCCATTGGCGAGACACAACATGAATATGCTTTGCACCGAAATTTTCTTAAGTACAGCCCAGCCGGGTATCCTGTGTCCGCGAATTAAAAAATAAGCTACCAGTATCGAACCTGACATCAGCTGGCGCAATCCCGACACAAATAATCCTGGCATATGCTGCGCACCGATCCGCGATGCTACATAAGTAGTTCCCCAGAAGAAGCTTACCAGTCCTAGTGCGATATAAGCTTTATGTAGTTCCTTTTTCATCCTTAGTGTTTAATTATTGTTCTGGTGGGTGAACAAAGGTTTTCAAATCGTGGTAGCGGGGCAATCGCGTCAATAATTACGTTTTCTTGAATTCAGATACAAATTTTGTAGAATTATTGATGGAAAAACAGATTCAGTTTTTGTATTTTTGACTATATCAGATTTTTTAACATTATGCCAAAGTCCAGTTTTGCTACCGATGAGCACCTCTATATGCAGGTTGCAGCAGGTCTCGAGAAAATGATTGCAGAAGATGTGTTGAAGATCGGTGATAAGCTTCCTTCAGTGCGTGTATTGAGTGATGAGTATGGGATCAGTATGGGGACTGCATTCCAGGCCTACTATCATCTTGAAGGGAAGGGCCTGATCGAATCAAGACCAAAGTCGGGTTATTATGTTCGCTTTAATCAGCGGCGGTTTCTTGAACTGCCCAGTATCATACAGCCTGATGTGTTAACGCATGATGTATCGGTAAAGGAGATGATCTCATCCATCTATTCCGACCTGGCTATGCACAATGATAAGATCATCAACCTCGCCATGGCAGTACCGGACGTGAGCCTGTTGCCAACAGCCAAGATCAATAAATCGGTGATGCACGTGCTGCGCAACAATCCTGATCATTGTATCAATTATGAACATACGCAGGGAAACCTTGAACTACGAAAGCAAATTTCAAAGCTCGCTTTTAACTGGGGCGGTAAAGTAAAACCTGATGAGGTAGTGGTAACTTCAGGTTGCCTGGAAGCGATCACGACCTGTCTCCGGGCAGTAACAAAACCTGGCGATACGGTAGCAGTGGAATCACCAAATTATTTCGGGATATTCCAGGCCATTGAGAGTCTCGGGTTAAAAGTAGTGGATGTCCCCTCCTGCTGTGTGGTCGGCCTCGACCTTGATTGTTTGCAGGAAATAATTAAAAAGTTCCCCATCAAGGCCTGCGTTGCGATCCCCAATTTCAATAATCCCCTGGGCGGCTGCATGCCCGATGAAAATAAAAAGAAACTGGTCGAGATCATTACGAAGCATAACATACCATTGATTGAAGATGATATCTATGGTGAATTGTATTTTGGAAAAAATCGCCCACGTACCTGCAAATATTATGACACTAAGGGGCTGGTGATGCACTGTTCATCGCTGACAAAATCCCTGGCGCCCGGATACCGTATCGGCTGGGTGATCCCCGGTAAATTCCTGGAACAGGTAAAGCAGATCAAACGCATACAGAATATCAGTTCCCCTACCCTCACCCAGGCTGCCCTGGCGCATTTTCTGCAAATCGGCCGTTACGAGTATCACCTGAAAAGCTTACGCAAAGCGTTACATACGCAGTGTCTAAGGTATATGCAGGGTATTGTGGATTATTTCCCTGAAGGCACCAAAGTATCACGTCCGCATGGTGGATTTGTATTGTGGGTGCAACTCAATAAAAAAGTAAACGCTTTTAAACTGAGAACGGAAGCGATGAAACACAATATCTCTATCACGCCGGGAAAAATATTTTCAGCCAGCTGCAATTATTCCAATTGCATTCGGATCAGTTTTGGCAAGCCCTGGGATGATAATGCAGATTATGGGTTGATGATGTTGGGGAAGTTGATCAGGAAGATGATGTGAACTGGCCTGCCCGCCGAAGCCTGGCGAAGGTGGGATGCTGGATGATTTAGAATTTGAGGTTCCTGAAATAATATTGTTTGTCATCATTGGTGATGAAACGATGGGGTTTGCAGGGATTACCAAAAGCAAGGGTATTATCGGGAATATCGCGGGTAACTACACTGCCTGAACCTATGACTACATTGTTTCCGATAGTAATGCCGGGATTGATAACTGTATTACCACCAATCCAAACACTATCACCTATCGTAATAGGAAAAGCATACTCCCATCCCTTATTTCGCATGTGTGCATCAATAGGATGACCCGCCGTAAAAAGCGATACATTAGGAGCGAAGAATACATTGTGTCCAATTTGCACTCTCGCACAATCCAGGATCACACAGTTATAGTTTGCGTAAAAATTATCCCCGATATGAATATTATAACCATAATCGCAACGGAAGGGTATCTCAATATTACTATTGCCCCCAATTTTACCTAACAGGGATTTTAAAAGCTGCTGCTGAGGATCATATTCAGTTGGAGCCAGTCTATTGAGCGCAAAAACAAGTTGTTTAGCCCTGAGTCTTTCCTCTACCAGCAATTCATCAAAAGCCCGGTAAGGCCTGCCTGCCAGCATTTTTTCCTTTTCAGTCATCACAGTATAAATTAAAACCAGCAGTCTATTTAACGGCCAACTGGATCATTTTCTCTAAAACTTTCAGATCTACATCAGCCAGTTTATTGATGTATAGACAACCCGCACCGGTCTTATGTTTGCCCAATTTGTTCAAAGTATCGGCATGCTTTTTAACATCAACCACTAAGTGGAGCGACAAATTATTTTTTCTCGGGGCAAAGCCGATCTTAAACCAGTCAACCTCTCTCCCGGTGGCGGGGCTTTTATAACGCACCTCTCCGAATCCGATCATGGAGCTGCCCCACATTTTAGGCTTTTGCTTTGTGGCCTTTTCCATCATCTTCAGGATGACTTCGCTATCCTTTCTTTTTTCCACGTCAGCAATACCGGCTATAAAATCCGCGACACTCGCGTCATTGACCTGGGTTTTGATCTTTACAAGCTTACTCATCGAAAAATATTTGATGTTAAAGTAAGTAATTTTTAGCCGGTGTACCAGTTAGTTCATTGAAGACAAGTCAGAAACATTTTCATGCCCCGATTTCCTTTTTTCTGAATCGCAAAAGTTTCCTGATAAAATCGACCGGCAGTGGAGTATCATGTGTCACCTGGATGGCCGACTTTGTAACTTTAAATTCCTTTAGCTCTTCTGCAAATGCTTCCAACAACTCAGCGCTCCAGGGACTCAGGATTGAGATATGATTGGCGAACGCGGAATAATAGATTAGAAAAGCCTTCCCGACTTTAAATGCAGGGACCTGGTAACTGATCACTTCTGTGACCCCTGGTACTACTTTGTGCACCATTTCCCGGATGGTCTGCATCCTTTTCTGTATGTCTTCAGGAAAGGATTGCTGATATTCATCAATCGTCTTGTAGTCGGTTTTAGCCATAAAAACCTTTTTGGACGCGGGAGAATTAAATCAAGCCAAAGTTAGCAACATTAGCGAATAACCTTCGTGTCCTCTTTGTTTCCTCCGTGCACTCCGTGTCCCTCCGCTCACCCAATGAAAACTCCGCATTTGGGACTCATCACTATCCGTCCCTTCAATTCGTAACGCCATCTGAAACTTTTACAGGTAACTAAGCCACCATTTCTCCCGGTGTGACTGCTTATACCTGTCAAATCGTTGACAAAGTGGGTAAAGCAAAAGTATAACTCCTATCCAGACAAGGTACACCACCCAAAGGCCAAACCCATAGCCTTTCAGGTACGGCGACTCCGATATCCAATCCTCAAAAATCATTAGCTGCCACCCATATCCTGAAACCTGGGCAAAGATTAATGCTACAAGGTGTATAAGATATATATGGAGGATATAATAGAAAAATGGCACCCGTCCAAACGTGCAGAAAAAATTGACCATCCTGCCTTTTAGGTTTTCCGCATTTGCCAGGAATATAAGAGCTGCACCCAGGGTCATTAAGAGGTATTGCAACGACGGCGGATACTTGGTCGGGTTAAAAAAGGAAATAACGTTTCCTGAGAATCCCGGATAGTTAGTAAAAGGTATTGGATCCCCATAGATATTTGATGCTCTTAGCACGATAAACAGGCCAAGGCATGCGAATCCGATTTGATTGAACAATTTCCGGCGATACTTTTTGTCGACTTCGGCATCATAAAATTTTCCAAAATAAAATCCCAGCGACATTACAGCTATCCATGGAATCAGTGGATATACAACAGTCAGTTCCACGTTGTCGGTAAGTTGAAAAACAGCAAATTCATGGAGTACAGCCCAAAGCATATTGCCTTCAAACCGCAGGTTGTCTAATAAATTGTGACCAAAGATGATCAGCAGGCTAAAGATCAATAGCCACTTCCTCGGCAGATGTATCAATGCGGCAAGGAAGATCATTCCAACTCCTAAAGCCCAGATTACAAGCAACCCTGGACTACGAAAATAAATATCGAAATACCAGGCAAAATTCACAATCGTCATTTCTATAAAAACCAGCCATAATCCCCGTTTCAGCAGAAATACTGACAGCTCAGATCTGGATTTTCTTTTACCCACCAAATAGGCCGAGATGCCTGCCAGGAAACTAAATGCCGGTGCACAGAAATGCGTAATAAATCGCGTAAAAAAAATCGGGAGGGTGCTTTTTTCCGGGTCACCAGGATCAAAAAAAAATGCGGAATAGTGAAAATAGTCACGCACATGATCAAGCGCCATGATGACCATCACTAAACCTTTCAAAAGGTCGATCGACTCAATCCTGGGTTTATTGATCGCAGACATGTCCCTAGCTTCTGCTGGTGGAATTTGTATAAAACTAGTCTTGATTTGCTTATTGATTTTACAAGGTATTTGAATTTATTGGTTATTATTTTTGACCACCAAAAGTGTAACCGACTTTAAGATATGAATAAGAATCATAGCCAAGTTCAATCAATAATGCGTTTTTAGATTTGCCGTAATATTTGATACCAAAGCCACTTCCATAAATTGGATGAGTTCCGGTAAGACCGGCGACATCGTCTCCCCCGAAAAAATATCCCACTCCACCACCTAACCCCACATAGGGATCAAGTTTGTCTGTTGTACCAAAGTGAAAGTCGATCCGCAATTGAACCCCTCCAAAAAACAAACTGGCTTCATAAATACTCATCCCATTATAGCTAGATTTAGTTGTGTAATACATTGCTGCAGGTCGAAACGCGATACTGAACTTTTCTGAAAGTGCACGATCAAATCCAAACATTAAAGGTCCAATTACCTTACTACTTTCGTAGCCATCAAATCTAGTTATACCACCAATCAAAGCTCCAACACCATAAGCAATTGATGTCGAGCGGTGATTCGAAGTGAAAGCCAGTGTCCTATCCCTGCTATCATCCTCAACTAGATTAGAAGCTTTCGGTTTATCTTCTTTTTTTTGATCGATCTTATTGAAGACATCTTTTGTACCATTTTCATATTTTATCATAAAAATTTGTGACTTCAAAATTTCGAATGTCGGGCCATTTAAGTTGTCAAATTTTTTATACTTAACAATTGATAATCCTACTTCAAGTATTTTTGATTCGATCTCATTTCCATTTTTTTCTACAATTATGTCTTGTGCAAATAATCCAGTACTCATGCAAAGAGTTAGGAGAATGATGTTTATTTGTTTCATAATTGAATGTTTAGGTCTTCAAATTCTCGATCCATAGAATAAATTTATAATATAATATGGACAATTGCAAAGGTGGCATCTTTATCCTAATGGATTATTCTTCAGATCTTTTTACCGCACTCAAATAGTAGATGGGCAATCCCATAGCCGTGATCAACAAACCTAATAGCGAATTGATCACCGGTTGGCGACCGGCTATGTAATTAGCGATATCATTCCATATCGTAGACACTAAATAAAAACCTGAAAAAGCAATAAATAAAACAGGTACCAAGGGATAACCCCAGACCCGGTAAGGTCGCGGATCCTCAGGCATTTTTTTCCGCATCAAAAAAATACCGATGGCACCAAACAGGTACGCCACCCAGGTAACAAAGACAAACATATCGGCCAGCATATCAAAGGAGCCGGTGATAATGAACAGGCAGGACC
>JAEZRB010000292.1 GCA_023412975.1 Bacteroidota bacterium | reverse complement strand
GCTCCCTGTAACTGGTAAAGTTTTGTAGCGATCGCCGATTGCTCCTTCACCAGTTGATCATAATTACGGTTATTCTCACTGATCTCGCTCAGGTAACGCGACCGGTTGGACGGGATAATGGCCTGCGATACTTTTGCTGTGGCAGGAAAATGATATTCGCCAAAATAGACACCCGTTTTCTCTTTTATTTTTTTCAGCAATAATTCAAAAAGCCGATTGACACCATCATCATTGAATTTGCTGGCCATAGTGCCAATGATCGGCAGGTCATCATCTTTTGCGGTCCACAACTGGTGATTCCTTTTGTATTGCTTTTTCACATCAGCCAGGGCATCCAGGGCGCCGGATTTATCAAATTTGTTCAGACACACCAGGTCGGCATAGTCGAGCATGTTGATCTTTTCTAATTGCGATGCTGCACCGTACTCTGGTGTCATCACATACATGCTTACATTGCAATAGTCAAGAATGGCTGTATCACTTTGCCCCACTCCTGCTGATTCAAGGATGATAAAATCAAAGCGGGCTTCCCTGCAGATATCGAGTGCATCCTGAACATAATTACTGAGCGCCGTATTATCATCCCTTGTTGCCAGGCTGCGCATATACGCCCTGGGATGGTTGATGGCATTCATCCTGATCCTGTCACCCAGTAGGGCGCCACCGGTTTTTTTCTTGGAAGGGTCAACCGAAATCACGGCGATGGTTTTGTCGGGAAAATTGACAAGGAACCGCCGCACGATCTCGTCGGTCACGGATGATTTTCCTGCACCGCCGGTGCCCGTGATGCCGAGGATGGGGGAAGCCTCCCCCAAAAGAGCCCCCGACCGATTATAGGACTCGCCATTTTCAGCAAGTGTAATTGCCTGCGCTATCTTTTTCACATCCTTCCATTCCCCCAAGACAAAATTTCCATTCAACCCCGCAGACTCTTTATAAGTCTCCCCCTTTGGGGGAGATTTAGAGGGGGCCGGGTCCGGGGTTTCACAAGCCCTGATCACCTCCTCAATCATCCCTTCCAGTCCCAGCTTCCTTCCATCATCAGGACTGTATATCCGGGTGATGCCATATTGATGCAATTCCTCTATCTCATTGGGAAGAATGGTGCCGCCGCCACCACCGAATATTTTAATATGACCACACCCATTTTCATCGAGCAGGTCTTTCATGTATTTAAAAAATTCCACATGTCCACCCTGGTAACTGGTGATGGCGATCCCCTGCACATCTTCTTCAATAGCCGTCTCTACAATTTCTTTTACACTGCGGTTATGTCCCAGGTGGATGATCTCGGCACCCTTGCTTTGCAGGATACGACGCATAATATTTATAGCGGCGTCGTGCCCATCAAATAAGGAAGCTGCGGTTACGATACGAACTTTAGGAGTATAGCTCATAAATGCCATGCATTAAAACGATGCAAATTTAGTCGTAAAAAGCTAATGGGTGTTAGTATTGCTCATCGAGCATCATTTCCCTACATTTGAGCCCATGCAAAATCTTACTGAAGCCATCCGGAACCTCTACCTAAAATGGAAAGGCATAGAACCCGCCTCCCTCGATGTATTGCCTCAGTCGGGCAGCGAGCGGCGCTATTTTCGCCTCTACGATAAGGATGGCCAGTCCGCGATCGGAACCTATGGAGCCAATATCAAGGAAAACGATACTTTCTTCTATTTCTCCGGTCATTTTGGGAAAAAAGGCCTGGCCACTCCGCAGATCCTGGCTGTCAGCGATGATAAAGCATTTTACCTACAGGAAGATTTTGGCAATGTTTCCTTATTAAATAGACTGGAATCGGGCGGATTTGTCCCGGAAGTATATGAGTTGTTCAAAAAAAGCCTCCAGGAACTGGCCCGTCTACAGGTAAAAGGTGATGAAGGCCTGGATTACGACCAGTGTCTTACCAACAAAGAATTCGGCAAACAGGCGATCATGGCCGACCTGCTGTATTTTAAATATTATTTCCTCGATGCTTTACGCAAGCCCTACGACAAGCAAAAACTGATCGACGACTTTGAAGCCCTGAGCACCTATCTCACGCATACGGAATACAAATATTTTATGTTCCGTGATTTCCAAAGTCGGAATATCATGGTAAAAGATGATGGCAGTGTCCATTTTATCGACTACCAGGGTGGTATGAAGGGCGCGCCGCAATATGATGTGGCCAGTATGATCTGGCAGGCCCGCGCCAACCTGCCTGATGAATGGAAATACAACCTGCTGGAAGATTATATCGACGCCTTCGAAGTCACGATCGGTCAGAGTGTGAACAGGAATATTTTTCAAAGCCAGTACAATGGTTACGTGCTGATCAGGTTGCTGCAGGTACTCGGCGCCTATGGTTTCAGGGGTTTGTTTGAAAGAAAAGCCCAGTTTCTTACCAGTATCCCACTCGCGCTTAAAAACCTGGGTGCATTTTTCCAAGGTCAAAGCCTGGGCATCGTATTACCCGAGTTCAGTAAAGTACTTGATCTCTGCGTTGCAGATGAGATCATACAACAGTTTACCCCGGTACAGGCAACGGATGAAACACCACTGGTCGTAAAGATCAAAAGCTTTTCTTATCGCAACGGTATTCCAGCTGACGATACCAACAATGGTGGAGGATTTGTTTTTGACTGCCGCGGCCTGCTCAACCCCGGACGGATCGAACACATGAAAGTGCTGACCGGCAGGGATAAGGCGGTAAAGGACTATATCGAACAGCAGACGAAAATGCAGGAGTTCCTCAATAGTGTATTTGATGTGGTGGATATTTCAGTAGAAGATTATATCAAACGAAATTTTGAAAGCCTAAGTATTAGTTTTGGTTGTACCGGCGGTCAGCACCGTAGTGTATATGCCGCCGACGCACTCGCAAGGCATTTAAGAAATAAGTTCAAAGTAAAGATCGAATTACAACACCTGGTACAGGACGCAAAGAACTGGATCAATACATTACCCGAAAAAGAACAGAATTAAATCCCGGGTCAAAGACCAAATAAGATGAAAGCCATGATATTCAGTGCCGGGCTCGGCACGCGTTTCAAACCCTGGACCGACAGTCATCCCAAAGCCCTTGCACCGGTAAATGGGAAACCACTGCTACAACACAATATCGAATACCTCGCCAAATACGGGATCACCGAAGTGGTCGTCAACGTACATCATTTCGCCGACCAGATCATTGATGCTGTTCAAAAAAATAATGGCTGGGGTAGTAAGATAATTATCAGTGATGAAAGAGATGAAGTGTTGGAAACAGGAGGTGGCCTGCTAAAGGCAAAAGATCTTTTTACACCAGGTGAAAAATTCATCACCTGCAATGCGGATATCCTCACCGACCTGAACCTGAACAACCTGGTGGCATTTCACGAAAAACAACAGCCACTGATCTCATTTGGCGTTACCAACCGGAAGACATCCAGGAATTTCCTTTTTGATGAAACAGGCCGGCTTTGTGGCTGGGTCAATAATAATACAGGTGAAGAACGCATCTCGATCGCCAAACCTAATCTTGTTCAAAAAGCCTATAGTTGCGTGGTTGTTTTTGAATACGATGTTTTTAGGCTCATGCCATTTAAGGGTAAGTTTTCACTGACAGATGTATACCTGGAATTGGCAAAAGAGCATCTTATCCTGGGTTACGATCACAGCGGCGATAAATTTGTAGACGTAGGGAAGACCGAAAGCATAGCCAGGGCGGAATCATTATTCCCATAAGTGGTGATTATTTTGAAATGGGGTCGTGTGGACTGAATTGCAGGAACAATTGATTGCGAAGCAGTGTTACTTTCCGTCTTCCTGTCTTACCGGCAAACTACCCATTAATTAACAGCCCAAATCCATAAATATCCTTAAATATCACACCAGCGGTAATAATCCTGGTTTTCTTTTTTATATCTTCCGGTATTGTCTAATACTCTAAAAACTTAACTATGGTGATGAAGAAATTTATTTTCTCCGCAGTGATGATGGCAATGACGGTGCTTGCCCTGGGCCAGTCAAATTATGATGCAAAAGAAGCTTTCGATCCGCATTTTTATCCTTACCCCGGCAATGAGTTTCGCAGCGCCAGTGGCGAACCAGGACCAAAGTATTGGCAAAATCGTGCTGACTATAAGATCAATTGCACGCTGGATACTGCAAAACATACCGTGAGCGGGGATGTCGAGATCACCTATACAAATAACAGCCCCGACAACATGAAATTCCTTTGGTTGCAACTCGACCAGAATATCTATAAACAAGATTCACGGGGTTCGGCTACGACCACGCAAACCGGCGGCAGGTGGGCTAACAACCAATTTACAAACGGGTATGAGATCAGTTCAGTAAAAACGGAAGGCAAGACAGCTAAATATAACATCACTGACACACGTATGCAGGTATGGTTGCCCGAGGCACTCAAGGCGCAGGGTGGAAAAACAAAACTGTCGATAAAGTTCGAATTTGAAATTCCACAATATGGAACTGACCGTATGGGACGACTCAGCACAAAAAATGGCTGGGTTTATGAGATCGCACAGTGGTTTCCCCGACTGGCCGTGTATGACGATATCCAGGGCTGGAATGTATTGCCTTACATCGGTGCCGGAGAGTTTTACCTGGAATACGGGGATATCAGTTTCAACGTCACAGCGCCATACGGTGTCGCTGTGGTAGGCTCTGGTGAGTTGTTGAACCCCCAGGAATGTTTTACACCTGCCCAGTTAAAAAAATACAATGAGGCAAAGAACAGCGATAAGACAGTTGTAATAAGAAATGAATCTGATATAGCCGATAAAACAAAAAAAGGCAATATCACCTGGAAGTTTAAAATAGAAAACACCAGGGATGTAGCCTGGGCTGCCTCAAAGGCATTTATCCTTGATGGGGCAAAAATTAATTTGCCCAGTGGTAAAAAGGCGCTGGCAATGAGCGCCTACCCGGTAGAAAGCACCAAGGAAAAAAACGGCAATGACTGGCGTCGTTCTACAGAAATGGTGAAAGGCTCAATTGAACATTATTCTGAAAAATGGTATGAATATCCTTATGCTGCCGCCGTAAACGTGGCAGGCATAGTGGGTGGCATGGAATATCCCGGCATTGTATTTTGCAGTTTCCAGGCGACAGGCGGCGGCTTGTGGGGAGTGACCGATCACGAGTTCGGCCATATCTGGTTCCCAATGATCGTTGGCAGCAACGAAAGAAAATACGCCTGGATGGATGAGGGTTTCAACACTTTTATCAATGATCTTTCAACTGCTGCTTTCAACAAGGGTGAATTCAAATCGGAAAGTTTCTTCGACAACCCCAATTCGCCGATGATGATCAAATATACGTTTGGTGACAAGATGGATAAATTGTTTACCACGCCCGACGTCATTCAACAGCAAAACCTGGGTGTCGCCGCTTACATGAAACCCTCGGTGATGTTGCATGCGCTCAGGGATGTGGTGCTCGGACCAGAAAGATTTGACCAGGCATTAAGAGAATACATCAATCGCTGGGCCTTCAAACATCCTACTCCCTGGGATTTTTTCCATACTATTGAGAACGTAGCCGGTGAAGACCTTGGCTGGTTTTGGAGAGCCTGGGTATTGAACAACTGGAAGCTCGACCAGACGGTAAATGATGTAAAATACATAAACAGTATTCCCGCAAATGGCGCCGAGATCACACTTGAGAATCTCGAGAAGATGGCCATGCCTGTGACGGTTTTGGTCAAAGAAGCCAACGGCAAGGAACACCGGATCAACCTGCCCGTGGAAGTATGGCAGCGTGGACCCACCTGGAAGTTCCGTGTATCCACCAGCAGCGAGATCAAAGAAGTGATTCTTGATCCTGACAATAAATTACCCGACTGGAACCGCGAGAATAATAGATTGAAAAAAGCATTCTAACCCTGGTATATGCGTGCCATAATCATTGGATTTGGGCTGCTGATACTCTGTTTGCTTATATTGTTCCGGATCGCGGAGATCAATTTTATCCGGGGCAATGTAAAGCTCGAAATAATAGTGGCCATAGCCGCCCTGGTATTCTTTTTTATTGGCGTTTACTTCAACAAGCGTCCAGGTACTGCCAGCCAAACCAGCCAGGCCAGTTCTGCAGGCACTATCAATTATGAGGAATTAAAAAAGTCGGGGCTCTCGCCACGCGAACATGAGGTGCTCGTGAAAATGGCAGCAGGGCTCAGCAACCAGGAGATCGCTTCGGCCCTGTTCCTTTCTGAAAGCACTGTCAAAACACATGTGTCTAATATTCTTTTTAAGCTTGATGCCAAACGTAGAACACAGGCTATACTGGTAGCAAAGGAAAGGGGAATTGTTGGCTGATGATGGTTTTGTACTGTAAATCGGCCTTAAGTACCAGGCTTTTCCTACTTTCGTATGAGGCCAATGGCTGCCGGGGATTGTAGTTTGCAAACAAAAATCATATGAAACAAACAGTATTCCGGTATGGCATCTACGCCGCCATCCTGATCGTGGTTTTAGCCGCGTTCAACCTATTTGTCCTTGCCAAAAACGCTGATTATTCCACACAGGAAGCCGCAGGCTACCTGGCCATTCTGTTGTCCATGATTTTTGTTTTTATGGGCATGCGTCACTATCGCGACAAAATAAATGGCGGCAGTCTAAGCTTTGGTGAAGGTCTTAAGATCGGTTTATTGATTACCCTGGTACCTGCCATTTGTTTCAGCCTGTTTGACCTGTTATATACCGAAGTGCTAAACCCTTCGTGGAAAGATGACTATTACAATCATTATATCCAGGATTTGCGATCCAGTCTCACCGGTAATGACTTAGACGCAGAGATAAAAAAACTCGAAGAGCAGCGAGAGATGTACGATAAGCCCCTGGTATTGTTTCTCATCATGTTCCTAACGGTATTTGTGATAGGCATAATCGTGAGTATCATCTCTGCCCTTTCCCTTCGCCGAAAAAATACTGCCATCGCATAAATTCACCCTGCTAGAAATTCAAACCATGAACGCTCAGGATGTTATAAAAGAAATAGAAAAATCGGGAAATGAGTCCTATAAAAGAACGCTTTTAAAACACGGCGCAAAGGAGCCATTTTATGGTGTCAAGATTGAAGACCTGAAAAAGATCCAGAAAAAGATAAAACAAAACCAACAGGAAATCGCCCTGGAACTTTTTAATTCTGGTATAGGCGACGCCATGTATCTCGCGGGGCTGATGGCCAATGGCGCAAAAATGAGCAAGAAGGAACTGCATGACTGGGCTAAAAAAGCAAGCGGACAACTCATCAGCGAATACAGCGTACCCTGGGTGGCGTCTGAAAATGAATCTGCCCTGGAACTTGCTTTACAATGGATTGACTCCCCGAAAGAAAATATTGCAACATCCGGCTGGTGCACACTTATCAGCGTGGCTTCCACCTGGCCGGATGACAAACTCGATATCCCGCTTTTTGAAAAATTACTAGAACGCGTGGAAAAGGAAATTGACAAAGCACCCAACCGGGTCCGTTATTGCATGAATAGTTTTGTAATTGCTGCTGGCTCATTTATCGTAGATCTTAATAAAAAAGCGATTGCAACGGGCAAAAAAATTGGAAATGTGGAAGTGGATATGGGTGGTACATCCTGCAAGGTCCCATTTGCACCTGACTATATTAAAAAGGTAGTTGATAAGGGATACCTGGGAAGGAAGAAGAAAACGGCCAAGTGCTAATCATATTGATTTGCCTGGTTATAATGCAGCGCACAATTCTGACAACCGTATCCTTTCCAGCACCTGTCTCTCCGGAGCCTGGTCTTTGGAGGTCCATTTCACGAGGGCGATCTGGCCGCCGTCAATTTCGATACCGGTGATATCACCATCAACAAAGCAGCAACAACCACTGTTGAAATATGATGGTTTCATGTTCAGGTAATCGATTGAAACTGCGGAGAATTCCTTTTCGCGTCTACGGATCTCCTGCTCCAGTTCGGCCATCCTGAACTCGTCTTTATTGAGCCGTGCGATCTGCAGTTCTTTGTATAGACGTTCAATATGGGTAAGCGACACAAACACGGGCTGATGGGTATGCCCTGTTATCAGCAAGGTATTGTCCTGGCGAGCCGACCATTCATACATGATCTCATTATGCAGGGTTTTCTTTTCATTGTTATAGGCAACAGTATTGGGATTGATACGCAGGTAGGCCTGTAGTGGCGCCCATATCCTGGCAACAAAAAATTTGCTGAACCAGTTTCCATCGCTTTGCGCATCGCCCTGGTGACCATGGGTACACAAAATATTAAAGGGTCGGCCACCGATGATCACGGATAGTACCAGGCCTTCATAAATTTTTACGTCCTCATCATAGATCTTCTTTAACTGCAACCAGGCAAACGGATCGTTGCCCCAATAGAGATCATGGTTGCCCAACACTTTTATAAAACTCTTACGCTGCAAAAATTTTTTCTCTGCCTCAAAAGTTTTGGGATAGCTGTCACGTACCTTATGCAATGTATTCTCCCAAAGCTCTTCACAATCGCCAAGTCCGATCAATGCAAAGCCATGATCATTGTAATACTCCAGAGCAGCCATGTAATTAGGTTCTGCCAACACAAAATCATCGGCACCATCTCTCGCACCCTTATGCTGATCTGAAAATATGATGAACTTCCCTGTATGTTCTTCAAATGGGATTAACAGCCCTTTTTTACCGGGGTTCTCTAATATTTCCTGGTAAAGTTTATCCAGCGCTTTAAATATGCGTTCGCGCTCCGGCCTCGACGAGAACTTTTGCGATGCCCACAATACAGGCTTCAATAATATGTAACGCAGGAATCGACGCATTCGATAATATTACAAATATGAAGTAATGGCCGAGCCGGGGAGACGGGAAGGCGGGAAGTTTAGACTGCACGAGTTTCAAGAAGACGGTATCCAAATTATTAAAAGACGTTGGTAATCATATTAGCATTGATCGTTTCTCTCCGCCTTACCTTCTTCCCGGCAAAAAAAATTCCTATCTTATCCTCTTACCTTCTTCCCGGCAACAAAAACTATGATTTGATCGCAATCATACTGATTTCAACGTTAACAAATTTCGGCAACGCCCCTACCTGCACAGTCTCCCGGGCGGGGTAATCCCCATCAAAAAAAGAATTGTACACCTCATTCACCGCGGCGAACTGGTTCATATCCGTAAGAAAAATAGTCGTCTTTACCACATTGTTGAAACCCGTTCCTGCTGCCAGCAGGATGGCGCGGAGGTTTTGCATCACCTGCAGCGTTTCTTCCTTTATGTCGGCATTCTTCAATTCATTTGTTTTCGGATCGATACAAATCTGTCCCGAAATATATAAAGTGTCGTCCGCAAGTATGGCCTGGTTGTAGGGCCCGATCGGCGCCGGCGCATTATCGGTCCTGATCACAATTTTATTCATCGTATATTATTTAAAAATTGCAGAACGAATATAGCTTTATGCATTTTCTTTGCAAAAAATAGAATATGCGGGTTCTTGTGATCGCAGACAGGCCTTTGCGCGAGGAATTAATGACGGGTGTAAGCAACGACAGCATCCAGGTTGAATGGATCAGTGATATAAATGATCTTTCGTCCGGCGCTTCGTTTGATGCCTGCATTGACCTGCTTTTTCAAAACACGCGGACACGGATCAAATGGTTAAACAATTTACAGGCGCCGATGATCATCATCAATTCAGTGATCGATACCCTTGGTGAAATTGGCCAGGACTATGTCCGTATCAATGGATGGCCAACGTTCCTGCAACGAAATAAAGTGGAAGCCACAACTTTGCATGAAGAACTAAAATCAAAAGCAGAGCAATTGTTTGAGAGCTTTGGGAAGAAAATAACCTGGACACCTGATATAGCCGGATTTTTAACAGCAAGGGTGATCGCTACCATTATCAACGAAGCATATATTGCCCTCGAAGAAGGTGTGAGTACAACCGATGAGATTGACATTGCTATGAAACTCGGCACTAACTATCCTTATGGACCTTTTGAATGGAGTCAAAAAATCGGGCTTGAACCCGTCTTTGCTTTACTAACAAAACTGGCAAAAGACCAGGAACGCTACAGGCCGTCTGCATTGTTGGAAAAAAATCTGAAATAATGCCCCTTATCCTCAATATTGATACAGCATTGGACACCGCACTTGTTTGCCTCTCGGGTGACGGAATACCCCTTCATGCGGCAACTAATGCACACCAGATGGATCATGCATCGTGGATACTTCCTGCTATCGCGGAGATAATGAGTAAAAGCGGAAAAATGCTTCAGGATATTGATGCTGTTGCCGTAAGTAACGGGCCGGGGTCATATACCGGCCTTCGGGTAGGACTATCCACAGCAAAAGGTTTATGTTATGGATTAGGGAAACCCCTAATTTCTATCGGCACGCTTGAACTTATGGCTCATGCTGTGGATAAAAACTTAGCCGAGTATATCTGTCCGGTTATTGATGCCAGGAGAATGGAGATCTTTACAGCAGTATATGATAGGAATATGCAACAAATTCTCTCTCCTACGGCGATGATAGTAGAAGCAAACAGTTTCATGACAATTCTTGAAAAAGGAAGAATATTATTCTCAGGCAACGCGCTCAACAAGTTACAACAGGTAATTGTTCATCACAATGCGATTTTTAACAATTTTCCGCTAACAGTTGAATGTTTTTCACAACTATCGACGCAAAGGTTTGCATCAGGCAAATTTGCTGATCCTGCATACACTGAACCCTTCTACATCAAAGAATTTCACTCTACAATGCGGTAATTTGCAAGGTGAAAATATTACACTTCTTAACAATTTTAATTTCAAAAAACAGACATACATAGTTATTTTTGCAATCTATAGATCTAACTATAGATTTAATCAGTTATAACTATGAACAACTACACGTTAACTCTGAACGCGGCACCTGAGAATGGGTCCCTGAAAGTGGATTTATTGAATGTGAAGAAGGCTTCACTGGTACTGAGAGCTATCAATCATAAATTACGTCAGCAGATCCTGAAGTTGATTGATGAGCAGGGAAAAATTACCGTAACGGAAATTTATGTGAAACTGAGGTTGGAGCAGTCTGTAGCTTCTCAGCACCTGGCGATTCTTCGCAAGGCCGGCTTTGTAAAAACAGAGCGGGACGGTAAATTCATCTACTATACTATCAATACAAGCCGTATCGAGGAAATGAACAAATTTGTGGAATCGCTGCTCAACTAAATAGCGGTTCTGACACTTATTTAAGGAAGCCAATGGCTTCCTTTTTTGCTTTTAAAATCAATTAATTTTGCCCATTCAAACTTATTGCATGTACATCCGACAACTTTATACAGGCTGCATCAGCGAAGCCGCATATTATATTGAAAGCAATGGCGAAGCTGCTATCGTAGACCCTCTACGCGATATCGAAGTATATCTTGACCTGGCCAATGAAAGAAAAGCAACGATTAAATATATTTTCGAAACACATTTCCACGCCGATTTCATCAGCGGTCATATTGACCTGGGTAAAGCCACCGGGGCACCGATCGTGTATGGTCCGGAAACCGACACAAAATTTCCAGCTTATATTGCAAAAGACGGTGAAAAGTTCAACATCGGTGATATCACCATCGAGGTGCTACATACTCCCGGTCATACTCTCGAGTCAAGCTGTTATCTCCTCAACGATGAAACTGGAAAAAATCATTGCATATTTACCGGGGATACTTTGTTTGTGGGCGATGTGGGTCGCCCAGACCTCGCACAAAAAGGCGAATCACTTACGGTGCATGATCTCGCTGGTATGTTGTACGACAGCCTTCAACAAAAGATCATACCGCTGGCTGATGATGTGATCGTTTATCCCGCGCATGGTCCCGGTAGTTCATGCGGAAAAAATCTTGGACCCGATACCGATAGCACTATTGGTATGGAAAAGCAATTCAACTATGCGCTGAAAGCCGCAAATAAGGAAGAATTTATAAAAGCCGTGACCGATGGCATTCCTCCACCACCCCAGTATTTTCCGATCAATGCACGTATCAATAAAGAAGGCTACAGCAGTCTCGATGAAATATTGAACAAAGCAATGACGGCCCTGTCCGTGGATGAGTTCAAAAAAAGGAAGGAGAAGGACGCGATCGTACTGGATACAAGACATTCAAATATTTTCTCCGAAGGTTTTATTCCCGGCTCGATAAGTATTGGTCTTAATGGCAGATTCGCGGAATGGGCCGGCAGCCTGTTACCGTTTGATGTGCCGTTGCTGTTGGTGAGCGAACCAGGCAAGGAAAAGGAAAGCATTATCCGGCTGGCAAGGGTAGGTCTCGACCGGGTAGAAGGATATCTTGAAGGTGGATTTGAAGCCTGGAAAAACCAGGGAGAACCTATCGATATGATCATCGACGTAGAGGCTGATGAGCTGATGATGGATATTCCGTTTGATAAAAACCTTATCGTGCTGGACGTACGCAAGCCTGTTGAGTTTGCCGAGGGCCATCTCAATGAAGCGATAAACCTTCCCCTGCAGGAAATGACGGATCCGGCGAATATGGCCAACTTTGAAGATCGACATAATCTTTATGTGCATTGTGCCAGTGGTTACCGCAGTGTGATCGCGGCCTCTTTGCTCAAACGCCAGGGTATACATAAC
>JAEZRB010000281.1 GCA_023412975.1 Bacteroidota bacterium | reverse complement strand
AAAGAGGTGCAAAACTTATCGCTGATGGTAAAGCCAATAACCCGATTGTCTTCACAAGTGGAAAACCTGCAGGCCAGCGGGCGCCTGGTGATTGGGGAGGCATTATCCTGCTGGGAAAAGCACCAACAAATCGTCCGCTTGATCCAGGCCCAACGATCGAGGGTGGCGTAGGCCGTAAATATGGCGGCACCGATCCCAACGATGAAAGTGGAATACTTCGCTATGTGCGCATCGAATTTGCGGGTATCGCTGCGGAACCAGGTTCGGAGATTAATGGTCTTACCCTGGGTGGAGTAGGTGCAGGTACTATAATCGAGAATGTACAGGTATCATTTGGTAATGATGACGCCTTTGAATTCTTTGGTGGTACAGTGAACGCGAAGAACCTGGTTGCTTTTGCAACAGCAGATGATGACTTTGATTTTGACTTTGGTTATACTGGTAAAATTCAGTTTGGTGTGTCACTGCGTAAGCCTGATTTCGTAGATGCGGGTGATGCCGGCAATGGTATCGAGGCCGACAATGATGGTTCGGGTACAACTGCAACACCTTTTACCCGTCCTCAGTTAAGCAATTTTACTTTTGTAGGACCCAATGACGCCGCGGGCACCGCTTCCAATCACAATCTGGCCAACCGTTGGAGAAGAAGGGTTCAGTTTGTATTGCGCAATTCAATCATAATGGGTTACCAGAAAGGTGGTTTTGGTCTTGAGTCCGACGGTACAGCCCAGGCATATGTGGATGGTATTTCAGAATTTAAGAACAACCTGGTACATGCAGTTACCAAGCCTTACCTGGTGGTGCTTTCAAGTGGCAATCCAACGGTGCATCCCGACATCCTGACCGACGCGGGCATCCGGGCTAAAGCAGAAAGTGAGGGTTCTATTACTTATGTCAATGCTGCTGATATCCAGTTGCAGAGCCCGTTTTACTCAACTGCTCCGAATTTTCTTCCGAAGGCTGGTTCGCCCGCATTGGATGGTTCCAGTTTTGCAGGAATGAATTCATTCTTCAGCAGTACAACTTATCGCGGAGCATTTGGCGATAAGAACTGGACGGAAGGCTGGACAAACTGGGATCCGCAGAACGCGAACTATTAATATCATATCTATCATTGTTTTGGCGCCACGGTATCACCAGGGCGCTTTTTTTATAACCATACAGTATGCTCAATACAATGTTCAGGAGTATTTTTTTCAGCACCCTGGCTTACACTCTATTGTCGGCATGCAACAATGCAGCGAAAAAAGAAGAAACCGGCAAAATCATTAACATTCCCGGCCTTGATAATTGCGACAGTGCTGCCGTAATGTATTATCATACTCCCGGCAATCCGCGGTTTTTTAGCATGTCGAAGTTGTATGATAAGGAGATTTTGTCAGCCATCGCCGATAATATCAATGCCCCGATCATCGAACCAAAAGATACTTGCTCCACGCAGGGAAAGATCAATTACTATGGTAAAGAAGATGCTGTGTACGTAGTATATTTCAGCAGGGTAAAAGATTGTATGACGCTTTCGTTCATTAAAACCGGTGAAAAGTATTTCGTACCTATGAGTGATCGTACGAAGGATCTTTTGGAAGAACTGGAGAAAGAAGCCAAAGAGCCAGTTGCAATGGTTCCTTAATAAAAGCATCCTTTAAATAATTCACCCCGTATTTAGGTTGTGGGTAAATGCGTGCCGCACCCGTCCATGAGTGTCAATTTTTGTGGCTAAGGATAAACTTTTGATGTAAGCCCTGATAGCAGGTGGCCGGGTGCCTCGCCCTGCAATACTGACAGGGTCAGCTATCAATTGGGATTATAGGCGTACACAATCTCGTACGAAGTTTTTTTCAAAGCCGGTAAGATTTCACCGATCTGAAGGTCCTGGATCTGCGGAGTAGGTTCGCAAACAGAATATTTTTTTCCATTATAAACGATCGGGTCTCCTACAGGTTTGTCGAATTGAACGGCGATGGTCACATGCTGAGGGTACGCAAGCACGATCATCGGCAGGTTATAAATTTCTTTTACAAGGTAAAAGAACAGGGCCGCGCGGTCATCACAATCACTTTGCCCGTATAGCAGGGTTTCCTCTGGTGACATTCTTTTTTCTTTACCAAATGCATCCACATCTTTTTCAAACAGGAATGCATACCGCGTGAAACGCATGAGGTAGTCTACGCCGTTCTTTTTGGTCATCCCCCTCATGTTTTGTTTCAGGGATGAAATCAGCGAGCCATGCGTTTCGCTGCTCAGCGGGATGTTGAAGTAGGATTCATAATCTACCACGGGGTAGTTGGTGAAAATAGTTTTCACCTGGGGATTTAGCTTGACCTTGAACTGGTATTCGGTTTGATAGAAGTGGAAACTGATTTCTTTTTCCTGGTAGTTTTCCGCGCTGAATCCTGGCAATTGAGTGATCCTGTAGGAAAATGCATTGGTGGCCCGGTTATTTTTCAGTATTACTTCGGCAAATATTTCTTTTGAAAAATCGATGGCACCATAATCGTGGTAATTAAGACAGACGTATTGTTTCCCGTCACGGTAACGGTACGGGATATTGTAAATATTCTCATCACTCTGCACATAGAAAAGTAGCCGGTCTTTATTGATAGCGAGCGTGGCATCATAACCTGACTGGCAAAGGAAAAACCATTTATAAAGCGTGTAGCGCTCGTAATTTTCAGCCTTGGGGCTGATCTGTTCGGCAGTTTTTCGAACAAGCTGGTAAAAAAGCCAGTCGTCCGGCTGATGTTGCCTTTTATAATTGATCAATGCGCTGATCACAGGCAGATCGCCGATTTGAAGAATGCGCTGGTAGAAGGAGGAAATATTTTCCGCCGTCAGCGGGCCTGGAAATTCCACGCGGGATGAAAAATTGTATGGAAACTCAACGGCAGTACCATAAAAATCAAAACTGATCCGGGAGGCATTATCCTGTGCAGCTCCTTTGACTGAAAAGGCCAACAGGAATACAAGATACCATATGAGGTGTTTAGTTTTCACGGCGACAATCTGATTAAATATACAAAAGATAACAATAAGGTAATATTAAATTTTGGGCAGACTGAACGAATCTCCATACTGCTCCAGGTTTGTAAATGATCCGAGCGCTTCGGTGGCGGGGAAATGAGGATCTACGTTTTGAAGTACCGAAGACCAATCGATTGATATTGACATCAGCAGGTTGAGACTGTAAAAATTTAATTTTTGGGTAATCCAGGGTTAATTATCGTTTAACAAATCCCCGGCATCTTTGCGCCAGATCTTTATCTACCTCAATGTCATCGTCGGGTTAGCAGTTTACCAACGCTGGCATCTTCTCTCATGCAGTTTACCATCCCGGCCAGCAAGCAGTCCGGGGTGGTTTTTTTCTTTAATACCACCGGATCGTGGGATTTGACAAAAATCGCTTCATAATGAAAATGCCTCGTTAGTCATATAGCGACTACCGGGCGTTGCGTTTTTTTGCGTTTTCGTAAGCAGTGTGCATTTTTAGTCGGTTTAATGAGTTTACAAAGGGGAAAGCAGTTGTGCAATGAACGTGGACGAATAATTTTTGAGCACAGATGTGAACTTATAGTGATCATGATTTTTTTATTTTTTCTGCTAATCTTTTCATCACAATTATGCAGAATGAAAAAACAAAAATTTCCCATGAATTTTTGATAGCGACAAAACGATACAAATGAGTTGACATTAAACTCAACCCTGTATGATCTTTTGGCAATAAAATTTCCCGGAAATAAATATTTGTACCTAAAACAGGCTACTTATCTATTAAGATTTTTTAATACAGAAGAAAAACGCAAATCTCGCCGGTTTTTTTTTGATTCATTGCGTTTTTCTGCATTTTCTTTGCGTACATTTATGCCTGCCATATCTAACATGCTTAAGAAGGAAAGACAAACTTATATTCTGCAACAGGTCAACCTGCACAACAAGGTGCTATCGTCATCCCTGAGCCAGGAGATCAATGTGTCGGAGGATACCATTCGACGTGACCTGCAGGAGCTTTCCTCACAGGGCAAACTGCTGAAAGTACATGGCGGCGCCCTTTCCCATTCATTCGGTAACATCC
>JAEZRB010000254.1 GCA_023412975.1 Bacteroidota bacterium | reverse complement strand
TCCGTAACCTGATCGGTGCCACCAATCCCGCAGAGGCAGCAGAAGGCACCATTCGTAAATTATATGCCACTTCACTTGGAGAAAACGCGATTCATGGCAGCGACAGCGATGAGAATGCCAAAATTGAAGGCGATTTTTTCTTTTCGGTTTTGGAAAGAGTTTGAAACGACCACAGTAAATTGCTGAAAACTTAGCTTATGCATCCCAGGAATATGGTGCTGCTGGTAATGATCCTTGTTACCACAGCCGGCTATGCCCAGAAAAATTTTTCTTATACGCCCGAAAAACCTAAGCCTGGTGATGTGATTGAATTCACATACGAGTCTGCCGGCGACCTGGCCGGCAGTTTGGAACCGGTAGAGGCGATCGTCTACGGTCTGGGTAGCAATGGCCGCAGCGCTACTGACCTGGTATTAAAACGCAAGGGTTACAAATACACCGGTACCATAACCACCGATACTTCTCAAAATTTTATTTACCTCGCTTTTTTCGTCGACAGGAAGTTTGACAACAACAACGACGAAGGCTATTTTATTCATTTATACGATGATGATAAGATAACCGAGGGTAGTTATGCAGGTCTTTCCCAGTTTTACCAACTTTATGCTCCCGGTACAGGCGTTGCCAGGAACAACGAAAAAGCCCTGGCCATGATCCAGGAGGAAATGGAAAACTATCCCGCAAACCGTAAACAACATGTACCCGCTTATTTAAAACTGGTCATGGCTTTGAAAAAGCCTGATGCGAGTGCGATCGTTCAAAAAGAGATCGAACAGACACTCAAGAACGGCCTGGTGAATGAATCTGATTATAGTTCCCTGGAGGAATTGTACACTATTGCTAAGCTGCCGGAACAAACAAGGTTGATCAATGGACTGAAAAAAGAAAAATTTCCAAATGGTAGCTGGGTTGTTGGCGAAGCCATCCGAAAATTTAATGCTGAAGCTGACCCCTCACGAAAAAAAGAATTACTGGCCGGGATAAAACAAAAGATCGATACTGATAGTGCCTGGTCAGGTCAGCGTAAAAACTTTACCAGTTACCAGCTATCTTATTTGAACAGCTATATCGCTAAAAAAGACTGGGCTGGTTACAAAGCGGCAGTAGCCGAAGCTGGTATCACCAATAAGGACCAGTTGGCCAGTCAGTATAACAATGCTGCCTGGCGCATCCAGGAATCGGGTGAAAACCTCGACCTGGCCGAGGAGTTGTCTGAATTCGCCGTACTGCATGCCAGGGCTGAAACAAAGAAACCCAGCGCTACCCGGCCGATGAATATGACAGAAAAGCAATGGCAACGCCAACGCGAGAATACTTATGCCATGTATGCGGATACCTATGGTATGGTAATGTATAAACAGGGTAAGTTCAAAAAAGCCTTGCCATTTGCAAAGGACGCGATGCTGCATTGGAAAGCTGAAGTCCCCGACTATAATACTACCTACGCGTTATTAGCAGAGAAAGCCCTACCCGCTAAGCAATATAAAAAGGAACTGGAGCAGTTTGTGGTCAATGGAAAGGCAAGTAACGAGATAAAAGAGATACTGAAGCGTTTGTATAAAAAGGAACATAAGGATCCGGAAGGATTTAATACTTATTTTGCCACACTCGAACAGGCAAGCTATCTTAAAATGTTGGAGGAACTGCGTAAATCCATGCTCAGCCAGGCGGCCCCTTCCTTTGCGCTGCTTGATTTGGATGGAAAAGAAGTCAGTGCCAGCTCACTAAAAGGTAAAGTAGTGGTCGTCGATTTCTGGGCCACCTGGTGCGGTCCTTGCAAAGCCAGTTTCCCCGGAATGCAAAAGATGGTTTCCAAATACAAAGAAAAGGATGATGTTAAATTCATCTTTGTTGATACCTGGGAGAGAGTGGAAAACAAGGAGAAAAACGCAGCTGATTTTATTGCCAGCAATAAATACAGTTTTCATGTATTGATGGACAATGACAACAAAGTCGTGGAAGATTTTAAAGTGGAAGGCATACCCACCAAATTTGTCATTGATAAAGACGGCCTGATCCGTTTCAAATCAGTAGGCTTTGATGGAAGTGATGATAAGCTGGTAAAGGAACTCACCGCCATGATCGAAATGGCCGCCGATCCCAGTAAAAAAGCTTTTTGATTAACGAATTTCCTGTATTTGTAAGTCGCCTGTTTTAAAACAGCGAGCCCAGAAACATTGTGAGCAACCCAACTCCAAACAACCAACTACATATCATTATTGTCCGGGGAACTCTGGAGTATCATAAACCACGGCGAACACAGTGAGCACAGCGAAAAGCCTTTACGTGATAAAATCTGCTACGCAGAACAGGACATGATGCTAATACTCGGCTGTGTCCGCTGTGTGCGCTGTGGTTTCCTGGCACATCGATACATTTGAACTACGACCAGCAAAAGTGAGAGTCTCCAGGAAAAATAAAGCAAAGCCCCTGTAAAAGTAAAAGTCATAGAAACCGCGCGGGTCAAAGGTTTTGAGAATAATCCAAAATTTTATTCCGGACAGCAATGATTACAAATTCCCAGTTAAATCTCCCGGTTCACCCTCATCACATTCTTCACCGGCGTAACCTTATACCCCGCCTGCCGTAATAAATTGATACAACCTTCTTTTCCCGGTAAGTGCCCTGCTCCTACTGCAATGAGTAAGGGTTTGTCGGGCATTAAGTCTTTTAATTTTTCAACCCAGTTGCGGTTGCGGTTATGCAATAAGATTTCGGTATAGTTTGAGATGCTTGGATCGCTTTTCAGTATCAATTCTTCCATTCTCTTAAGGTCCTGGGATTTATATGCGTTCAGCATTTCCACCATTTCGCCATCTTGGTCTTTGCCTTTGATGGCATTATCAATATAACTGACCAGTTGCTCTGCCTGCAATTTGTACGGAATGCTATCGAGTACACCGGCCTGGTAGCCCATGCTTTCGAGACCTTTTATGGGTTTGTTATGCTCTTTCGCCTCCATCATGATCACCTGTTCCATCATGGCTGTCGTTTCGCAGGGTATATCGCCTTGTTGCAAAGTAGAAGCAGCCAGTATGGGCTTATATGTCTCAAGCATCGAAAATGGAAGTATGGATCCTTTTGTTTCGAAGTAATTTTTTACTTTCTCGTAGTCAGCTTCACTCAGCAGATCCTGTAGCGTGGTATCACCTTTCATTTTCATCTTACTCATTACACCCAGCATTTCGAACATATTATCAAGGTCCACCTCGAAATAAACCTCTTTCACATTTTGAATAATATTTCTCAGGCTGTCGCTAAGTACGGCATCGTCTTTACAAAGCATGTGAATGGTACCAAAAAGGTAGGATGGCTTCTCCAGGCCATTGCCACTAATTTTCCAAAGAAGTGTATGGTCTGTATTGTTTTTTTGAGCAAGAGCCGATATTGCCATAAAGCTTCCGAGTAATACTGCACTAATTCTTTTCATGTATGCTGATCCTTTGATGATAACCCGAGGGTATAACGATTATAACAAGCAATTTAAGGGTTTAGTTCTAATCGCCGACAACAGCGTCCTCACCATAGAGCTGGCCTTTGAATTTCAATGAAGGAGAAGGAATAAAAGCTCCTATACCCAACTCTCCCCATTTTTGATCCACCGCCTCAATGGTCTGATCATCTGCCACAATGATATTGGGCCAGTCACGCTGGAAATCATCCCATTGTTTGGTTTTCCTTGTTCCATCCAGTCCCATGCAGGCTGTATATTTTCCTGGTTCATGCGAACTTTCCTGCCGGGTAAGGATACTATCACGGCGGGGATCAAGATTATTGCAGAATCGCCATAATGCAGTGGTAAGATCATGTGGGTCCACCGTGTGTTCTACATACAGTATCATTTTTATACCGGCCATTTCTGGCAGCGAAGCGATCTGCTCGTGCAATGCCCTGATATGGCCCTTCCTGTTTTTTTCAACCGCGATGATCAGGCAGGGTATTCCTGTTTTCAACAGGGATGAGTTGACAGCTTTCACTTCCCCAAACTTTGACATGATCGCCTGGTTATCGATCACATCACCATTATCTATTGCATTTCCTTTTGATATCCAGCGTTCATCTTTTTCCTCCTCAGACTTACGTGTGCCATCAATACACATTTTGCCGCCAAATCCCATTTTGCTGCAACTGTGATCCAATACATCCATGGGACCTTGCGAAAAATAGATATCGGTGGCCGGGTTCAGGTTGTCAAATACATATTTGGACAGTTCCTTATAATTAGTGATAGAGGTTGATTCATCAGTGATCACAAGTATCTTATTAAACATCATTTGCCCGGCACCCCACATGGCGTTCATCACTTTTTGACCCTGGCCTGCATATTCTTTTTGGATCTTGGTGATAACGAGGTTATGAAAAACGCCTTCCACAGGCATTTCCATATCGATGATCTCAGGCACCATTGTCATTTTGATGGGTGCCAGGAAAATTCTTTCGGTTGCTTTACCCAGCCAGGCATCCTCCTGTGGTGGAATGCCCACGATAGTGGCCGGGTACACGGGATTTTTTTTATGAGTGATGGCCGTGATATGAAAACGCGGGTACCAGTCTGGCAGGGAATAATAACCTGTGTGATCGCCAAACGGTCCTTCCCATATCATCTCATCACCGGGATCCACATATCCTTCTATAATAAAATCCGCATCGGCCGGAACTTCCACATCCGGCTGTGTGATGCATTTAACCAGTTCAACTTTTCTTTTTCTAAGAAACCCTGCGAGCATATACTCATCTACATTTTCGGGCAAAGGTGCTGTGGCCGAATAGGCATACACAGGGTCGCCACCGAGTGCGACGGCTACCGGCATGCGTTTGTTGAGTTTCTTATACTCATTAAAATGTTTGGCAGATACTTTATGCTTATGCCAGTGCATACCGGTAAGCGTGGGACCAAATACCTGCATGCGGTACATGCCTACGTTTCGGGATTTTGAAACCGGATCTTTGGTGTGAATGATCGGTAAGGTGACAAATGGACCCCCATCTTTGGGCCAGCAGGTGATCACTGGCAGTTTGGTGATATCAGGTTTTTCCATCACCACTTCCTGGCACTCCCCTCTTCCGGATTTTACCTTTGGCATCCAGGAGGCAAACTGCCCGAGTTTAGGAAGGATCTTTAATTTATCGATGATACTTTCTTTTGGTGATGCGAGCAGTTTGAAAAGATTTTCGATCTCGTGGGCAGTATCATCAAGCCGCTGTACGCCCAGCGCCAGGCACATTCTTTTCTCGCTGCCATAGGCGTTCATTAAAACGGGGAAATTATATCCGGTGTTCTCAAATAAGATCGCTTTACCACCGCCGGGTTGTTTGCTCATTCGGTCGGTGATCTCGGCCATTTCTAGTTTGGGATCAACATAGGTTTTAATCCTAACCAGTTCGCCTTCCTTCTCCAGTATGTCTATAAAATGCTGTTGATTTTTGTACGCCATGCCTTTCTATAAATGAAGCAAAGGTACGTGTTGGGATTTTTGGAAATGGACCGGACATCTAATGTTTGCAAAACAATCACGTTTGTATTTTAATACACATTCACCGGGCAATCG
>JAEZRB010000275.1 GCA_023412975.1 Bacteroidota bacterium | reverse complement strand
GAACATGCGCGCTCAGGTAATCGTCAATTATCCGGAAGCCAAATAAAACTTTTATCATGCAAGTAACTAAAACCTTTAAACGTATTATATTCCTGGAACTGGCTATCCCGGTTGCGCTGCTGGTCATCGGTATCTATCATGGCCTGATGCAGACAATCTATCGTGCCGGCGTATTACAACAAACTTCTTTTGCCAAACTCGACTACTACCAGGGTCTAACACTTCACGGGGTGATCAATGCGCTTGTATTGACCACTTTTTTTGCCGTGGCTTTTGGGCATGTCACCATGACCTTTTACCTGAAGAAAGAGCCGAATAAAAAACTGATGTGGACAAGCTTCGCGCTGATGTTGACCGGAGTGGTGATGGCGAGCTGGGCCATGCTAGCCGGTAAGGCCTCCGTGTTGTACACCTTCTATCCTCCTTTAAAAGCGCATCCTTTGTTTTACCTCGGTGCAGCCCTGCTGATCGTGGGATCATGGTTGCCGCTTTTTGACTGGGCCAGGATGTATAACCAATGGAAAAAACAAAACCCCCAGACAAAAACACCCCTGGCTGTTCTTGGTACGTTGATCAACTTTATTATCTGGTTTGTGTGTACCCTGGCAGTAGCATATGAAGTGCTGGTGCTATTGATTCCATGGTCAATGGGTTGGACCGATACCGTGAATGTAAACCTGGCCCGTACCCTGTTTTGGTTTTTTGGGCATGCGCTGGTATACTTCTGGTTGTTGCCCGCTTACATCATGTTCTATACCATTCTGCCGAAGGTAGCCGGTGGTAAACTGTATTCAGACCTGGCGGGACGTGTGGCTTTGTTCCTGTTCTTATTGTTTTCAATTCCCGTTGGTGTTCACCACCAGTACAGCGACCCAACAATCACCCAGGGAGTGAAGTTCTTTCATGGTCTGCTTACATACGGTGTAGCGATACCCAGCTTTATTACTGCTTTTACAATTGCCGCTTCACTCGAATATGCTGGTAAACAAAGAGGCTCTAAGGGCCTGCTGGGATGGATGAAAAAATTGCCATGGTTTGATGATAGCCGTTACCTGTTCTCTTATTTTATCTGTGGTTTAATACTATTCATATTTGGCGGTGTAACCGGTATCATCAATTCTTCGTATTCACTCAACGCTGTAGTGCATAATACAGCCTGGATGCCGGGGCATTTTCATATGACGGTGGCAGGTCCGGTGTTCCTGGGAATTGTTGGTATGAGCCTGTATCTCTATTCCGGAATGAGTGGCAAGAAGATAGTGATGCCGAAAATGAATACAGTGATACCTTACCTGTGGACCATCGGCATGTTAATCTTTTCCTTTGGGATGAGCTGGGGTGGATTGAGAGGCGAGCCAAGAAGGACCAACCTGGGTACAACTTATCTAAACCCAGATCATGAGCTGTTCCGTACAGACTGGGTGCCAACTACCTTGTTGGCTCTGTTGGGTGGTATTATCATGTTCATTGCGGGAATGTTGTTCATCATTATATTCTTTGCGACCATATTTAGTAAAAAGCAAACAGAGGGAGCATTGGAAATTCCGGTGAGTGAAGCTTATCACGATGAAAAGCGTGTACCTATTTTCGACAGGTTCAAACCCTGGCTGGTGACCATGATCATTATCCTGCTAATTGCGTATATACCAGCATTGCTCAATGTACAGGAAAATAGCGGCCCCAAAGCGCCGAGATTTAGTATTGACAACCCGGTACCGGAGGTATCGATAAAAAAATAGCATGCAATCCAGGCAGCCGATACGACGATTCGTGATACTGGTTTTGGTAGTGCCATTAGTCGCCTGGCTTGCAGTCAGCTTCTTTGAGAAAAGAGTAGGAGAGCTCCCGGTTCTGGGCAAAAAAGATCATCGGATAGAGGATTTTGAACTGTTGAACCAGGATGGTTTATTGAAAGGCACAGCGGGATGGAATGGAAAGATCGTAGTAGCTGATTTCTTTTTTACTCATTGCCCAACGATCTGTCCTAAGATGACCATGAGCCTGAAAAAAGTTCGCAGCGCCTTTGAAAACGACACCACTATCCTTATCAACTCGATTTCGATCGATCCGGAGCGGGATAGTTCATCCAGGTTAAAAAAGTATGCAGCTGACTTTGGCATCAATACAAAGAACTGGGAGTTGCTGACAGGGGATAAAAAAGAGATCTACCGGATGGCGCGCAACAGTTTTATGGTGGTGGCTACAGATGGGGATGGCGGACCTGAAGATTTTATACATAGTGAGAGCCTGGTACTTATCGATCCCCGAAAACGCATCAGGGGCTACTATGATGGTACCAGTGAGAGTGAAGTAAATCAATTGATCAGGGATATAAAAAAACTGAAAAATGAAAAATAGAAAATTCTTAATGGCTTTGATTGGATTATTGGGTATATCAGTCCTAGCTTTTGGTAACCCGCCGGTAGAGGAGGGTAAAGCGATTTTTACCAGCCGGTGTGCTGCTTGTCACAACGTAAACAAAACACTTACTGGACCCGCACTCGCCGGTATTGATGAACGCCGTTCCATCGAATGGCTCACAAAGTTTATTATCTCATCTCAATCGCTTATTAAAAGTGGCGATAAGGATGCTGTAGAAGTATTTGAGAAATTCAACAAAGTGCCCATGCCCGATCATCCTGATCTGACCCAGGACCATATCAAAAGTATCGTGGAATATATCAAGTCAGAAGCAAAACCGGTAGAAGCATCTGCCGCTCCATTTGCAAAACCGACACAACTGCAAACTCAATACCGACCCCTGACCCTGCAGAAGGACTACGGTTTCTTTATAGCATTCCTTGTAGCGGTGGCGATGCTTATCGCAACCCTGGTCTTTGTGGTGCATATGAACAGGTTGCGGAATGCAAAGTCAGGCGATAAGGTGATAGGATAGTAAAAAAGAGAAGTCAACAAAGTTTAGTACTGTTCAATAACAAGGGGAGCTGCAAATATTCCTATTGCAGCTCCCCTTAATCTTATCTAAATGTCGCAACCGGCGACTACTATTTATCTTTCTGGCTTAATCCCGGTTACCAGTTATTCGATTGCTCCGCATTCAATCTCTCGGAAACATCCACAGGCTGACTCTTCTGCCAGTTGATCTCGTATTTTACAAACCAGGAGATCCAAAGACTTCTGCTGAGTCGCATTAACCACGGTTGCAAAGCAATCAGGAATATCGCATTAAATCCAAGCCAGTAAAAGAATCGGTTGTCCTCAGTCGACAACCCAATGATCACCCACCAGGCAACCAGTGTGGCGACACTTAATGCCACCGTCAATACATAACTAACATAACTTGTACCGTAATAGAAGCCAACCTCGATTTCAGTAGGTTGACCACATACAGGACAGTTTTTGTTCATCTCCATATTCTGCTTCAACTTCACACTCAATGGATTTTTAAACAGTTTCCCCTCCCGGCAGCGCGGACAACGACAACTCAATACGCTACCCAGGTAGCTTCGCTTTGATATTTGCTCAGACATGATTTCGCAAAGGTTTCATTTTTATTCTTTCTATCCAATAATTTCTCTTTTATAGACAGCGATCGTAGTGTATTTGTTTGATTTGTAAGGGTTGGTAATACTTTAATTTTTGTTATAACTAAGGTGCCATAACCCGCGCAGGTCGCCTTCTTTGTAATCAAAAGCCAGGTCTGAAGGATAGCGCTGCCTGATGGCATTCCACACATCAGGACGGATCTGTTCATTTCTGCTGCCATGGCAGTTCAAACACAACGACTGCACAAATATGGGTTTGAAATAGTGACGATTTCCCTCTTTATCAAGCTCCAGCACCGGGTCAACTGGCTTCCCGCTATCTTTCAAATCCTGAAAAGCAGCGAGTATGGATTGTTCTTTTTCATCAGGTTTATTGGCCGGATTGCGATAGCGATCCGACACACGTTTGAGTTTTGTGTCAGGCGTCATGTAAGTTGCAGTAAGTGGGTAAGCCGCTTCCCTGCAGAAATTGATAGCTCCCTCGAAATTGCCTTCCGTAATGGCTTTGGCCAGGCTGCTGCGCAACGTATCAAAGGTGATAGCGATAATGGAATCAGACTTTTTGGTCCAGGTCCCGGTTTCCTGGAGCGATAATTTTGAAGGATCATCACCACATGACAAAAGGTTGAGACTACTCACCACGATGATAGAAGTCAATAGTGCTTTCATACTTTTGATTTTAATTGGTCCAATTATAACCACGAGAAGTTGCACTCCGGCATGTCTAATGAGGGAGCCGGCTTCTCCATTTACCATATACCCAGGTGCCTGCGATGGCGCTTAACAAGGTGACTATAATAACAGTAGCTCCTGTTCCAACCTGTGCGAACAAAGGTCCGGGACAAGCCCCGGTCAGCGCCCAGCCGAAACCAAAGATCAAACCGCCATATATATTTCCTTTATTGAGTTTTTTGGATACAAATTCGATCGGCTCGCCATAGATCGTTTTGATCTTGAATTTTTTGATCAGCCACACAGAGATCATCCCTACTACCACAGCCGAGCCGATTACACCATACATATGAAAACTCTGAAACCTGAACATCTCCTGGATGCGAAACCAGGAAATAACTTCAGCCTTGACCAGCAGTATGCCGAATAAAATACCAGCCACCAGGTATTTCAAATTGTACCATACCGGGTGTTTTAGTTCCGATTCGTTGACACAGATCGTATCCAGCGACCTGACTTCAAAATCGGTATTGGAAACTAAAAATTCGTGGTGTTTTGCTTCCTGTATATTTTCCTGTTGGTTCATATCAGAGATTTAAGATCAAGGGAAGAATAAGATTTGCCATAATAATCCCACCTGCCATAAAGCACATGGTAGCAATGAGTGAAGGCAACTGTAGATTGGATAATCCCATGATAGAATGTCCCGATGTGCATCCACCTGCATAGCGGGTGCCAAAGCCGACCAGGAAGCCGCCAACGATCATCAGGATAAAACCCCTTGCTGTAAAAAGACTATCCCAGTTAAAAAGATCCGGGGGCACCAGTCCCCTATAATCAGATACGCCATATTGATTCAGTTCCGTGACGAGCGCGGGATTCACTTTCACCGGATCAGGATCCTGTAAGAACGTTGCCACTACGATTCCGCCAATCAATATGCCTGCGACAAAAAACAGGTTCCATACTTCTTTTTTCCAATCATACTGGAAAAAGGGAATTTTCGAAGGTATGCACGCCGCGCAAATATGCCGTAGCGAGGAAGAGATACCAAATGACTTGTTTCCGGCAATTAATAAAATAGGCACCATCAACCCGATCAGTGGCCCTGAGACGTACCAGGGCCAGGGCTGTCTAAAAAATTCTAGCATTCTTTTCTTTTTAAAGTAGTGTGGTTGGACAAACGTAATCTGTGATCTCAAATTTGCCGCTTTCCTTTATGGATTTGAAACCACCTTTCACATCTATGAGCTTATCATAACCACGGGCTCTTAGTATGGAATTAAATACCATTGAACGATAACCACCCGCGCAATGCACGAAATAGGTTTTGTTTTTGTCGACCTGCAACATGCTTTCGTTGATAAAATCAAGCGGAGCATTTTCCGCATCGATTATATGTTCACTGTCATATTCACTTTTTTTCCTCACATCAAGAATGTTCACATCTTCTTTCGACATGATCTCCGCCAGTTCATCAGCGTCGATGGATTTGATCTGGTCTGTTTCCTTTCCTGCCTTCTTCCAGGCTTCAAAACCTCCTTTCAGATAACCGATGGTATAATCATAACCCACCCGTGCCAGTCGTGTGATCACTTCTTCTTCACGTCCATTTTCTGTCACCAGCAAAATCTCCTGCCTGATATCGGGGATCAGTGTACCTACCCAGGGAGCAAAACTGCCATCGATACCAATATTGATTGAATTAGGGACAAAACCTTTTGCAAATTCCTGTGGATCTCTTGTATCCAGGATCAGGGCACCGGTGTCATTTGCCGCAGCTTCAAATGCATCCGGACTCAGGGCCTGTTGTCCACGTTCCAATACTTTATCGATACTCTCATAACCTTTGATATTTAACATCACATTCAATGGAAAATAAGCCGGTGGTGCCACCAGTCCCGTAGTGACTTCCTTGATAAATTCATCCCTGGTCATATCTGGTCTAAGCGCATAATTTGTTTGTTTCTGGTGACCGAGGGTATCTGTGGTTTCCTTACTCATATTCTTCCCACAGGCACTGCCCGCACCATGAGCAGGGTAAACAATGATATCATCGGGCAAAGGCATAATCTTATTGCGAAGTGAATCATACAGATATCCCGCCAGTTTATCCTGTGTAAGATCGCTGGCCACTTTTTGAGCCAGATCGGGACGGCCCACATCTCCAATAAATAAAGTATCCCCCGAAAAAAGACCTACTTCTTTGCCCTTTTCATCTTTGAGCAGGTAGCAGGTACTTTCCATGGTATGTCCCGGTGTATGTAGGGCTACCAGCGTGATATCACCCACTTTGAATTCTTCGCCATCCTTGGCAATATGGGCTTCAAAAGCAGGCGCCGCATTGGGTCCGTACACAATCGTGGCGCCGGTTTTTTTTGCCAGGTCAAGGTGTCCACTTACAAAATCGGCATGAAAATGAGTCTCGAACACATACTTGATCTTTGCCTTGTTGCGGTCGGCTTTTTGAATATAAGGTTCCACTTCGCGTAGTGGATCGATCACCACGGCTTCACCTTTACTTTCAATATAATAGGCGCCCTGTGCCAGGCAACCTGTATAGATTTGTTCAACTTTCATAACAATGATTTTTGTGTTGCTGCAAATTTAAGTAAGGATAATAGTTTCAACTGTGACTAAGGTCACCCTGCGACTGGCATCGTGATCATATTTCCGGGAAAAACAACTCTTTGACGATAATATAGATCCCCATTACCAGGACAAACCAGCCAAATCCTCTTTTTAGAGTGGAGCCGCGGACTTTATCTGCCAGTCTGCTACCGATGAAGATGCCTGCTATAGCCAGTAAAGTAAATAATATCAGGATGGTCCAGTTGTATTCAAATTGCTTTAAGCTGAAAAGAAATCCAAAAAGTGAATTGATAGCGATCAGCAGCAGCGATGTGCCCACCGCGGTCTTCATGGGGAGCCTTAGGAAAAGCACAAGAGAGGGTATGATCAGGAAACCGCCACCCGCTCCCAGCAGGCCGGTCACTACACCGATTACCAAACCAAGTAGTAACATGGGCAGTACCTTATCGCGCCGTTCAGTTGCTGAAAACTCGGGTAAATTACTCTCATTATGGTTTACGATCATAGTGATAGATGCCGCGAGCATCAATACAGCAAACAATATCATTAAGAAAATATCGGTGGTAACAACAAAGTTTCCGATGGCAAAAAGCCGGTCTGGCAGGGCTGGTAATAAATAGTGTCGTGTGACGAAGATGGAAAATATGGATGGAATCCCAAATTCAGTGATCGCCCTGAAGTCGACCTGCTTTTTTAAGTAGGCCCTCAAGCCACCTACCAGGCTGGTAGTGCCAACAATAAACAGCGAACTTGTGGTTGCCAGAAGCGGGTTGACATGCATTAAGTATACCAGCACCGGTACAGTGAGTATGGAGCCCCCGCTTCCGATCATTCCCAGTGAAATGCCGATCAAAACTGATGCGAGGTAGCCGAGTATTTCCATATCTATAAATACAAGATTATTGTAAACAGCCGTAATTTCCTGTGACAAGTGTCACACTTACAACAACTCGATCATGTTGCGATGCAGGTGAAGATAGTTACGTTGTTCCATCTTTTTCAATAGTCTTGAAATTACTTCACGTGATGAGTGAAGATCGTCTGCAATTTGCTGGTGCGATAATAATATTTTTTTACTCCCTGTGGTATCAGCATGCCGACGTAAATAAAATTCAAGCCTTTCATCCATATTGCGGAAGGCGATATTGTCGATAACCTGGAGCAATTCATCAAACCTGCCACGATAGGTCTGGATGACAAACTGGTACCAGCTTTTGTACTTATTGGCCAGTTCTTCCATCAGCGAAACCGGCAGCATCAACACTTCCGTGTCTTCTTCTGCTTTCGCCATTACTTCTGAAGCCTGTGCCTGTATGGCACAGATCATGGAAATGGCACAAGCCTGCCCGGGTCCCAGGTAATACATCAGGAATTCGCCACCTTCGTCATTTTCACGATAGATCTTTATCCTGCCCTCCAGTATCAGCACGGTGGATCGGATATACTGCCCGGTGCGAAGAATAACCTCACCAGCGGGAAACTTTTGAAAAACGGCTTCCTTGTCAAGAACCTCAATGAGTTCTGGTTCAAATTGGGGAAATAATTTTTGCCAGTTCATATTAATATGCAGGAATAAGTAGTGCGCCTGGAGGACAAATGTAGCTGATTGTAGGTAGCCATCCATCGGATACTTACATGTCTAGTCTTTCAAAACTTCCTCCATCTTCATACTCCTGCTGCCCTTTATAAGAACATGTGTATTTTCAAACTTTTGCTGTTGCCACCAGGTCCTGGCCTCATTAGAATTGGCAAATTTTAAAAACGGGTGATCCATTTTAAAAAAATCACCACCCACCAGTACAACCTGCTTCCATTTGCTTTGCTGTATCAAAGTAATGATCTGCTGGTGTTCGGCTATACTTTCAGGACCCAGCTCTGCCATGGCGCCTAAAATCAAAATTTTATCTGTTGCCTGCAGCCTGGCAAAATTTTCGATCGCCAGCCGCATGCTGCTGGGATTGGCATTGTAAGCATCGAGAACGATATTATTGCTGCCTTTTACAATCAATTGCGATCTGCTATTGGATGGTTCATAGTTTTCAATCGCAGCTTTGATTTTTTCTTCCGGTACCTTAAAAGTTTTGCCCACAGTAACGGCGGCCAGCACATTGGGTAGGTTATAGTCACCGATCAGTTTAGTTTGTAAACGTACCGGGTTGAGTCCCTGGGTAATTTCAACTTCCAGGAATGAGCTGCCGGCCCTGCTATTGCCTGTAATATGTGTATCGGCTACTGTACCATATTTAATAATACCACTGATCCCTTTACTCATTTCGCGTAAATATTCATAATCCCACATCACAAAGGCATAATAGTGTGGCTCACCTCGCAAAAAGTCGAATAATTCCCCCTTTGCTTTTTTGACCCCTTCGAGGCTGCCAAATCCTTCCAGGTGTGCTTTTCCTACATTGGTGATGATGCCGTGTGTCGGTAATGCATAATTGCAATAGGCGGCAATTTCACCTGCGTGATTGGCACCCATTTCAATCACCGCCATTTCTGCGTCGTCTTTTATTTTTAAAAGCGTAAGTGGAACGCCGATATGATTGTTGAGATTTCCTTCGGTGGTGTAAGTTTTATAAGTGGTCGACAATACGGCATGAATCAATTCTTTTGTCGTTGTTTTTCCATTGCTGCCGGTAATAGCGATAAACGGGATATTGAATTGTTGCCGGTGGTGCCGGGCCAGTTGTTGCAAAGTCGTTAGCACATCATCCACTAAGATCGTCTTGCCGGGGATCTCAAATTCCTTTTCATCGATCACTGCATAGGCTGCGCCGGCATCGATGGCATTCTTTGCAAATTGGTTGCCATTGAAATTTACTCCCTTTAAGGCAAAGAAGAGATCGTCCTTTTTTAATTTTCTTGTATCTGTTTGCACGGAAGGAAACCGGCGGTATAGCTCATAAAGTTGTGGGATCTGCATATGCAAAATTACATTCCTATTGATGGATGGAAATAAAAAAACCCTCCGTTAAAAAAACGGAGGGCTTTCCAGGTTTATCAATAATCTATTTACGTTGTCTTTTTGTTGGGAAATGCTGACCTACTTTACGTCCATTTCCTTCAGGGCTACCCATGCGGTCCATAGCGCAACGGAAACCGAGGGTGCTCAGTGCCTGGTCTTCTTCCAGGTAACGACGTGTACCGGGGCTCAGCCAGTAGGCGCGGTCATTCCAGCTACCACCTTTGTACACCCTTGATTTATCACTGATCAGGGTTGTCATACCATAACCGTAAGCAGCCTGGGAAACGGTATCACCATCGAGGTAGTTGATAACATTACCACGTTGGTAGTTACGACGATTTTTGCTTTCTTCATCAGTAACAGGAACCATTTTTACACGGCCTGTAGTATCGTTGATCTCAAATTCGCCATTCTGGTTTTTATACAGTTTCTCGAATTTATTACCACGGAAAGGTGCAGGCATATCATCGAAGTCCATAGATGAAAGCGGCCTGTAAACGTCCTGTACCCACTCGCTCACATTACCGGCCATATTATAAAGACCGAAACCATTTGGATAGAACGATGTAACGGCTGCGGTATAGAATGCACGGTCGTTCAAACCACCGGCTACACCCGCGTTATCGCCTGAACCACGTTTGAAGTTGGCCAGGAACTGACCCTGCCAGCTGCCGCGACGAGTATCACGGAGACCGTTTACATTTTGAGACCAGGGATAGATTTGTTTGTTAGACTGCAATTCCTCACCACGTTTTCCTTCTTTTTTACTTGGGTTGGGGTTTTGATCGATCAGACCATAAGCCGCATATTCCCACTCAGCTTCAAATGGCAGGCGGTAGTTGGGTAACAATAAACCATCTTCCATCGTAACTTTTGTACGTGGCTGACCAGTTGGTGTTCTTAAATTATTTTTCTTGGAAGTCGCGGTCTTGCCGGGCGCAGCCTGGTAAAGATCGAGCAAATAAGATTTGGTAGTAAAGTTGTTGCTGCCCTGTTGTCCCTGCAGGCTTTTATCATTGACATAGCCTTTGTCCATCAGGATACCTTCATTCACCCTGTCGCTTCTCCAAAGACAGAAATCAGTTGCCTGTCTCCAGGTTACACCTACAACAGGATAATCATTAAAGCCCGGGTGACGGAAATAATATTCAACCAGTGGTTCATTATAACTCAATTCGCTTCTCCAAACCAGGGTATCAGGTAATGCTGCATCAATAATAGGCTGGTTAACGGGGTCAGAAGGATCAAATACCCTGTTGAGCCAAAACAGGTATTCGCGATAATGAACGTTGGCTACCTCGGTGCGGTCGATATAGAAGGAAGGAACAGATACCCGGCGTGGGATATTATTCCAGTCGCCCATAACGTCTTCATCAGTCTGGCCCATGGTAAAGGTACCACCCTGAACGAATACAAGACCCGGACCAGTCTGTTGGTCCTTGGCTTTAGCCACCTGGAAACCACCCATGTTCTTATCATTGTAGTTCCAGCCGGTTACGTCGGATTTCTGGGCTTTCTTCTTAAAAATGCTACCGTTCTTGCACGATGCAAATAGCACCACACAGGATAAAAGGATTGCTAAGTTTTTCACTTTCATTATTTTTTGCATAATACCTACGAATTGGAATATTTTTAACGGACTTTGGGCTAAAATTATTGTTTCACCCCCGGAAATTCTACCGTTTTGCGAATATAATTACTTTCATTTCAAGGATTTTAGTGTAATTCCCTGTTCGATATCGTTATTTCCCTATTAAGCCGGAGTTTTGCCACTATGCTTATGAGGAAGATGGTTATGACAGCCGGTCTGCTGCTGACCTGGTATGCTGCCTGTTCCCAACGGGTGTATAGTCCGGCTTCGGTGCTGGCATCGGGTGCCTGGTATAAAATAGCAGTTGCAGAGCCTGGTATATATAAGGTAGATATTCCATTCTTAAATAAGCTTGGCATAAACACGAGCAATATCCCCTCTTCCGCAATACAGCTTTTTGGGAACGGAGGTCAGATGCTCGCGGACGCCAATAGCGAACCCAGGATCGATGACCTCCGGGAAAATGCGATTTGGGTAATGGATGGTGGCGATAACGTATTGAACGGATCCGACTATATCTTGTTTTTCGCTAATGGGCCAAACGGGTGGCAGAAGGATTCCATCAACCAGCGGTTTACTCATCAGAAAAATATCTATTCCGATAAATCTTATTATTTCCTGACCATTGGAAATAACGGGAAACGTATCAGCACCACCGCCAATTCATTTACTCCAAATATTACAGTCAATAGTTTTTCAGGACGCTATTTTTATGAATCGGACACGGTGAACCTGCTTGCCAGCGGCAAAGAGTGGTACGGCGAGGAGTTTTCGAATTTACCCGGCAGGTCGCTTACACAAAACTTTCAAACCCATATCCCGGGTATCGTTAATGGTTCACCCATACAGGTAGTCACAAATTGTATTGCCCGTTCGGCTGGAACGGGTAGCCAGTTTGATATAAAGCTGAATGGTGTGTCGCTTGGTACAATCCCTATTGCTGCCGTGGGAACGGGCCCTTATGATCTTTTTGCACGCGATGCTACCCATACAGCAGTAGCAAGTATTTCTCAAAGCAGCCCAGTGGTCAGTTATACATTCACACCCGGAAGTTTCAACGCGCAGGGCTGGCTAAACTGGTTCGAGATTTTCTCACGCCGCCAGCTGAGCATTTCCGACACAGGTTCACTATTGTTTCGTGACTGGTCAAGTGTTGGAAATAACGTAGCGGAATTTGTGATCGGCAATGCCGGACCATCTACGCAGGTTTGGGATATCACGGATCCATCGGCACCCATGAAAATGCCATCAGCTTTATCTGGTGCCAATCTTCGTTTCGTCAATAGCACGGCAATGCTCCGGGAATATATTGCTTTCGATGAGCGTCATTTTTTTATTCCCGAACTCATTGGTCGCGTGGCAAATCAGAACCTCCACGCCGCACCCCCGGCAGATTATATCATCGTCGTGTATCCGCCATTTTTACAGCAGGCGGAACGACTTGCCAGGTTCCATGAACAAAACAGCGGATTACGTGTACACGTCGCTACAACGGAACAGGTGTTTAATGAATTTGCAAGTGGCAGTGCCGATCCCACCGCCATTCGTGATTTTGTAAAGATGTACCACGACAAGTACAGGAATACAGACAACAGCCTACGTTATCTTTTATTATTTGGTGACGCGTCTTATGATTATAAAGACCGGCTTGTCAACAATACCAATTTTGTTCCTGCATATCAAAACAATATTTCACTCGATATATTGTCAACATATACCACCGACGACTATTTCGGTTTCCTGGATGATATGGAGGACATCAATTCGGGAATTGTAATTAACGAACTCGATATCGGTATAGGCCGTGTACCAGCGAGGAATCCCGGCGAGGCCAAAAATTTTGTCGATAAAGTTGAAACTTATTTCCATCCGGCATCCTTTGGACCATGGCGTAGCAATCTCAGTTTTGTCGCCGATGACGAAGATCAGAACCTGCATTTGCAGGATGCTGAAATTATTTCCGGAACCGCTATGCAGGTTGCGCCGGTATTTGATCAGTATAAGATATACCTGGATGCATACCCGCAGGAAACGGGGGTAGACGGAACTCATTACCCAAAAGCAAACCAGGCGAGCAATAATCAAATTTATAATGGAACCCTGATCTGGAATTTTAATGGTCACGGCAGCGCCTATCGCCTTGCAGAAGAGACTATTTTGGACCAGGAGATTGTAAACAACTGGAATAACCCAAACCGGCTTCCACTATTTATAACGGCAACATGTGATTTTGCGCCTTATGATAACCCACTGGTAAATTCCCTTGGCGAGAATTTATTGCTGCGTCCAAAGACAGGTGCCATCGCGCTGATGACCACTACAAGAACTGTGTTTGCAACAGGTAATCGCATCCTGAATGATAATTACATGCGCACGGCTTTGGAGCCGGATGCTAACGGTCAGTACAGGAGCCTGGGTGATGCTGTCAGGGATGCGAAGAATCTGACCTATCAATCCTCGGCCGATATCAGCAATATCCGAAAGTTTACCCTGCTGGGTGATCCTGCCCTTACGCTGGCCTTCCCAAAGATGAGTGTGAGACCCTCGAGGATTAATGATAAACCAATAGGGCAGGTTGATACACTACATGCGACTGATATGGTAAAAATGGAGGGGGAAGTTACTGACCGTTCCGGTAATGTGTTGACAGGGTTCAATGGTTATATTTACCCGACGATCTTCGATAAACCACAAAGCCGGCAAACCCTGGCCAATGATCCCGGTAGTCAGCCTGTTTCCTTCCAGTCTCATACCAGTATATTATTTCGTGGTAAGGCTTCCGTTTCAAATGGTAGATTTTCTTTCTCGTTTAAGATGCCGAAGGATATCAATTACCAGTTCGGCAGTGGAAGGCTTAGCCTTTACGCAGAGGACGGTAACCAGGATGGGAACGGGTACTTTACAGGTTTTGTGGTAGGTGGCGTAGGTATTGATAGTAGCGGAGACACCGATGGCCCGGAAATCAGGTCCTACCTGAATGACGAGAGGTTTGTGAATGGTGGAACCAGTAATGAAGCGCCGGTCCTGATCCTCCGCCTTGCGGACTCCTCTGGTATTAACACCACGGGGACAGCGATGGGGCATGATATTACGGCAACGCTGGATGGGGACGATACCCGGGTGTTTGTGTTAAATGACTACTACCAGGGTGAACTCGATAGTTACCAGCAGGGGACGGTCCGTTTCCAGATGCCGGCGCTCGAACCAGGTTTTCACTCGTTGAAGATCAAAGCCTGGGACGTGCTCAACAACGCAAGTGAAACCATTTTGGATTTCCTGGTGGCCAGAGACGAGCAACTTGAGCTGAGGCATGTACTTAATTATCCCAACCCTTTCACGACAAAGACCCAGTTTTGGTTTGAGCATAACAAACCGGGGCAGGACTTACAGGTTAGCTTACAGATATTTACGGTCTCGGGACGCGTAATAAAAACATTTCAAAAGGCAATAAACACCCCTGGAAACCGTTCAAGTGAACTGGAATGGGATGGGAGAGACCAATTTGGAGACCGGGTCGGCAGGGGGGTATATTTTTATAAACTAACTGTCGTAGCGCCTGGCAAACAGCGAAAAGAGAAAATAGAAAAACTGGTACTTTTTTAGTAAATAGGAGGAATTCTAATACTTTCGCCCCCCATTTGATTCCAAGTTTTCAAATTTCAAAAAAAATTAATATTTCTGATGAAACCAATTGCGTGGAAGCTAACTGCCGGAATTCTATTATTCTGTGGATCGATAACCATTGCCAACGCCCAGCCAGCCCAACCCATCAAAGTTGTAACGACAGCCGTTCCGTTTTTGCGGATATCGCCTGATGCCCGCGCGGGTGGAATGGGTGATATAGGCATAGCTACCACGCCTGATGCAGGTGGTGGTTTCTGGAATATTGGTAAGGTCGCTTTTAATGAATCTCCAGGCGGCATTTCTGCAACCTATACTCCATGGTTAAAAAACCTGGTGAATGATGTTTACCTGGCATCTTTGTCGGGCTATTACAAATTTGATGAACTGCAGGCTTTGAATGTCGGTCTCCGCTATTTTAGCCTGGGTAATATCCAGTTTACAGATGGTGTGGGTAATTCATGGGGAAGTGGTAAGCCCCGTGAGTTCAGTATTGACCTGGGCTATTCCAGGAAACTTTCTGAAAAATTAGGCCTGGGTATCGCTTTACGTTATATCAATTCAGATCTTACCAATGGTGTTCCTTCTGGTAGCACAACATACAAAGCGGGCAATTCAGTTGCCGGTGATATCGGTTTCTATTTTGATGGAAAAGATGAGGCAGGTGATGGATTTGCTTTTGGCGCCACACTTACCAATCTTGGTTCAAAGATCTCTTACACCGGCAATGCCGATGCAAAAGATTTCATTCCGGCCAACCTGGGTCTCGGCAGCAGTTGGACCAAGAATTTCAATGAGGATAATAAACTGACTTTTGGTCTTGATATTAATAAATTACTGGTCCCAACACCACCTGCTGATCTTAGCGATCCCAACGCGATCGCCGATTATCGCAAGAAAGGTGTGGTGGCCAGCTGGTTCGGTTCTTTCGGTGATGCACCCGGTGGTTTCAAAGAAGAGATCAAAGAATTCCAGGTATCTGCCGGCGCCGAGTTCTGGTATCAAAACCAGTTTGCCCTGCGTGCAGGATATTTCTTCGAAGACAAAACAAAAGGTAACCGTCGTTATTTCACAGCAGGCCTTGGTGTGAAGTACAATATCTTCGGTCTTAACTTTTCATACCTTCTTCCTTCTGGCAGTGGTGTTACTCAAAACCCATTGTCGAATACGCTTCGATTCTCAGTAATATTCGATCTCGGCGGAGAAGCTATAGAGGAGTAGTCGTGAGTCGTGAGTCGTGAATCGTGAGTCGTGAGTCAAAATATTTGAAATGTCCTGCTAAATGGCGGGACATTTTTAATTGAATTCCATAGTTAATTGCTTTTCTCACGACTCACGACTGCAGAACGACACACGATTCCCGAAAAACGACTAGTATATTTGTGACTTAATAAAGAAGCAACCATGTCCTATCGCATCGGTATTGGCGTAGATTTCCATCAATTAAAAGAAGGTAATGATTTTTGGCTTGGTGGTGTAAAGATCGATCACACAAAAGGTGCGGTGGGTCATAGCGATGCTGATGTGCTCCTGCATGCGATTTGTGATGCCATTCTGGGCGCGTTGAGTCTTGGTGATATTGGTGTTCATTTTCCTGATACGGATATGAACTATAAAAATATCGACAGCAAAATACTGTTGCGGCGCTCCGTAGAGCTGATCAGAAAGGAAGGTTATACGGTGGTAAACATCGATACCACCCTTTGCCTCGAACGGCCCAAGATCAGTCCTTATGCCGAGCAAATGCGTAACATTATCGCACAGATCACCGATATTTCCTTACGAGATATTTCAATCAAAGCCACTACAACGGAAAAAATGGGATTTGTTGGTCGGGAAGAGGGAGTCGTAGCACACGCCGTTGTGATGTTGAAAAAGATCTAATTAAGCAACATTCAACTATTTTAAACAAACTTCAACAACATTCAACAATCTTCAACCATATTCATCCACCCTAATCCCTCCTGAGCCTATATTTGCGAAATGAATGCCATAGAGATAAAAATTATTAATACGTCTGCGAATCCGTTACCTGCTTATGCGACTCCCGGGTCTTCGGGCATGGATATCAGGGCAAATCTCGAACAGCCAATAAGTCTGAAGCCCCTGGAGAGAAACCTTGTGCCCACCGGAATCTTTATGGAAATTCCCCAGGGATATGAAGTACAGGTGCGCCCCCGCAGTGGACTTGCATTCAAACAGGGAATTACCTGTCTCAATACACCAGGCACTATTGATGCCGATTATCGCGGAGAAATTAAGGTTATCTTAATCAACCTTTCCCAGGAGGAGCAGGTCATATCACATGGTGACCGGATTGCACAGCTTGTTGTCCAGCGAGTAGAACAGGTAAGCTGGAAACAGGTAGAGGAACTTGCGGACACGGAAAGAAGCGCGGGGGGATTTGGGCATACGGGGAAGCAGTGAGTGTTGGGATCCGATGGCTGTCAGGTTGGAATTTGGACCCTATAGCTATCGGGTTAGGAATTAGGGAGCGTTTTAAATAGCGATTGCTAATGATGTTTAGAATAATATTATTTTTTGTTATTGTAGCCGGTTTGATATTATCATGCAGATCGACCCGAAATATCCAGACGGCTATAGCGAAAAAAGATTCTGTGCTGGAGGCTAAACCTACGATACCTACCCGGGAAGACACGGCGGCTGTTATCAAAGAAGCTGTAGCAGAAATGAACCAGGCGAAGCTTGACTTCACCACATTTTCTGCAAAGATCAATGTTGATTACCAGGGCACAGACGGAAAAAAATACGATGTCAATGCCAATTTACGGATGTACAAAGACAGTGCGATCTGGATCTCAATCACTGCAATATTGGGCATCGAAGGGTTGAGGGCCTATATCACAAAGGATTCTGTTAAGATCCTCAATAAACAGGATAAGATCTATTCTGCGAGAAGCGTAGCTTATTTACAGGAAATGACGGCCCTTCCGCTTGATCTGCATTCACTGCAACAAATCCTTATCGGAAATCCTGTATTTGTCGATAGTAATATTACTTCCTTCTCAAGATCGGGATCCAGTATTTCTTTGCTCAGCGCCAGCCAATGGTTCAAAAACCTGCTGACGTTAAGCGAAGCGGGGAAGATTGAGAACAGCAAGCTGGATGATACTGACAATTACCGAAGCCGTACCTGCAACCTGAGTTATAGCGATTATGAGAGTAAGAAAGGGGTCACATTTTCCAAGAAAAGAAGGATCACCATCGCAGAAAAATCGAATCTCGATATAAAACTTGATTTCAAATCCTATGAATTTAATGAAACGTTAAGTTTCCCATTTTCCGTGCCTAAAAACTACAAATACAATTGATAAAATAATTTCTTTGTTATTATACCGTTATAGGGTCCTGTTCCCCATTAAAAAAATCCTGGTTATGAAAAAAATCTTCTTCACACTCATAGCTTTTTTGGTAACAGTTGGTCTGGCTTTAGCACAAACAGACGAGAAAGCTGAACTGGAAAGAGAACGGGAGGAGATTCAGAAGGAGTTGAAACAGATCCAGGACATGTACAACAAGGTGAGGGGGCAGACGAAACAATCCCTCGGGCAGTTGAACATGCTCGCCCGGAAAGTAACTTTACAGGAGCGTTATATCAGCAGCATCAACAAGGAGCTAAGGATGATCGACGACGATCTGTATCGCAGTAATCTTGAGATTTATCGTCTGCAAAAGCAGCTCGACACCCTTAAATCTGAGTATGCCCGCACCATCGTTTATTCTTACAAGAACCGTAGCAGCTTCGACTATATCAATTTTATTTTTTCCGCCAATAGTTTTAATGACGCGATACGCCGTGTCGCTTACCTGAAGAGTTACCGCGCCTACCGCGAACAACAGGTGGCGACGATCAATGAAACGCAGCAATTGATCGCCCGAAGGCAGGAGCAGCAGATCGCGAGAAAGCAGGAAAGGAACAAGGCGCTTGAAGATCGTACCGTGCAAAGAAATACTCTTGCTG
>JAEZRB010000245.1 GCA_023412975.1 Bacteroidota bacterium | reverse complement strand
ATCTCGAAGTCATAGTAAATGGCTACATCCGGATCAAAAATGTTGATCTTATTGCCAATAAAAGGTATGCCCGGTATTTTCTTTCCGGGATTAAAGAACAACATCTTGAGCTGCTCCTTATGCTTTGCGATTCCTTTTTTTCCGCGTGCGTCGAATCTCGTTCCGTACACAATATTATCTTCTCCACAAACGCGTCCATTTGTGAAAAACAAACCAGCGTATAACTCGGCAGTATAATAATTATAGTTCCTGCTATTGGTGTAAAAATCGCCGGTGGTGGTTTCGCTGATCGTTTCCATGCTGCGACAGTCGTTAGCTTTCGACTGCCGGGTCCTGCTTTGCATCGAAGCTTTTTCACGCCCCTTCTTGTCGAGGATGCGAATATCATTCAGTGAAGTAAAACCCAGGATATGCAGGTTTTTAAAGGCCTTGTAAAAAGTGGTATCATTCTTTACACGGGCGACAAAATCAGCAACGTTGATATCGCTACGCACAACCACTTCGGAGAGATTGATCATGCGGGCCAGCTTTTCGTTGTCGAGTGAATCGGTTTGGGCCCGAACGGTGGTCAGCAGGACAAAAGTAAAAAGTATGCTTGCAGTATATTTCCGCATGAGCTATTTATCTGGAAAAAGCATTTTATAATCCACGCTGATCTTCCCTTTTGAGATATCGGTCAGTTTGCCCTTCATCAGTTTTCTTTTCAGCGGAGAAATATAATCGATAAACAGCTTGCCCTCCAGGTGATCATACTCATGTTGTATGACCCTTGCGGAAAGGCCGGTAAAGGTTTTGGTAAAGGTTTCAAAATTCTCGTCCTGGTATTCCAGCGTAACCGTATCCTGCCGTAAAATGTCTTCCCTGATCTTAGGGATGCTCAGACAGCCTTCATTATAAGGCCACTCATCGCCGTCAAGCTCTACGATTCGTGCATTTATAAAAACAGATTTGATACCCGGTGCATCTGGAAACTCATTTTTTTCATCATCGTCCATGTTGGCAAACATCTGCGCGGTGTCCACGACGAAAAGCCGGATGGGCTTGTTCACCTGCGGTGCCGCCAGACCCACCCCTGCACTCGCATACATGGTTTCCCACATATCCTCGATCAGCTTGGGCAGACCCGGATAATCGGGATCAATATCGGTGGCCACTTTTCTTAAAACCGGGTGACCGTATGCTACTATCGGAAAGATCAATTTGACTCGTTTAAAAGTTGATTCTTAGTACTTATTCTGGCTGCAAATTTAGGCCATATCGGCAGATTTACCTACCCGTGTACCGAGCTTTAACTATTTCTCATATACTCCTGGAGCATAATAGTGGCGGCAATCTCATCGACCAGGGCCTTGTTGCGACGCTGCGCCTTTTTAAGGCCCATTTCGAGCATGGCATCCTTTGCCATTTTGGAAGTATACCGCTCGTCGACCCGTTGTATGGGTATGGAGGGGAAGTTCTTTTTTAAGTCCTGGATGCATTTCTCTACGAGGGGCGTGGCATGGGTGTCGCTATCATCCCAGTTTTTTGGCTCTCCAATAATAATCAACTCTACCTGTTCCTTTGAAAAATAGTCTTTGAGAAATGGGATCAGTTGCTTCGATTCTATGGTTGTAAGCCCCGTCGCAATAATCTGCAAAGGATCCGTGATAGCCAGGCCTGTTCTTTTTAATCCATAATCGATTGCAATGATTCGGGGCATAGAGTTGATTTCGGGGCGAAGTTAAGTATAACCTATACGATGAGTCCAGCAGTATATGGATCAATCGCTGGGCCTATTGTGGTCATCCAGGACTTGTTAATGAACAAACAGGTCAGCAATAACAAATACAGCAAACACAACGCTGGCGATTCCATTTGCAGTCATAAAAGCAAGGTTTACCCTTCGCAGGTCGCTGGGTTTTATTATAGAATGTTGGTAAAGCAACATTCCTGCGAACACCGCGATACCGATCCAGTACAGCCATCCAAAACCACCGTACAACCCCGCGATGATCACACAAACTGCACTTAACACGTGCAACAATTCAGATACCCGCAGTGCTTTTGACTTACCCAGGCTGGCGGGGATGGAATACAGGTTTTGCGATTTATCAAATTCCTCATCCTGCAGCGCGTAGATAATATCAAAACCGCTGACCCAGAAGATAACGGCCAGGGAAAAAAGGATTGGCAAAAGGGAAAATTGTCCGGTAACGGCCAGGTATGCTCCTATGGGTGCAAGCGAAAGACCCAGACCGAGTACCAGGTGGCAGAGCGGAGTAAATCGCTTGGTATAACTATACCCCAATACAATCAGCAAGGCTATAGGTGACAGGTAAAAACAAAGCCGGTTGATAAAAAATGTACAGGCGATGAACAGGACACAGTTGATGACCGTGAATAGTAAAACGTTGTTGGCCTGCAGTATGCCTGCAGGAATTTCACGAATAGCAGTCCGGGGGTTTTTTGCATCAAAACTCCGGTCGAGATATCGATTAAAAGCCATGGCTGCACTGCGGGCAAAGATCATACAGAGTATGACCAAAAGAAAGTATCTAACGACAGTCAGTATTGTTGCATCATTCATAGCCAGCCTGGCAACCAAAGAATCCTCAGTAAAAAGCAAGTTACCAGCCTCAATATCCATTTTGAGGGCAATGGTTTTGTTAAGATTCCATTGTCCATCGTCGTATCCCGTTCCTGCTACCGTCTGTAGTGCAATAAAAAATCCAATCAATGCAAAGGGCATGGCGAAGATCGTATGAGAGAATTTTATAAGTGAAAGATATCTTTTGACCGTATTCATGATGCAAATCTAAGTGTAATAAATAGTGATCTTGTACCCCTTATTCATCCTAATCATTTTCATTTGATCTTCTGTATCCAATTCTGGCGCGTTTGACCTGGGGTGGCAATTGCATTAACTTTCGAATTGCGTCAAATATCACCGATAACTGGCGATCATATTTGCCCTCCAATTCGCTTATCTTTTTAGCAAGGTCCTTGTTTTGCGACAATATCTCCCTCAGTTTTACAAAAGCGCGTACAACCGCTACACTTGCTTCAACCGCCACCGGGGTGTTCAGTATTGCTGCCAGCATAATGGTGCCATGTTCCGTAAACGCGTAAGGATTCACCGTTGAGAATTTCAGCTGCCCGAGGTGGTCGCAATTTGCGACCGCCCAGTCCTTCTCCTCTTTCGTCAGTTGAAAGAAAAAATCGCTGGGAAACCGGTCTGTGTTTCTCCTAACCCGCTCATTGAGTCGCTTGGTAGTAGTGCCAAAAACCAGCGCCAGGTCTGCATCCAGCATCACCCGCTTATTTCGAATAAGCAGTATGGCGCGGTCGATTTTCTCGTAAGGAACAACAATTCGCTTAGCCATAAACATTAACTTAATCCGGTCGCAATTTGCGACCGGCTGTCCTGCTTCCCATGAAAACTAAAACAAATACAAAGGTGATTGAACCGGTTTTTTGACTTAATATGTATACCGTAGCCGGTCGCAATTTGCGACCGGCTTGCCGCCTTTCAAAACTCAAATGAATGAAAATAACTTCAATCCCTTACGGTGTTTTCACTATTTTATACCAGCCTTTTCCTCACCAGTTCCCATAAGACAACGCCAGCCGCAGTGGCAATATTGAGGGAGTGTTTCATACCCAGTTGCGGAATTTCTATACACCCGTCACACAAAGCAATTGTCGATTGCTCGACGCCCGTCACCTCATTACCAAAAACGACAGCTATTTTCCCCTGGCTATCGAACTTCTCCAGCGATATACTATTCTCCACCTGCTCTACTGCAAAAACAGTATAGCCGTTTTGTTTTAGTTCTGCGATTGCTTCTTTTGCGTTGGCAAAATGCTTCCAGTCAACAGTCTCCTCGGCACCCAGTGCAGTTTTCTTGATCTCCTTGTGTGGTGGCCGGGCAGTATAACCCGTGACGTAAATGGCCTCGATCAGGAAGGCATCCGCGGTACGGAATACACTTCCCACGTTGTAAGCGCTTCTGACATTTTCCAGGATCGCGATCACCGGGTTTTTTGGCGAATTCCTGAATTCGTCCACCGATTTACGGCCCAGCTCTTCCATGCTTAGTTTTCGCATGGCGCAAAATTAAGGAAGTGGATAAGGAGTATTATGTGATAAAAGCGACCAGGTCCAACTACAATCCCATTCCCCAGTTGATCAGTTCCCCTACCTCCTTAGGCGCACCATCTACATAATTTTCGGAACGCTTATGACCGAGTCTCACAATGACAATATCCTTTGACGGTATGACTATAATATATTGACCCAGGATTCCCCTGGCATAAAAAACTTCGGGAACATTGGGATAGATCCACCATTGATATCCATAATAATCACAGGGCGTTTCACTCTCGTCAGGAATTCCGCAGGCGGTGATGGATTGCATGTAATAAGATGAATCTATATTCGCCTGTCCGTTCCACCTTCCACTGTCCAACATCAGCTGACCAATCCTGGCAAAGTCACGGGCATTGGTATTGAAGCAACAAAATGATTTTTCATAACCACCTTTTTTATCAAGGCTCCATTTTGCCGGATGCTCAGCCCCTAGTGGTTTCCACAAAACATCCGACGCATATTCACTCACGGATTTGCCGGTTGCTTTGGCTAGAATCAGACCCAGTAATTCTGTATCGCCTGATTTATAACTATGATATGTACCCGGCTCCCGCACGATCTTCACCCCGGTAGCCGTTTTATATAAATCACTGCCATAATATGATTCGGTTGTAACGGACAAAGGATTGGCATATGACTCATCCCAGTCACTGCCACTACTCATGGTGAGCAGGTGTTTGATCAGTAGTTTGGCTCCCAGGCCTTCCCTGAACTCCGGAAGATAGTTGCTGACCGGCTCGTCGACAGATTTAATTTTACCTTCTTTAATAGCTACGCCGATCAATAAGCTGGTAATGCTTTTTGCAACTGAAAACGAATTAGAATAGGAAGAATCACTATAACCCCCCCAATAGCGCTCGTACAACAAAGAATCGCTTTTTATAACGACTAGCCCAACCGTTTTAAGCGAACTCAACAGTTGATCGAGTTCGCCTGGAACCGTGATTTTATTGTAGAAACCAGAGACAGGCCAGGGTTGTGCCGCACCCCTAGCCACTATATTGTTATCGAATATGGTATAGTCGTCGATATCAGCAAAGTTGTAGATGATGGCCTTGAACAGGTAAGTTCTGCCGCTGGCAAATGCATAGATGGTAAACAAAAGAATGATGGCCAACAGTAATATCAGAATGGACTTAAGGATTTTTTTCATTTCAATACTTTTCTGGAAATCCTAAGCTAAAGATTGTTTGGCTAAACTGCGACGAAACAAGGTGTTTAAATTCTCATTTCTTAGTTATGCCCGTGGTTTTAACAGTTATTCACGCCCGTTGTTTTCACGCTGGGGTTCCCCCTGCACTTCCTTATTTTTGCCACTCCCCATGCGGGTATGAGATATGGCGAAGATCAAAACAGACGAAACACCTATGATGCAGCAGCACCGGGCCATCAAACAAAAATACCCGGATGCCATCCTGCTGTTTCGTGTTGGCGACTTTTACGAGACTTTCGGACAGGATGCGGTCATTGCCTCAAGGGTTTTGGGTATCACTCTAACCAAACGAAATAACGGCGCGGCATCCTCACTGGAACTAGCTGGTTTCCCACATCATGCTCTCGACACATATCTCCACAAACTTGTAAAGGCTGGTTACCGTGTCGCAATATGTGACCAGCTGGAAGATCCCAAACAGGCCAAAGGTGTTGTCAAGAGAGGTGTAACGGAAATGGTGACTCCAGGTACAGCGCTCAATGACAAATTACTCGAACATCATAGCAATAATTTCCTGGCAGGGGTTCACTTTGCAGAAGATGAAAAGTTCGGTCTCGCTTTCCTGGATATTTCAACAGGAGAATTCCTGGTCGCGGAAGGTGACCGTGAATACGCGGACAAGCTGCTTCAAAGTTTCAAACCTGCAGAAGTCATCTTTCAAAGACATAAGCAAAAAAATTTCAAGGAATGGTTTGGCGGCAAGATATACACCTATACCCTCGACGAATGGATCTTCGATAATGCATACGCTGAAGATACCCTCTTAAAACATTTTCAAACACATTCCCTGAAAGGGTTTGGGGTTGATGATCTTGACAATGGCCTGATCGCCGCGGGTGCTATCATACATTACCTGAAAGACACTGAACATCCCAATCTGCAGCATATCACGTCGCTGCAACGCATCGACCGGGATGATTTTCTTTGGATGGACCGTTTCACCATCCGCAACCTCGAACTGATACCAATCGCAGCCAACTGGGCCAGTGCGGAAGGCCAGCATACTTTATTAAATGTATTGGACAATACCGTGTCGCCCATGGGGGCACGCCTGCTGAAGCGTTGGATTATTTTCCCATTAAAAGACATCAATAAGATCAACGAACGCCTGGACCTGGTTGAGTTTTTTATAAAAGAAACTGATCTCCGCAACAAAATTTCGCATGCGGTCCGTCAATGTGGAGATATCGAACGGCTTGTTTCCAAAATACCTACCAAGCGGATCAATCCGCGAGAAGTATTGCAACTGGCTAAGGGACTGCAGCAGGTTGCCATCATTAAAGAACTATGTTCAGGTTCAGAGAATGAATACCTGAAGCGACTGGGTGATGCCCTCAACCCCTGTCCATATATCTGCGAAAAGATATTCCTGGAAATTGTAAACAATCCTCCGGCCATTGCTGCGAAAGGTGGGATGATCAATGCCGGTGTGAATACGGAACTGGATGAATTAAGAAAGATCTCTCACTCCGGAAAAGAATACCTGGTGCAGTTGCAGCAAAAAGAGATCGAGAAAACAGGGATCAATTCCCTGAAGATCGGTTTCAATAATGTATTTGGTTACTACCTCGAGGTAACCAACCTGCACAAGAACAAAGTGCCGCCTGAGTGGATGCGCAAACAAACCCTGGCAAACGCAGAGCGATTTATTACAACCGAGTTGAAAGACTATGAGGAAAAAATAACGGGTGCGGAGGAAAAAATACTTCGACTGGAGCTACAATTGTATGATTTACTACTCAACGAATTGTTTGACTACCTCGCCGCCGTTCAAAACAACGGTAATATTGTGGCTATACTGGATTGTCTTTGCTGCTTTGCACAAAACGCGTTGCAATTCCAGTATAAGAAACCAGTTTTACATACCGGCGTAGAATGGCAGGTAAGAGAAGGGCGCCACCCGGTTATAGAAAGATACCTGCCTGTCGGGGAAAGCTATATCCACAATAATCTTGAGTTAAATAAAACCGATCAGCAGATCATCATTCTGACCGGGCCTAATATGAGTGGTAAGAGCGCATTACTACGCCAGACGGCCCTCATCACTTTGATGGCGCATATCGGAAGTTTTGTACCCGCCACCGAAGCCAGGATCCCACTTACTGATAAAATATTTACCCGCGTTGGTGCATCGGATAATCTCAGTGGAGGTGAATCCACCTTCATGGTAGAAATGAATGAGACCGCTTCGATCATCAATAATGTCACATCACGAAGCCTGATCCTGCTGGATGAGATCGGGCGCGGCACTTCCACTTACGACGGTATATCCATCGCATGGAGTATCGCGGAGTATTTACACAATACACCGCAACAGCCGCTTACATTGTTTGCAACGCATTATCACGAGCTCAACGAACTCGAAGAAAAACTCGGACGAATAAAGAACTACCATATCACCAACAAAGAAATTGGGAATAAGATCATTTTTCTTCGCAAACTGGCGCCTGGTGGCAGCACCCACAGTTTTGGTATCCATGTGGCAAAAATGGCGGGTATGCCTCCCGGACTGATCGACCGCGCAAATGAGATCCTGTCGCAACTGGAGTCTAAACATGTTGGGAACGGTGATGCGGACACTGATGCTGGTAAACAGACAATTACCAGGACCGACGATATAAGGGATAAAGTTAAAAACCTCGGTATACCTAAAATGCAGCTTTCCATATTTGATGCGCATAGTGAAACTTTTGAAGAGATCAGGAAATTGTTGGATAGTACGGATATAAACCGGTTGACCCCGGTGGAAGCATTGCTGAAGTTGCAGGAGATTAAGAATATGTTGAAGTAGATCGAAAGGTTGAGACTAAGATTGAGATTGAGGATGGTTTCAAATCATATCTGATAATTTTACATGACTCAGTGTGCGTCAAACCAGAGCGGTTTGCTATCATTCCAGTCGCCATTGTAGTTGATGAACAATTCCTCCCCGGCTTTTATATGTCGTACTGTTTTGATTCGGATCAGTTCATTTTCATAATCCATCTCATATTCGCAATTGGACTTGTAGGAATGATTGTAGATGGGAATATATCCCAGCGCCATACAACATTGCTTTTTCTTACCTCCCCATTCAAAAATATAATCATGCAGCAGGGTCTTATCGAGATACAGCCTGTCTTCGGCGGTCATGACGATCACGGGGGAAATCTCAATGATCGTATCGGCTGCAATTGGCTCGGAGGTGAATACACCCCTGCCCATATCAGCAGCCGGGGCGATAAAAATAAAAGGCAAAATCATAGTTTAAAGAATCAGGCACGAAAATCGTTCATTTCACCACAATACAAATGCAGGTGCAGCAGTTCTGAATTTGTACTCGTATTTTTGGCCTATGTCATTGGAGCTGGAACAACCCACATTGAATGAACAATTCCAGTCTGTCATCCAGACGGAAGATAAACTGCAGATCCGTGATTTTCTGAATCATCAGAACATCAGTGATGTGGTGGAACTCGTGTATGAATTCCCTGATTATGAAAGCCAGATCATCGCCAATATGTCGGTGCACCGGGCAGCCAGCGTATTCAAGATCCTTGAATTCCCGACGCAGAAGAGGATCATCCAGACCCTTCCTCCCAATACGATCGCTTCGCTGCTAAACGAACTTCCTGCTGATGACCGTACCGACTTCCTGGAAGAACTTCCCGGCACGGCTGTACGCGAACTGATCAAACTACTAGATCCAGAGGAAAGAAAGATCACCCTGTCACTGCTGGGCTATCCCGAAGACAGTATCGGTCGTCTGATGACGCCAGACTATGTATATGTGTACCCGCACAACACGATCGAAGAAGTATTCGCTACGATCCGCAAATATGGTAAGACCAGTGAGACGATCAACGTGATCTATGTGATCAATGAGAAGGGTGAGCTGCTCGATGACCTTCGCATCAATGAGTTTATCCTGAACCCGCCGGATAAAAAAGTATCTGAGCTCATGGATGAGCGTGTGGTGGCCCTCAACGCCTTTGACCACCAGGAGTCTGCCAGCGAGATTTTTAAAATGAATAACCGCGTGGCACTACCCGTTGTCAGCAATACCAATAAACTCCTGGGTATCGTCACCATCGATGACATACTATGGGTAGCTGGAGAGGAATTCAGCGAAGACATGCAAAAAATGGGGGGTACTTCTGCCCTCGAAGAGCCCTATATTGAAATGCCTCTCGTAAGCCTTTATAAAAAAAGGATCATCTGGCTGGTTATCCTGTTTTTTGGCGAGTTGCTGACGATTTTTGCGATGCAGCAATTCCAGGATGAGATCGCGAAAGTGGTGATCCTGGCCACCTTTATTCCCCTGATCATTTCAAGCGGGGGAAACAGTGGGTCGCAGGCATCTACCCTGATTATACAGGCCATGGCCCTGGGTGAGGTTACACTCGTAGACTGGTGGCGGATCATGCGGCGGGAAATTCTTTCAGGATTTATGCTCGGTCTTACCATTTGCACACTGGGTATCCTCGTCATAACCGGCTGGAACCTGGTATCACCTGAGACATTTGGCGTGCATTACCTGCGCATCGCTTTTACCGTTGGCTTATCATTGATGGGTATTGTACTCTGGGGATCCTTAATGGGATCAATGCTGCCCCTTTTCCTTAAAAAACTCGGTGCTGACCCCGCAGCATCCTCTACCCCATTTGTCGCAACCCTGGTGGATGTGACAGGACTATTGATCTATTTTACTGTCGCCTACCTCCTGTTAAGCGGCTCATTGTTGTAGATTTTGTAAATAATAAATCCTCCTCACCAAGCTCCGGTTTTTGCAGCTGAACAACCGTTTGCATAACATAAATATATATCTATCTTTACCGCTCTAAAATCTGAATCTCTCTATGTGTGGAATAGTTGGATATACCGGCCCCAGGGAAGCTTACCCCATCATTATAAAAGGCCTTAAACGCTTGGAATATAGGGGCTACGACAGTACAGGCGTAGCGCTCCAAAACGGAAACGGGCTGAATGTTTACAAGAAAAAAGGCAAGGTTGCCGAACTGGAAGAAGCGATCGTTGGCAAAAAACTTCATGCGCATGCAGGCATTGGTCATACCCGCTGGGCCACTCATGGTGAACCCAGTGATTGCAACGCGCACCCGCATGTCTCGGCCAGCGGTAAGCTCGCCATGATCCATAATGGTATTATCGAGAATTATGCCGCGCTCAAAAACGAGCTTATCAATAAGGGGTATCAATTCAAAAGCGACACCGACACCGAAGTCCTCCTGAACTTTATAGAAGAAATCAAAACCAATAATGATTGTTCCCTTGAGGAAGCTGTGCGTATCGCACTTAAAAGGGTTGTAGGTGCCTACGTGATCTTGTTAATGGATGAAGCCGATCCTGAAACCATCATTGCCGCAAGAAAGGGAAGTCCACTGGTGATAGGCATAGGTAAGGGTGAACATTTTCTCGGTTCTGACGCCTCCCCTATGCTGGAATACACAAAAGAAGTGGTTTATGTAAACGATTACGAACTCGCGATTATCAGACCCGACGAACTGATCTTAAAAAACCTCGGCAATGAAAAGATCACGCCCTATGTTCAGAAGCTGGACCTGGAACTGGCGGCTATCGAGAAGGGCGGTTTTGATCACTTCATGTTGAAAGAAATTTTTGAACAACCACGGACCATCCACGATTGTCTGCGTGGCAGACTGGATGCAGCAGCCGGTACCATAACGATGAGCGGAATTCAGCAATACGCCGAACAGATCATGAAAGCGAGGCGTATCGTCATCATCGCCTGTGGTACGAGCTGGCATGCGGGGCTGGTTGCAGAATATGTCTTCGAAGAACTTTGCCGCATTAATGTGGAAGTAGAATATGCTTCTGAGTTTCGCTATCGCAATCCTGTGGTCGAGGAAGGTGATGTGATCATCGCCGTTTCACAAAGTGGCGAAACAGCTGATACATTGGTAGCCATCGAGACAGCGAAAACAAAAGGTGCCATTATCCTGGGTGTGGTGAACGTGGTGGGTTCTTCCATCGCACGTATTTCGCACGGTGCGGCGTATACCCATGCCGGACCCGAGATCGGTGTGGCTAGCACCAAGGCTTTTACCGCCCAACTTGCCGTACTGACCATGATCGCGTTGAAAGTGGCTCACCTGAAAGGAAGCATCTCGCAGGAACGATACCTGCATCTATTAAATGAACTGGATGAGATCCCGGAAAAAGTAGCCTGGATTTTAAAAAGCAGCGACCAGATAAAAACGCTTGCTGAAAAATATAAAGATGCCCGCGATTTTCTTTACCTCGGCCGGGGTTATAACTTCCCGGTGGCACTGGAAGGAGCACTCAAGCTGAAAGAGATCTCTTACATTCATGCCGAAGGATATCCTGCCGCTGAAATGAAACACGGACCGATTGCCCTGGTTGATGAAACACTTCCGGTCGTATTTGTGGCTACCAGGGATTCATACCACGAAAAGATTGTAAGCAATATGCAGGAGATCAAAGCAAGAAAGGGTAAGGTGATTTCGGTGATCACAGAAGGCGACGACCATTCAAAAGAACTGTCCGATGATGTGATGGTGGTGCCTGAGGCTGATGAGATCCTGGCTCCCATGCTCAGTGTGGTCCCACTCCAACTACTGGCTTACTATATCGGTGTGGCCAAAGGCTGTGATGTGGACAAACCCCGCAACCTTGCCAAATCGGTAACGGTAGAATAATCCATCGTATTTCATCCGTACCTAATTGACCTTAAACCTAACCTTTAGTAAAAAACCATTGCCCATCTGGCAGTCCGTGTATGAATCAAATCACAAAAACACCAATTTCCGGTTTAGGATACGACTTCATCGATCAAACCTACATACCCAAAGGGAAAGATGAATATTACTTAAGGAATATTCAGAATCCAAATTCCAATCAATACCGTCGACTGACAGCCAAAGAAATCAAACAACTGGTTGCTAATGGAAATAGTTCGGATAACTGGAAGAATGTACTGGTGACAAATGGTTTTGATTGTTCCCTCGTGCAGCTATGTAAATTCTATGGATTGGTACGGATTGGAAAAATGGAACCTTACTATCTCGAATTTCATGATATTCGCCTGCCTGTCGGTTTATACAACAGTTCGATCATCAGTTGCGATCTCGGCGATAATGTTGTTATCAACAATGTAAATTACCTCAGTCATTATATCATCGGCAATGAAGTGATCATTGTCAATGTAAATGAGATCGAAGTTTCCAACCACGCCAAATTTGGGAATGGCATTATTAAAAAAGGAGAAAAAGAATCTGTAAGGATATGGCTGGAACTATGCAATGAAAATGCTGGTCGAAGCGTCATGCCCTTCGATGGTATGCAAGCCGCAGATGCCTGGCTCTGGACACGCTACCGCAGCGATGAAGTGCTGATGCAAAAATTTAAAGAGTTTACCGAGAAAAAGTTCGACAACCGCCGGGGATATTATGGCATGATCGGTGACAGGACGGTTATCAAAAACTCAAGGATCATCAAGGATACACTGATCGGTACCGATGCCTATATCAAAGGTGCGAATAAACTAAAAAACCTTACCATCAACTCGTCGGCCGAATCGCCTACCCAGATCGGCGAAGGTTGTGAACTGGTAAATGGCATCATCGGTTTCGGCTGCAAGGCGTTTTATGGTGCCAAGGCCGTACGCTTCATCTTGGCCTCCCATTCGCAACTGAAGTATGGCGCCAGGCTGATCAACTCTTTTCTTGGCGATAATTCGACCATCTCCTGTTGTGAGGTGTTGAACTCGCTGATTTTTCCTGCACATGAACAGCACCATAATAACTCATTTTTATGTGCCTCGGTTTTAAAAGGCCAGACCAATATGGCTGCAGGTGCAACGATCGGATCCAATCACAACTCACGTGGTGCAGATGGTGAGATCATTGCAGGACGTGGCTTCTGGCCGGGACTTTGCGTAAGCCTGAAGCACAACTCAAAATTTGCCTGCTATACCTTACTGGCCAAAGGCGATTACCCGGCCGAACTCAATATACCCATCCCCTTTTCTCTTGTCAGTAATGACGTGGCAAATGATAAACTGATCATAATGCCGGGCTATTGGTTTTTATATAATATGTATGCACTGGCAAGAAACAGTGGTAAATACGAGGCCCGCGATAAACGTTCCTTCAGGAATCAATACCTCGAATACGATTTCCTGGCACCCGACAGCGTAAATGAAATCTTTGATGCCCTGCAACTGATCGAAAAAGCTGTTGGCGATAACCAGTACCGCGGTAACGGGACCAAATCATTGTCAAATGAAAAGGCAATACTTGTGGGCAGGAAATTACTGAACCATAAAAATGAAATTGACCAGGCTGAGATTCTTATTGATGGTATCGAAAACTCATCCCGCAAAGTTCAATTGGTGAAAGCAAATGAGGCTTATCACCTTTTCCGCAAACTGATCATTTATTATGGTGTGACGCAGATATTAAACCATATGGAGAAAGAAAAGCTTCGCTCTATCGAAGACCTGGTAAAAAGTCTGGGTAGGTCATCAAGGCAGGAATGGCTGAATATCGGCGGGCAACTGGTTCCTAAACCGGTATTGAACAAGCTGGTCAAAGGCATTCACCAGGGCCAGGTCAAAAGCTGGGATGAGGTACATGAGTATTATAAAGTAAGTAGTGAACTGTATCCCCTTCATAAATGCCAGCACGCCTTCGCCAGTATGCTTGAAATACTTGATATCGAACCCAGTTCTTTTTCAAAGAAAATTTTCCTGCAGTTGTTGCAACAAACCGTCGACATCAAGACCTGGATGGTGAACGAGATTTATGAAACCAGGGCAAAGGATTATGCCAATCCATTCCGCAAAATGGTATACGAGTCCGAAAAAGAAATGGAGACTATCATCGGCAGCCTGAAAGACAATATATTTATCCGCCAGCAGCAGCAGGAACTGGCCAGTTTCAAAAAAAGAGTAGCCGCAATTAGCAAAAAACTAAACGAACAGCAGGCTATTTTTTCCTGAAAAACAAACGAATCGGCACCCCTTTAAAATCAAAATGAGCCCGGATCTGGTTTTCCAGGTAATTCTGATATGGTGTTTTTATATCGTCGGGGAAATTGCAGAAAAATGCAAACGATGGTACAGCAGTAGGCAACTGTGTTACAAATTTTATTTTGATAGCATGTCCTCGTACCACCGGTGCGTGATAGGATTCCATCGCTTTTTGCATTACGTCGTTTAATTCAGAAGTTGGCACTTTACGTTTCCTGTTCTCATACACTTCCAGCGCTGCTTCGATCGCTTTGAATATCCGCGTTTTTTCCTTGGCAGAGATAAAAAGAACCGGCACATCTTTAAATGGCGCCAGCCTTTTTTTCAAAGTCGCTTCGTATTCCTTGGCAGTATTTGTTTCTTTAGCGACAAGATCCCATTTGTTTACCAGCACCACGATGCCTTTGCCTTTCCTCGCGGCAAGTGAAAAGATATTCAGGTCCTGCGCGGTGATCCCCTTCTCAGCATCCAGTAAAAGCATACATACATCCGCTTCATCCAGGGCTTTGATCGCACGGATCACGGAATAGAACTCCAGGTCTTCGTGAACTTTCGCCTTCCGGCGTATACCTGCAGTATCGATCAGGATAAATTCCTTTTGATAAAGATTGTAATGAGTATGAATTGTATCACGGGTGGTACCAGCGATATCGCTTACGATAGTTCTTTCCTGGCCAACCAGCGCATTAAGTAAGGAAGATTTGCCAACGTTCGGCTGGCCGACTATCGCAAACCGGGGTAAAGCGTCTTTTTCTTCTTCTTCCTCTGTTGCAGAATCAGGTATGATATCCGTGATGGCATCCAGTAGTTCGCCGCTTCCACTACCACTCGCAGCCGCGATAAAAAAAACCTCGTCAAATCCCAGGCTGTAAAACTCAGAGGCTTCCAGCATTCGTTCGTTATTATCGACCTTATTGACGGTAAGGAATACCGGTTTTTTGCTACGGCGGAGAACCTGGGCCATCGAATCATCGAGGTTGGTAAGTCCCGTATGCGCATCCACCATAAAAATAACGGCATCAGCTTCGTCGAGGGCAATAAGCACCTGTTTGGCGATCTCTTTTTCAAACACATCGTCACTACCGGCAACAAATCCGCCAGTATCGATCACATTGAAATTTTTTCCATTCCAATCTGCCACACCATATTGCCGGTCGCGTGTAACCCCGCTCAAATCATCTACAATCGCTTTGCGTTCTTCAAGCAGGCGATTGAAAAATGTGCTTTTTCCGACATTCGGCCTTCCTACTATTGCTACTGTGAAACTCATAAATCTAATTTTTGCGTACACTCCGGAGTTGTGAGTCGTGAGTCGTGAGTCGTGAGACGTTAATGCTCACAGCTCAAGGCTCGTGGCTTTTTAATACCCGTACTCCTTCAACTGCAGGTCATTCTCGCGCCACTTGGGCTTTACTTTTACAAATAATTCTAAAAATACTTTTTGTTGCAGAAACCCTTCAATATCCGCGCGTGCTGACATGCCGATCTTTTTTATCATGCTACCCTTTTCACCGATAAGGATTGCTTTCTGAGTTTCCCGGTGCACAATGATATCGGCAACGATCTTGACCAGGCTCGATTTTTCTTTAAACTCCCTCACCAGTACCGCGGTATGGTAGGGAATTTCATCTTCTGCCAGTTCATAGATCTTTTCACGGATCAGTTCACTTACAAAAAATTTGGTTGGCAGGTCGCTGATATCCTCTTCGCTATAAAACGGCTCGCCTTCGGGCAGCAGTTCCAGTATTGGTTTGAGGAATGATTTGATATTGATCCCGCTGGTAGCGGATATGGTAATGGTATTCTTACAATATTTCTTTCCCGAAAAATATTCTATCGCCTCTTTTATTTTGCCTGGACCCGCACGGTCAATTTTATTGATCACAACGATGGCCGGCACATTCAATTTGAGCGCTTCGAAAATAGTGTTACACTCTTCCCAGTTCTCATTTACATCCACGATCAGCAGGGCCACATCGGCGTCTTCCAGCGCGCTTTTTACAGATTGCATCATTTTCTCGTGCAATTTGTACTTAGGCTCAATGATCCCTGGAGTATCCGAAAAAATGACCTGGTAATCCTTTTCGGTCATGATTGCCTTGATCCGGTGCCGGGTGGTCTGCACCTTGGGTGACACAATAGCCAGTTTCTCACCCATCAATGCATTGAGCAGGGTGCTTTTGCCGGCATTAGGCCTGCCAAATATGTTTACAAAACCCGTTTTCATTGTTAGCCACTAATCGCACGAATTGCACGAATGACTGTCTTATTGTAAAAGATACATCCTTTATTCTCAGGAATACCTAATTAGTATTTTCGTGCCACATACTCGATATCAAACAAACCTAAGCCGAATGAGGTCACTATTTGTGCAATTCGTGTCATTCGTGGCCAGAATTAGCCACGAATTGCACGAATGACACGAATGGACGTTTAATCGTTAAAGTGACCAGTCCAATTTCCAATTATGAGACTTCAGAACCAGTGCGGACCCAATTAGTGCAATTCGTGCAATTCGTGGCCAAAAAAAACCCCGCTTTTGGCGGGGCCTCTGTTGCGAAGGGGAGGATCGAACTCCCGACCTTTGGGTTATGAGCCCAACGAGCTACCGCTGCTCTACTTCGCGGTGCAAATGTAAGGTTGCTGTGCTTAGCAGCCAAACAAAAAATAAAAAGCTGCTGTGAATCAGTCATCCACAGCAGCTTTTTAACTTAGCTTTAGTGAGTTTAGGACCTCCGGGAGACCTTACTCGACCCACTCATCTTAATATCACGGATCATTCCAGTCCCCTTGTATTTTACATCGCTGGCACCACTGGCCTCAGCGGTCAATTCCTTATTGACGGTGATCTTGATATCACTCGCGCCGCTGGCTTTGGCTTCGCAATATTCAACTGCCAGGTCGTACCCCTTGAAATCACTGGCGCCACTCGCGTGGACATCCAGTTGGCCTGCAGAACCGGAGAGCGTAATATCCGAGGCTCCGCTCAGGTTGACCATTAGCTTCTGGGCTTCAATTTTACCTTTTAAATTACTGGCACCCGAAAGCACCATTTTCAGGTTCTCTGTTTTCCAGTCCCCAACGATATAAACATCGCAGGCGCCGCTCACATCAATTTTATTTAATTGCTTAAAAGAAATATATGCTTTTAGCTTCTTATTTCCTGACATCCATTTACCCTTGCCGTCATATTTTATGACCAGCACATCACCTTTCACTTCCACCCTGATATCATCCCGGTATTTTGGCTCCGAAGCACTAACGGCAACCGATTCCTCATTGCCCTGGGTTAGGTACAGGTCAAAAGCATTGGATATATTAATGGCGTTGAAGTTTTTAACCTCGCGGACCTCCGCATTTGGATCATTGATCGTCTGGGCCATACCCGCTGTGCCGAAAGCGACGATCGATAGAAGTAATATTATTTTTTTCATAAACCTGTTGATTTTGAAGTAATACGCCGGACCCTGAAAAAAAGTTACAGCAGTTTATCATTTATTTTCCCATTAACTTTGCATCGCCTTTGACAAGGCCAGTTCTTTAGCTTTCTTTACGAAAGCCATTAGTTTTCAATGCCTGTCGTGACGACAGGCAGGTTCCCGGGGTGTTCATCCCGCCGATTCGGCCGGATGATCTGAGATTATACCCGTAAACCTGATCAGGGTAATGCCTGCGCAGGGAAGGATGGCTGTCACGCCCTTTCTCCACAGCATTTCCCTCTCATTTTTAACCGTCTAAAACAAAAAAAATGAAGAGGATTGCAATCACAGGCTGTATATTATTTACAGCCTCTGCACTACTTGCACAACAGGAAACAGACAGTTTCTATGTACTCACACCCGTAGAAGTCAAGGCTATACGTGCGGGTGAAAAAGCACCGTTCACCAAAACCAATTTGTCCAAAAAAGAGATCGGCAAAAACAATCTTGGCCAGGATATTCCCTTTATCCTGAACCAGACACCATCCGTCGTGGTCAGTTCCGATGCCGGCACAGGTATCGGCTATACCGGGATGCGGATCCGTGGCACCGACGCCACGCGTATCAACGTGACTTTGAACGGCATCCCCTACAACGATGCCGAAAGCCAGGGGAGTTTCCTGGTAAACCTGCCCGATTTCCTGTCGTCGGTAAGTTCTATTCAAATTCAACGTGGGGTTGGTACTTCCTCCAATGGCACGGGCGCTTTTGGAGCGACGGTCAGTTTGTCGACCCATGAAAACAATTTGAAACCCTATGCCGAATTGAATAATAGCTATGGGTCTTTCAATACCTGGAAAAATACCCTGAGAGCAGGTACGGGTTTGATAGATAACCATTTCACCCTTGATGCGCGTCTCAGCCGGATCAGCAGCGATGGCTATGTGGACCGGGCTAGCAGTGATCTCCAGGCCTTTTACATATCGGGAGCCTATTTAGCAGGAAAAAGCAGTTTAAAACTGAATGTATTTTCAGGCAAAGAAAAAACCTACCAGGCCTGGAACGGCGTGCCGGCTTATCTTTTAAAAACCGATCGTACATACAATTCCGGCGGCACCGAAAAACCAGGCGAGCCTTATGACAACGAAACCGACAATTATCGCCAGACACATTACCAGCTTTTTTTTAATACCAGCTTAAATAAAAACTGGAGTTTTAATACCGGCGCTTTCCTGACAAGGGGCATGGGTTATTATGAAAACTACAAGGGAGAGGAGAAATTTTCTAAATATGGCCTGCCTGACCTGGTATTGAGAGATACCACCATCACCCATACCGACCTGGTGCGACAAAAATGGCTGGATAATTATTTCTATGGACAAATCCTTTCAGCACAATTTAAGAATGACAGGCACACGGTTACCCTGGGTGGCGGCTGGACGATCTACGATGGGATCCATCATGGCGATATTGCCTGGGCCCGCTATGGAATCGAAAAGGGATACCGGTATTATGATGTCGACGCATTAAAATCCGACATTAATTTTTATTCTAAATGGCAGTATCAATTTAATCCGCGCTGGAATCTTTTTGCCGATCTGCAATACCGGCACGTGCAACATAAAATGAACGGGTTCTCTGACAACCCGGGTCTGTCCATCAATCGACGGTTTGATTTTTTCAATCCAAAAGCCGGTATATCCTATAGTAAGAATGGCTGGCAGACTTACCTGAGCTATGCCGTGGCGAATAAAGAACCCAACCGCGATGATTTCGAAGCTGGTCTTGATAACCAGCCAAAAAAAGAAACCCTACATGATTTTGAAGCGGGCATTGAAAAAAGAAACTCCCGGTTTTCTGCCGGAGCTACGCTTTATTACATGAAGTATAAAGACCAACTGGTGCTCACTGGCATGATCAATGATGTAGGCGCTTATACCCGCATTAATGTGCCGGATAGTTACCGCGCTGGTGTAGAGCTACAGGGAGGTTATGTTTTTTCATCATGGCTGAATGCTACGGCCAATCTAAGCATCAGTCGGAATAAAATAAAAGCGTTTACAGAATACCTCGATAATTATGACGCCGACTGGGAATGGATCGATCAGCAAGCCGTCACTCATAAAAATACTGACATCGCATTTTCACCAAGCATTACCGGAGCAGGCACTGTAAATCTTATTCCTGTAAAAAACCTGGAGATCAGCCTGATCAGTAAATATGTGGGTGACCAGTACCTCGACAATACACAAAACGAAGCCCGTAAACTAAATGCTTTTTATACACAGGACGCAAGAGTGATCCTCACCCTGCACAATAAACTATTCAAAGAATGGAATATCATCGGGCAGGTCAACAATGTGTTTGATAAAAAATATGAACCCAACGGTTATACCTACAGTTATGTACTTGACGGGACCGTTACAGCCGACAATTATTATTTCCCGATGGCTGGCGTAAATTTTATGGTGGGATTGAATGTGCGACTGTGATGGCCTCGAAGATAATAGTTCGTAGTTAGTAGTTCGAAGTTCGAAGCTCGAAGATAATAGTTCGTAGTTAGTAGTTCGAAGTTCGAAGATAATAGTTCGTAGTTAGTAGTTCGAAGCTCGAAGCTCGAAGATAATAGTTCGTAGTTGGTAGTTCGAAGTTAGTAGTACAACAGCGACTACGAACTTCGAACTTCGAACTACTAACTACCGGCTATATTTCTCCTGCCATGCCAGCATGCCGCCGACGAGGTTCTTAGTATTCTTAAAACCGAGTGTGTCGAGTATCAGGCAGGCCTGGCCGCTCCGGTTTCCGCTACGACAATACACGATCAGCTCTTCGTCTTTAAAAGGCTCGAGTTCGTCTACTGTCATGGTTTGCACCTGGCCGAGCGGATAAAGCACGCCGCCGATATTAAATTCCGCATGTTCATGCGGTTCGCGCACGTCAACAATATTCAATTTTTCACCCGCATCGAGCCGGCTTTTTAATTCTTCAACAGTAATATTTTGCATGGTTATATGTGTTTATTATTCTGGTAAATCATCATTTGTAACCGTTGTGACGGTATCCATTACCGGTTTATCTTTTTGCAGCCATACATCCATCAGCTGGCCGGGACGTATATAACGAAATCTTTTCTCATCATCAAAGCGACGCGGACGCTGATCATAAATATAAGCACTGCTGGTATCTTCCACACCCTGCGCAATGATAGCGCCAAAACCCAGGCCATGTGCTTCGAGCAGGGATTTTGCCTGGCCATAGGTCATACCCAACAGCGAGGGAACGACAAACTGTTTGTCGCCTACACCATCACCCAGTACAAGTGAAATTTTACTTCCCATGCGTATCTGTGTTCCCGCCGCGATTTCACTTCCATTATAGCGCTGTTCCAATACCGCGTTCTTTGCAAAATCAGCTTTAAACGATGTATCTCCTACGCGAAGGTTCGCATTCTTCAAAACCATTTCCGCGCTGCGATAACTATAGCCGATGAGGTTGGGCATTTCCACCATCGGCGGTACCGCCCGGTTAATGGTCAGGTACACCGTGCGATTAACCTTTACAAGTTCATCCGGCTCCGGCACCTGTTTGAGTACCTGCATGGGTTTAGCTGTGTCCCAGTAAATGGAATCCTGGATCTCCACTTCAAATCCCTGTTTCTCCAGCAGCGACCTGGCATCTTCAAAAGATTTGCCGGTTACCTGTGGTACCGCCTTGGCTTCGTCATGATGTGTAAACCAGTTGAGCGAAAAAACGAAAATAAAAAAAAGAATAAACGCGATGGCGATCCCAACCAGGACGTTGACCCATAATGGCCGGTGTGTGATGAATTTGAACATGTAAATTAGTTTGTATCCCGGTTTTAAGATAGCTATTTTTTAATTTTTAAAGATTCAGAGTCTAATCTACGAGCTATGAGCAGCGAGCTGCGAGGCTTGCGCGGTCACTTTTGTACCATCCGCTTCTTCAACAAGTTTAGTATAAAAATCTTTCAGGCTCCAGCCCATGGCTCTTACCTGTTGCGGAATGATGCTTGCTTCACTTTGGCCGGGGATGGTATTTATTTCAAGCATATAGGGTTTTTGGTTTTGCTCATTATAAATAAAATCAATGCGCACCACACCCCTGCAATTGAATACGGCATATATTTTCCTCGCTGCTTCCCTGATCCGTTCAGCAATGGCTTCGTCAACCTCGGCCGGTGTTGTTTCCGTAGACTTTCCTTCATATTTCGCTTCGAAATCAAAAAAAGCTTTATCGCTGTGTGCTTTCACTTCAGTCATGGGCAATACGATGATCTCGCCTTTTGTTTTAAAAACCCCCACGGTAAACTCCCGGCCCTGAACCATTTCTTCCACCAGCACCTGGCTGTCTTCCTTGAAAGCTTTCGCGATGGCTTCTTCCAGGTCTTCCGGTTTCTCAACTTTGCTCATACCGATACTTGAGCCACCATTATTGGGTTTTACAAAAACCGGCATTTTCAATTGTGCTGCCACCTCTGCTGCCGGTACCGGGATATGTTTGAAG
>JAEZRB010000154.1 GCA_023412975.1 Bacteroidota bacterium | reverse complement strand
CACCTGCTTTGAACAGGTTCTCATAAGTTTCAGTGCGTGCATTGAACCCATAATCAGCTTTTCCTTCCTTGATCTTTTGTACCACGCTAGAACCGTCGATACCGGCATTAGCAGTCAGTATGCGGATGGGCTCTTCCAGTGCACGGCGTACAATGGCCATACCTGTTTGCTCATCGGCGATCTGACCTTTTACTTTTGCTTCCAGGCTTTCTACCGCGCGGATATAGGCTACACCACCACCGGGTACGATACCTTCTTCCACCGCAGCCCTTGTCGCATGCAATGCATCGTCAACACGGTCTTTCTTTTCTTTCATTTCAACTTCAGTAGCAGCACCTACATACAGTACGGCAACACCGCCTGCGAGCTTAGCCAGGCGCTCCTGCAGTTTTTCACGATCGTAGTCAGAAGTTGTATTTTCTACCTGGGCCTTGATCTGGTTAACACGGGCCAGGATATCTGCTTTTTTACCTTTACCACCCACAATGGTTGTATTGTCTTTGTCGATGGTAACAGATGAAGCCTGTCCGAGTGAAGTAAGATCGGCACCTTCCAGTTTATGACCCAGTTCTTCGCTGATCACTGTACCAGCAGTCAGGATAGCAATATCAGTCAGCATTTCTTTTCTGCGGTCGCCAAAGCCCGGTGCTTTTACAGCAGCCACTTTAATAGTACCGCGGAGTTTGTTAACCACCAGTGTTGCCAGCGCTTCACCTTCCAGGTCTTCAGCAATGATCAACAGCGGACGGCCGCTTTGTGCAACTTTTTCCAAGATATGAAGGATATCCTTCATGGCAGATATCTTCTTATCATAGATCAGGATGTATGGGTTTTGCAATTCTGCTTCCATTTTTTCGCTGTTAGTAACGAAATAGGGAGATACATAACCGCGGTCAAACTGCATACCTTCTACTACATCAACGGTAGTATCAGTACCCTTGGCTTCTTCAACGGTGATCACTCCTTCTTTACCCACTTTTGAAAACGCCTCAGCGATCAGTTTACCGATTGTTTCGTCGTTATTGGCAGAGATGGAGGCTACCTGCTGAATTTTCTTGCTGTCGCTGCCAACAGTCTGGCTTTGTGCCCTCAGGTTTTCAACTACCAGGCTAACCGCTTTGTCGATGCCACGTTTCAGATCCATCGGGTTAGCACCGGCAGCTACCATTTTCAAACCTTCGCTGATAATGCTTTGTGCCAGTACAGTTGCAGTAGTAGTACCATCACCGGCGATATCAGCAGTTTTGGAAGCTACTTCTTTTACCATCTGTGCGCCCATGTTCTCGATGGGATCTTCCAATTCAATTTCTTTTGCAACCGTCACACCATCTTTGGTTACTGAAGGCGCACCGAATTTTTTCTCAATAACCACGTTGCGTCCTTTTGGACCCAGGGTCACTTTCACGGCGTTGGCCAGTGTGTCCACGCCTCTTTTCATTTTATTTCTTGCTTCAACATCGAAGAAGATCTGTTTTGCCATAATATTAAATTTGAAAATTTGTTAATTGAATTTTGAAATTGCAGTTAGCTCGAAGCTCACAGCTCAAAGCTCGTAGCTTCTTACACTATTGCCAGTATATCCGATTCTCTCATGATCAGGTAATCCTGACCTTCGATCTGGATCTCAGTTCCGGCATATTTGCCATACAAAACAGTGTCACCGGTCTTAACCGTAACAGGCTCGTCTTTTTTGCCCGGACCTGCTGCGATCACCACGCCACGCTGGGGTTTTTCTTTTGCTGTATCGGGGATAATGATACCACCGGCAGTTTTTTCTTCGGCTGCTGCCGCTTTCACGATAACCCTGTCATGCAAAGGGGTAACGTTTACTTTCTTGGCCATAATTGTATTGATTTTTGTTTTTTGAATAGTAACCCAACCGGTTTGCACCGGAATTTATTGGGACGGCAAAGGTAGCTTAATAACCATGCCATTGCGGCAAATCGTGAAAAAATTGCAGTTTACGGCAGCAGGCCTGAAATTTTTGAAAACCCTGTCAGGATTTCCCGATTCCGCCCGTGTCAATTTTTCATTTTTTGGCAGATAGTGTTCTGTAAACCAATGGCCCTTTGCTTAAAAAAATTGTTTTATAATAGAAACTAATCGGCAGGTGCTTTTCGTTAATGGTTACGGCAAACCAAGTTGATTAAAACGAGTTTGTGAGATAAAGGTTGTATATTATTCCAAATCAGCAGTTTACCAAAACGACGTTCCTAAAATCCGCTTATGAAAAAACCAGTCTTGTCCGGCCTGCTGATCCTTTTTTGCTTTCTTAGCCGCCTCCACGCCCAAGCTCCCTGCGCTTTTGACCTGAAACACAATTCCCTTATTGAATCGAATGCCGTCTTTGCCAAACTGGTAGAAGACAATGACGCTGTCATCCGCAAACATATTGAAGCCCGCAAGTCGATGAGACCCGGTGCCACCAAAACCTTGTCAACGATTTATATCCCCGTAGTCGTACACGTCATGCATACCGGCGGAGCTGTGGGTACAATTTACAATCCCACTGATGCCCAGATCATGGGCGCCATCGATTACCTCAACCAGGTGTACTCAGGTACCTATCCCGGAATGATAGAACCAATCGAAGGCGGAGGAATAGTGGATATGGAAGTGCAGTTTGCCCTGGCACAACGAACACCCTCCTGTGGCGCGACTAACGGCATCAACCGGGTAGATGCTTCTGCCCTGCCCAACTATGTGGCCAATGGTATTAACGCAGCAAATATTGACGGTTGCCCTGAACTGACCATGAAAAACCTGGCCAGGTGGAACCCTTCTGAATATTATAATATCTGGGTAGTGAACAAGATTGATGGCGCTGATGGTACATCAGGTCAATTTACAGCCGGGTTTGCTTATTTCCCGGGCGCATCATCAAACCTCGACGGTACGGTGATGCTCGCCACACAAATGCAAACCGGACGTAAGACCCTACCCCATGAAGTGGGACATGCACTGGGTCTATACCATCCTTTCCAGGGATCAAATAACGATGCCCAGTGTCCAACAAATACAAACTGCGCCACGCAGGGCGACCAGGTCTGTGATACCGACCCTATTTCCAGAAACTATAACACTGTCTCGGGTTTATTCAATTTTTCCTGCCGTACCGGCGCCAATGGCTGTGCAAGTCCGAACAATTATTCGATCAATACCGAAAGCAATTTCATGTCCTATACGAATTGCTACCGGCTTTTTACCAATGGGCAAAAAGATCGTGTTCAGGCCGCATTGTTGCTGCCTTCCCGCGCCAGCCTGACCGATCCCGGCAACCTGGCACTGACTCCATGCGGTACGACCATCAATTTCAGCCAGTCAGCCGCATCCAGATCTGAAAGCCTGGCAGGCACCCAGGATGGTTGCCGGAGATACACAGATTACACTTATCAAATGGCGATTGGAGCGGCACCTACTGCTGCTGCAACCGCAACCCTCAGTTTTGGTGGAACAGCTGTTAAAGGAATCGATTACGAGGTGACCACTAATGGCAACTTTACCACTCCGAGCAATGTGTTGACGTTTGCCGCAGGTTCCACCGCTGCGCAAAGTTTTACCGTCAGGATTTTTGACGACTACGATGTAGAACCGGCAGAAAATATCATCATTGATTTTACAGTCAATAACGGTGGTGGCGATGCATCCAAAGGATCAACGACACCTACTTTCACCATTAGCCTCACTGATAATGATATTGCTCCCAATGGTACATCTTCGGGCACCTATGCGATCGGTGTAGCTGGTTCAACAGTTAACTCAACACCCTTTGATGCAAGAGTTACAAGCCAGCGTGCCCAATACCTGTATAAAGCGAGTGAATTGATTGATGCAGGTGTTGTGCCCGGCAACCTCACATCATTGCAATTATTTGTTCATTCAAAATTGAGTACAAGACCATTTACCAATCTCACTATACGTATGGCACAAACCGACCTGGAGTACCTATACGATGGCAGTGTATCTGTTGTGGGTGGCATGACAACAGTGTACAACTCGGCTTCTTATTCCACTGTTGCCGGCTGGAACAATTTTGTATTCTCCACACCTTTTGCCTGGGATGGGCTGAGCAGTGTGGCTATTGAAATTTGCTTCGATAATGGTGTTGCTGATGCTGGCAATAGCCCTGATGTAATCAGGACATTTGTTGACGGTGGTACGGCTTCGCAGGGGAATATGTATTTCCAAAATGGCATCAGCTGCGCGCAGTCATTTACTTCGGTCAGCGTCTTCAGTATGGGGCGCAAACCGATCATTCAACTTGGTAATAACGCTGTGGGCACTGAGATAGAAACAATACTCGCTTCTGTATCCAGCCTGCATATTGGTACATCCAGCAGCGATTATTTCTACTCGAACAATGACCGCCTGATGATGAGGCTCACCGATGTGGATGCATCGCTTGGTTGTGTTTCTTCCAGCCTGGAAGAAGCAGGCACTACCTGGCAGAGTTATATGGGTGGTGAGCGCTCCGGTAAAGTATTCCACGTAGAACCTATTTCGAATGGCGGCACTACTTCGTATACCGTTTCGTTTTATTTTACCAATGCCGAACTGGCGGGTAAAAATCCAGCTACACTCCGACTGGCGAGAACATCGGCAGCCTCTGTTGCCTTGTCAAACCCCGGCAACACGATCCTGATCACACCAGCCGTAACAACGCTTGGTACCGGAACCACTGTTTTCACGGCTAGTTTTACCGGTTTCTCCAGATTCTTCCTGGTAGACGGCGGTGCGATCCTCCCCGTTGTCCTTACTTCCTTTACTGGAAAGATCGATAATAACCGGAATGCCGTCCTCAACTGGAGTACTGCTTCAGAAAATAATAATCGTGGTTTTGAGATTGAGACCAGTCGCAATGGTACCGACTTCACCCGCATCGGATGGGTGGCATCGCAGGGCAATGCAGAGACGGTACAGCATTATGAATTTACACATCTTATCCCTCCAATAGGAACTAACTATTACCGCCTGAAACAAACCGACCTGGATGGCAGGTTTGAATACAGCAAGATTATTTCACTTCAAATAGACCCGATCGCTGGCAAACCCGTGGTTTACCCGGTGCCGGCTACACATTCAGTAACGATTGATTTCGGTAAGCTGACCGGCAAAGCTGAGATCGAAATATTCAGCGCGGATATGAAGACCCTTCATCGTGAAACGATCAGTGATCTTCAAAGCAGGAAGAGTATCCCGGTCGGCCATTTGTCAAGCGGAGTCTATTTCATTCGCTACACCGCAGGTTCAAATACCGGTGTGCTGAGGTTTGTAAAAGAATAAAGGGAGCGCTGGCTATACGATATTCACAGGATCCTGGATTCTACAGGGTCCTGTTTTTTTGTTGCCTGGTTTGCGCCGGGGTTATTTAAATGAGGGATACAAATAAACCACGGCGGACACGGGGAACACGGAGAAATTCACCATAAGCCTGAGATCCCTCTTGTTCGGAGAAAGGGGGAACGCGGATTGTTATGATTATTATGATTGCTCTCACACTTCTCAGTGTTCGCTGTGTACGCCGTGGTTTCTTAACTCACGAATATCACGGAAACATCTTTATACAGAGAACAGACGACTCTAGTTTCCATTCATGTAAGCATCCGCGGCTTTTACCACGATTCTTTCCAGCTCGGAGATATCAAAAGGTTTTTGAAGGGAGTATTCAGCACCTGCATTAGAGGCCATTTCACCCACATCATTATTGGCGCTGAAAAATATAACGGGGATATGTTTGAACTCCCCCGAATCTTTGATCATACGGGTAGCTTTGACGCCGCCGATATCCGGTATCCAGTTGTCCATGAGGATCACATCCGGCTGGTGTTGTTCGAGGTCGTTTAATATTGTGGTGCACTTGTCCTTCGTGATCACATCGAAATTGCGGGATTGCAGAATGAGCGAACATACTTCCAGCAAATCGGTGTCATCATCATAAATCAGCACTTTCTTGCGCATCTATAATTATTTCGCTAAAAATAAGGATTACTCTTCTATCGGCAATGTAAAGTAAAAAGTGGAACCTTTCCCAAACTCGCTTTCGACACCGATATCACCTTTATGCAGGCGAATGATCTCAGCAGAGATATAAAGGCCGATACCAAAACCCGAGAAGGGAACACCAGTAGATTTGGCGCGGTAAAACCGTTCGAATATCTTTTGATGGTCTTCCGGGCGAATGCCAATGCCTTTGTCTTTTATCGACACTTTTACCTGGTTACCCATTGCCGTTATACTGACTATAACGCTGTCGGCACCTGGCGAATACTTGATCGCATTGTTCAGGAAATTGGCAATAACCTGCGAGATCCTCTCCCTATCAGCATTCACACCTACTTTTTGAGAATCTTCCACGATGATCTTATGGTTGACAGAAACAAATTGTATCTCCGACGATATTTCCTTGACCAAATCATCAATAAAAAACTTTTCAGGAGTGAGCTGAAGTTTCCCGGATTCTATTTTTGAGAGCTTTAAAAAGTCCGTTACCAGCTTGGTCATTTTATTGGACTGGGTTTCCAGTTTTGTCAAGGCATTCTTCAGGAAGTTGTCATCCGAATTGCGATAGGCATCGCGCAACAACTGTGAATAGGCTTTGATCAGTGTAATAGGTGTTCTCAACTCATGGCTGGCAACAGAAAGGAAATCATCTTTGCGCAATGCCATGCGTTTCATGTCATCAATGTCCGTTGATGTGCCGATCCATTTTGTAATATTTCCCTGCTCGTCGCGATAGGGTATGTTTCGGGTTAGATGCCAGCGATACTCCCCATTAGCCAGCCGGAACCTGTGTTCCATCACCAGCTTCACACCGCTTTTTCTGGCAAATTCCCATTCTTCCTTTGTGGCAGCCAGGTCATCAGGATGTATCAGGTGGTCCCATGCCTCAACATCAACCGGCACCGCTCCGTATTCCTCAAACCGGTCATTGAAATAAACCGTATTTCCTTCTGCATCATTGATCCACACCAGCTGTGGCATTGCATTGGCCAGCTCATTCAGCCTTCTTTCGCTTTGGATAAGCCTTTGTTCCTCTAATTTATTCTTGGTGATATCCCTCGCGATCTTGGAGGCGCCAATTATCCGTCCCTTGGAATCTTTAATGGGTGAAATAGTGAGTGAGATATCTAACAGTCGCCGGTCTTTCGTTTGCCGGAGCGTATTAAAATGTTCCACCTGTTCGCCGGAAGAGATCCGGTTGATAATATATACTTCTTCATTCAGGCGGTCAGAAGGGATCAGGCGCACGATTGGTTTACCAATCATTTCCTCTGCCGAGAATCCAAACATTCTTTCTGCAGCCGGGTTCCAGCTGGTGACGATTCCCTCCAGTGTTTTACTAATGATGGCATCTTCAGATGATTGCACGATAGCTGCAAAGTGCGCTATATCTTTTTCCATCCGTTTAGATGCTGTAATATCTATAAGCATATTGACTGCGCCGTTAACGTTACCCAAATCGTCTAATATAGGCCGCGGGTATGGCATGATATGACGTCTTTCACCATTTGGCTTTTCTACAATGATCTCCTCCCCCTCGATCACGATCCCTTCCTGCAATACCCTCGCCATCGGGCACTCGTCGTGCGGAAGGGGAGTACCATCGGGCCTGAATATCTTCCATGAGCCACACCATTTGTCTACCCCCGGCCGGGGTTTCCTTCCCCACAATTCAACAGCAGCGGTATTAAAAACCTGGATAAAACCCATCGCATCACAAGTATAAATAGCTGCTGGTAAAGCCTCTAACAACTGGTAACCTGAAATATTATCTGAAATAGCCTGTATTTTCATATGTCGGTCCCCGGAAACATAAAGTTCCTTACAAAATTCTGATTCTGTTGCATACGGAGAAAACAAAAGATAAGATTTTTTTTGATTACCACCATCGGCCCTTTCCCCACTGCTGGCCAAATCCCTTATCTTCGCAGCCTCAAATAGTTCTTACAGCAATGATCAGTAGAAGAAATATCCGGGTAAAAGTGATGCAGACGCTCTACACCGTAGAAACCCTTGAGGATCTATTGAAACCCGGGGAGCCTCAGAAGATACTACAGAACCATTTTAACCAGACACGTTCCCTCCTGGTTTATCTCACCTGGTTTCTTACCGAAATTGCCCGTTACGCCGAAACCGAAGCCCACAAACGGGCGAGCAAACACCTGCCAACAGCTGAAGATCTCAACGTAAATACCAAGATCGCAGGCAATGAAGTGCTTTGGAAGATCCTCGAAGATGAGTCGGTTAAAGAGCAGTTCACGCTTGAAAAGCCCCAGCATATTTTAAGACAGTCGCAGGGCGATTCCATAGAGCTGATCCGGAAGATCTACCTGGAACTGGTAGAAACACCGACGTATAAAAATTATATCGCCACCCCTTCCAGGGAAAAGTCGGAAGAGAAAAAGATCATGGAGTTTATTCTCAATGATATGATGCTCGCCAACGAGGTATTTGTGTCACACATGGAAGAAAATTTTTCAGACTGGAATGATGATGGGGAAATGGTCGTGCAGATCCTCGCGGGCTATATTCAAAAACCGGGCTCATTCAATTTCCGGGAACTGCTAAGCGCCGATAAGGAACAATTTGCAAAAAGCCTCCTGCAAACCGTGCTGGATAAAGCTGATCACCTGCAGGGCATCATTACACCCAAGCTAAAGAACTGGGATCCTGAGCGTATCGCGGTGCTGGATATGCTGCTCATGAAAATGGGACTCGCAGAGTTCCTGTATTTCGAAACAATACCGCCCAAGGTTACGATCAACGAGTATATTGACCTGGCAAAGGACTATAGTACCGTTCAAAGTGGCCAGTTTGTAAATGGTATTCTCGATAATATACATAAGGAACTGGTGCAGCAGGGCACCATGCAGAAAACGCAATACAAAAAAGCTGACAAGCTGAAGAGTTGATAAAACAGCATTTCCGCGTTTTTTTAACTTGTACACCATTCAACTAACCTTTACATTTGCAATTCTCAAATTTTCGAACTATGAAAAAAATCCTATTTGCACTGCTGGCAGCAGGGCTGTTTGCCTGCCAGTCGGCAGATCAAAATAGCGGGTCATTGACGCAGGAAGAAAAGGAATTAGCTACAAAAGACTCGGCCAATTTCACGAGCATACAATGGATCGATTCGACCATGCAAAACCTCGGAAAAGTAAAAGAAGGCCAGGTGGTTGAAGTAAGCTATCGTTTTAAGAATTCCGGCGACAAAAACCTGGTGATCGCAAATGTTTCCGCTAGTTGCGGTTGTACCGTTCCCGAAAAACCCGAAAAACCTGTCGCTCCGGGAGAAGAAGGTGTGATCCGCGCTAAATTTGACAGTAGGGGCCGACCGGCGGGTGTCACACAAAAAGACGTTCATGTAACGGCTAACACCAGCCCGGAAAGCGTAACGGTACTCAGTTTCAAAGTAGATATCACAACTGAATAATAAAAAAAGAAAAGAATGAACCACATGTATTTTTTACAAACTGCCCAACCTGGTGGCGGAATGGGCGGCTTCCAGTTTATATTTTTAGGATTGATGATCCTTGTTTTCTGGCTGTTCTTTATTCGCCCGCAGGCGAAAAGAGCCAAGAACCAAAAGAAGTTTATAGAAGACCTGCAGAAAGGTGATAAAGTCGTGACCATCGCCGGAATTCATGGCGTAATAAACAAGGTAAACGAGGACGGAACACTTAGCATCGAGATCAATCCCGGAAGCTATCTGAAAATTGAAAAATCAGCCATCAGCATGGACTGGACAGCAGCCCTGAATAAGCCTGCTACTGGTGAAAAGAAATAAAATTTGAACAACTAATAGTAAATTCCAGATTCCTGGCAGCTAATAATGCCCGGAATTTGGAATTTTTTATTGCAGTATATGTTAAGAGTTGGAATAACCGGCGGTATTGGCAGCGGAAAAACTACAGTAGCCAGGATATTTGAATTGCTGGGTATTCCCGTCTATTATGCAGACACAGCTGCAAAGCGACTGATGAATGATGATGAAGATGTAAAGAACGCGATCATCGCGCATTTTGGTCCCGGGAGCTACAAAGATGGGAGGCTTAACCGGGCTTATATTTCATCCATTGTATTTAATGATAAAGATCAGCTCGAAAAGCTGAATGCGATCACTCACCCTGCGACCATTAGGGATGCAAATGAATGGATGAAAAGACAGAAAACAGCTTATACTATTAAAGAAGCAGCCCTAATATTTGAAAGCGGATCAGTTGAATTCCTTGATCACGTGATCGGGGTGTACACCCCCCTGCCCCTTCGTATACAACGTATCATGCAGCGTGATGGCATCACACGTGAAGAAGTGGCGCAACGCATGAGCCGGCAGCTTGATGAGAATATAAAGATGAAACTCTGCGATTCCGTATTGGTTAACGACGAACAGCAATTGCTCATTCCACAGGTACTTGCATTGCATAGCAGGCTTTTGAGTTTGGCCGGGGAGATGGGAAGGCGGTAAGATGAATATTAAATTAATCTTTGGAATTAGCCGGGGAGACGGAAAGGCGGTAAGATGAATATTATATTAATCTTTGGAAATAGCCGGGGAGACGGAAAGGCGGTGAGAAATGGTTTGTCCGATGTTGTCCAAATGATTTGTTGTAAATCTCTGCCGATTGTATAGGAAATTTCATCGGTGAATGACCTAGATAAAAGAATACTGCATAAAACGTCCCGATGGGATGTGGACGTCTTTTTGGTCTGGGTTTTCTACCCATAAAATCTCGCTACGGGAGAAAGTAGTTGCGTTGTGAAACGGGATTGGATTATTAAATATGAAGTTCTATTTTGCCGGCATTCCAATTCGTGTTATTCGTGCAATTCGTGGCTTCTTCACCCATAAAACCTCCCTACGGGAGAAAGTAGTTGCGTCTTGAAACGGGATTGGATTATTAAATATGAAATTATATTTTGCCGGTATTCCAATTCGTGTTATTCGTGCAATTCGTGGCTTCTTCACCCGTTTCGTGTCCCATCAGGACGCTTTATGGGTAGCAATAAATTTCGTTTTGATGCATCCGTCCCGTCAGGACGGTTTATGCTGGTCCGAGTGCAGCCGGTAAGGCGGGAAGACGGTGAGAAAGATTATTACAAACCGCTCGCTTAATATTTGTCTGGTCCAAAAGTTTAAAAACATCACTACGTAAACATTCAATAAAATACTTCCCGTCCTACCGTCTTCCCGGCCCAAAAATTGAGGTCTTCCCGGCCCAAAAAAAATTACTTCAACTTTGCCAATGCCTCTTTAATTCGCACCCATGCCCTCTCAATATTCGGCAGACTATTCGCAAACGAAAAACGCACACACCTGGGTTCACCAAACGCATCCCCCATCACTGATGAAACGTGTGCAGTATTGAGCAGGTACATCGAAAGATCCGCCGCATTTTGAATTGTAGTTTGCCCGTCAGATTTTCCAAAATAATAACTCATATCAGGAAAAATATAAAACGCGCCATCAGGCTCCGAGCAAATTACGCCAGGTATATCTTTTACCAATTCCATCACGCGTTTCTTACGGCGCGTAAATTCTTTGGTCATTTCCAGAGAAGGTCTGAGGTCAGTTGTCAAAGCAGTAACGGCTGCTTTTTGCGTGATCGAACAGGTCGCGCTGGTAAACTGTCCCTGGATCTTTTCGCAGGCCTTTGCAATCTCTTCATGAGCCGCAATATAACCAAGTCTCCAGCCGGTCATGGCAAATCCTTTACTCAGCCCGTTTACGATGATCACCCGATCTTTTAAATCAGGAAACTGGGCGATGCTTTCATGCTTGCCTACGAAATTGATGTACTCGTAAATCTCATCTGCCAGGATAAACACATGCGGATGCTTGCGGAAAACATTCGCCAACGCTTCCAGTTCAGCTTTACTATACACCGCACCAGAGGGATTACAGGGTGAAGAGAACATAAACACTTTTGTTCTGTCGGTAATCGCTGCCTCCAGTTGTTCGGGCGATATCTTAAACCCGCTTTCCAGCGAGGTACGCACTTCCACCACTTTTCCCCTGGCTATTTTCACCAGCTCAGAATAGGTAACCCAGTAAGGCGTTGGGATCACCACTTCATCATCATCATCGACCAGGGCAAGCAATACATTGGCCAGACTTTGTTTTGCACCGGTCGATGTCACAATGTTT